>PXFI01000327.1 GCA_003564295.1 Gemmatimonadota bacterium | reverse complement strand
GTCCGACTATAGAAACCAGCTTGCTCCAGTAAGGAAGGCCCAGGCAGCGGTATCCAGGCGCCATCAACGATTCACATAAAAACTCGCCGCTATTAAGCATTATTGTTATGATGGATAAGGAAAAAATAAGGAGATATACGTATGAAAAAACCAGTTGTTTTAGTGATTGTACTGCTAGCAGTTGCACTCATAGCAGCGGCAACTGTGATGCTACTTAACGAAAGTGAGGAAGAGTCAGCGGTCGAAGAAACGGCAGCCACCGAGACAGTACAACAAACCGAAACCGCCGAAACGACAGCCTTTACGGCGGCCGAAGTGGCAGAGCGCAGTAGTGCCGATGATTGCTGGACTATCATCGATGGCAACGTCTACGATCTGACGACCTACATCGATCGACACCCTGGTGGCGCTGAGATTCTCGAAGCATGTGGCGTCGATGGGAGCAGGCTGTTCAATAATCGCGAAACTGACGATGGTGAAGTCATAGGCAGCGGACGACCACACTCCAACAGAGCACTATCAGCCCTCGCCGAACTACAAATCGGCACACTTGAGTAGCATCATTGAGTGGCAAAATGATTTATGAAATTAAAATTGCTACATATCGTTTTGATGACGATGCTAATCCCTTTGAACACTCTAGGCAGACCCAAGATGATACGCTCTCAAAAATAGCTCAGCAGATTAGTTCAGCGATTGAGCAAGTACGCTCAAGTAGTGACGACGATCTGCTCGTCCGTGGCGTCCAATCCGGAAAACATGATATGACAAAAAAACAGCTACTAGCGAAAATACTTGCCGGTGGTCGAGACTATGAAGACCCTGATGAACCAGACACAATCTACGCTGCGCCATACGAGGGTGATGATGATATTTTGAAAATCCTTGAGGGGTTTCACGTATTCAAGCCAAAATGCGAGGAGCGGCCACAGCACCCCGTCGATATCTGGCTGATATACAGCACCAAAGCTTACCAAAACATTGAATACCTACACCCAAGACACAACGTCCTAGCCCACGACAAATGGCAACGTATCGATCCAACGAACTCAGGCCTGATAGCAATAATCACTATTGCCAATGAGAGGAAGTGAATCTAATCTATAGCCATGGGTAAAGTTATCGCTATAACAGGACCAACTGGGTCCGGCAAAAGCTCTGTTTCATTGGCGCTCGCTAAAACAATCGAAAAATGCGTCTTCATTGAAATCGACCATATAAAACACATGATTATTAGCGGCTTCTACAAAAACAAGGAGCCTGACGGCGAGGAGGCTTGGCGCTACAGTGAGTGGAGGCTCGTCGGTGAGGCTATTGCTTTGATGAGCAAGAATTTTGCTGATCATGGTTTTGCGGTGGTCATCGGTGGATATATGCATACTGAAGGCTGGGGTGAGTTATCGTCTAACCTGAAGATAAACCATAAATTTATGCTATATCCAGCAAAAGAGACTATCAAAATAAGAGACGTAGAGCGCGACGAGAAATACTATATGGGCGAAGAGACCATTGATGAACACATCGATTATCTGTCCTCCCCAGCATTTGATGATTTCATCAGAATAGACTCCACCGAACAGAATGTCGAAGAAACCGTTGAGCAAATCATAGAATTAGTAAATCGAAACAACTAGGTAGCGCGCCTTTGCAGAAAAGCCGTTTCGCTGCCATCTTTTCAGGCAAAGTTAACGCAATCACTGAACGCACCAGTCAACTGGTGCGTTCATTTGTCGCTTAGGTTACGAAATTGCTTATGGTGTATTATGGGTATTAATGAAAGAAGCCAATATACGAATCTTTAATGACTCACTATTGATTGTGTTGGCGCTAGTGAGCGTTGGGCTGCTGGGCTTTGAGCTGACGGCGAGCCCAACGGGCGAGACGCTGGCGATGATTCGCCTAATAGACCTGACGGTGGCGCTGATATTTGGCGCCGAGTTTTTGATACGGCTAGTGGAGAGCGACAAACGCAAAGATTTTATGAAGCAAAACTGGTGGCAAATCCTCGCCTCTATCCCAGTCACCGCCAGCGGCACACAAGCACTCCGTAGCCTGATGCTGATACGGCTGTTTCGCCTGGTGCGCATGACGAGTATACTGGCGCGGGTGAGCCTATTTACCAAGTCACTGGCTCACGTGCTCAAGGAGACGCATATGGCGCTGATTGTCACGTTACTCACGGCAGTCTTGCTGGGTGGATCGCTCGCGTTTTATCTGCTGGAGCAGGCAGTCAACCCGACCGTCACGACGTTTTATGATAGTTTTTGGTTCATATCTGAAGTCATGACCAATACGGGCGTCGGCGAAGTCTATCCAATGACATCAGGCGGCCGCGCGGTGGGCATACTGTCAATGTTCGCCGGAGCTATCATCTTCGGCTTGTTCGTCGCCTTCATCGCCTCGCACCTCGTAAAATCCAAAAAATAAGGCTGTTTGCATGCAAAAATATGTATTTGTGAAGCTCTTGGAAGAACCACCAAAAAGTGGTGTGTTTGATATGAAAAATTGGCCGCTACACGTGACGGTCGTGCCTCGTTTCGCTATCGATATGGATGAAAACAAAATATTGGAGTTGGTGGGCAAGGCTGTTGAGGGTATTCCGCCTGCGAATGCAGTAGCTGCAGATGATGAGATGTTTGGCGCAAACCATGACCTGCGTGTCACTCTCCTCGATATGAGCTCGGCACTTAAGAATTTGCATAATGAACTCTATAGCCAGCTGCTGGACCATGAAGCTATTTTTGATGAGCCGCAATACTGCGGCGATAACTACCGCGCCCACGCAACCGTGCAAAAAAGCGGACGAACCAAGAAGGGCGATAAGATACTAATTGATGAGCTCACGCTCATCGATATGTTTCACGAGCAAGACATCCGCCAACGTAGAATAATCGACATGATTCAGCTAAATGGCTAAACGCGCAAGTCGACTTGCGCGTTTACGTAAAGCTTACGAAACCATTACTCGTTGTGAGTGTTATTATTATGCTGCTAACGCCACAACATATGAGTATATGCTCTGATGACTTCACGCTGAACAGTATCACTAGTCGAATGCCCCGCTGTAACGATATGTAGCATGGCATT
>PXFI01000135.1 GCA_003564295.1 Gemmatimonadota bacterium | reverse complement strand
CCACCCGCCTCACGATTGATCGAAATCACTGCTCCTTCTATACTTTGCAGTTCTTTCCTCTTCTTCTTTCGAGACGTGATCCTGTGGTTCGAATCGCCGGGATAGAGGCCGGGAGCATCGCCGAAGAGCTCCACTTGCAGATTGGAACCCGCATCGTCCGGATCAACGGACAGCGGGTCCGGGACGGCATCGACCTGACGTTTCTCCTGTCAGACCCGGAGCTGGAGATGGAGACCATCTCTCCCCAGGGCCGTCGGGAAGTCCACGAGATCGTCAAAGACGAGGGAGAGACCATGGGCCTGATCCCGGCCCCTGACACTGTGCGGGAGTGCGCCAACAAGTGCGTCTTCTGCTTCATCGACGGCAATCCCCCTGACGCCCGTCCCAGTCTCCGGCTCCGGGACGACGACTTCCGCCTCTCCTTTACCTACGGGAGCTACGTCACCCTCACGAACCTGGGCCGGAAAGGGCTGCAGAGGTTGGTGCACCAGCGTATCTCGCCCCTCTACGTCTCCGTCCACGCCACCGAGCCCGAGGTGAGGACCCGGCTCCTGAAGAACGACCGGGCGGGGCTGATCCTGGAGCAGCTTTCCTTCCTGCTCGGGCACGGGCTGGAGGTCCACACTCAGGCGGTCCTGTGCCCGGGATGGAACGATGGCCCCCATCTCCAACGCACCATGGAAGACCTCTACCGCCTGGGCCCGGGCATCCGGAGCCTGTCGGTGGTTCCGGTGGGACTGACCAGGTACAACGTGAACCGACCGGTCCGGCCCCTGAAGCCGGAAGAGGCGGACGCCGCCATCACCCAGGTGGACCGGATCCGGGAGCAGGCCCTGGGGGAACGGGGGGAGGGGTGGGTCTACTGCGCCGACGAGATGTACCTCCGGGCGGGACGGCCCCTCCCCCCCTGGGACTACTACGGCTCCTGGGACCTGACGGAAAATGGGGTGGGATCGGTGGCTGTCTTCCTCAGGGCCTTCGAGGAGGGCTTGCCCTCCGTCCGGAGGCTGGACGGCTTGACGGTGCGGATTCTCACGGGGCAAGCCATGATGCCCTTCATGGCAGCCCTGGCGCCTCGCCTGGAAGATGCCACGGGGGCCTCAGTAGTGGTCCGGGCCGCCGCCAACGAGCTCTTCGGCGATCTGGTGACGGTAGCGGGACTCCTGGGGGGGCGGGACCTCCTGAAGGCCGCCGGCACACCCGGGGAGAGCGACCTTCTCCTGCTGCCCGGTGAGGCCCTCAACGCCGACGGCCTCTTCATAGATTCCTTCACCCTGGCGCAGTTCGAGGAGGCGGTGTTCCCGAGCCGGGTGATCACCGGCCTGGACCTCATCCAGGCTCTGGAGGCGCTGTGAGCCGGAAGATCCCCGTGGTGGCCGTTGTAGGACGACCCAACGTGGGGAAGTCCACCTTGTTCAACCGCTTCCTGGGCCGACGCCTGGCCATCGTCCATGACACGCCGGGGGTAACCCGGGACCGGAACTTCGCCAGGACCGATTGGGGCGGGCACACGTTCTTCGTGGTGGACACGGGGGGCGTCATCCAGGACAGCCAGGAACCCCTGGAGCGGGCCGTCCGGGAGCAAGCCATGGCCGCGGTTCGGGAAGCCGACGTCATTCTCTTCGTGACCGACGGCAAGACCGGTGTGCATCCCCTTGACGAGAAGCTTGCCGAGGTGCTGCGCAAGAGCCCCCAGCCCGTGATCCTGGTGGTGAACAAGCTGGACAACCTGCCGGGCGACGAGAGCTACCTGGACTTCTGGACCCTGGGCATGGGGGAACCGCACCCCGTCAGCGCCATCTCGGGGAAGGGGTCAGGAGACCTCCTGGACGCCGTGGTGGCGGAGTTTGCCGAGGCATCAGGGGAGGAGGGGGAGACGGGAGTCGTGCGGGTGGCGGTGGTGGGAAAGCCGAACGTGGGCAAATCATCGTTCGTGAACCGCATATTTGGCGAAGAACGCGTGGTGGTGAGCGAGACGGCGGGGACCACCCGGGATCCGGTGGACACGCCCATGCAGTACCATGGCCAAACCCTGGTCTTCGTAGACACGGCCGGCCTCAGGCGCCAGGCCCGAATCAAGGACTCCCTGGAATACTACAGCTCGCTGCGGACGGCCCGGGTGGTTCAGGAGGCCGACGTCTGCCTGGTGCTGGTGGACGCCACGGATGAGCTGTCAGCCCAGGATCTGAAGGTGGTGGAGCAGGCCTGGGAAGCGGGAGCGGGCGTGGTCCTGGTGGTAAACAAGTGGGACCTGATGGAGAAGGAGACCGACACAGCGCCCCAATGGGAGAAGCGGGTTCGCCAGAAGGCCACCTTCCTCCAATGGGTCCCCATCCTCTTCGCGTCAGCCCTCACCGGACAACGGGTACGCAAGACGTTGGACATGGTCCTGCAGGTCCAGGTGGAGCGCCACCGGAGAATCGATACCCACGAGGTCAACGAAGCCCTGGAGGAGCTGATGCGACGCCAGCCGCCGCCCCATTCCAGGGGGAGGCCCGTGAGACTCCGGTACGGCACCCAGGTGTCGGTGGCCCCGCCCACCTTCGTCCTCTTCTCCAATCTCCCCAAGGAGATCCCGGACCACTACATTCGCTACGTGCACAACAGCTTCCGGGCCCGGTGGCGTTTCACCGGCAGCCCCATCCGCATCCGCCTCAGGGGAAGCCAGGAAAGATGATCTTCCAAACGGGGAAGCAGGCTTCGCCGTGATTCCGCTCGTATTCATCGTGGTGGCCTACCTGCTGGGGGCCACGCCCACCAGTTACCTGGCGGGCCACCTCTTCTTCGGCATGGACCTCCGAAAGAAGGGGAGCGGAAACCTGGGAGCCACCAACACATACCGGATCCTGGGATGGAGGGCCGCCATCCCGGTGGGCCTGGTGGACATCTTCAAAGGTTGGTTCCCGGTCTGGTACTTCCCTCAACGAGACCAGACGGCCGCCTGGGAATGGGCACTGGCCTATGCCGCCGCCGCCATCCTGGGCCACGTGTTCTCCTTCTGGGTACGGTTCAAGGGAGGGAAGGGGATCGCCACCAGCGCCGGGGCTTTCCTGGCCCTGGCTCCCTGGGCCACCCTCGTGGCCCTGGGAACCTGGATCGCTG
>PXFI01000149.1 GCA_003564295.1 Gemmatimonadota bacterium | reverse complement strand
CAGACCTGGCCATGCTCGTCGTTGGGGATGACCTCGATGACGGCGCCGGTCTGCCGGGCCACCTGGAGGTAGGCGATGTAGTTGCTGGCATACTCGGCGGCGGAGGTGAGGATGCGCTCCCCAGGTTTGAAGCGGAGGGAATAGAAGGCCATGTCCCAACCCCGGGTGGCGTTCTCCACCAGGGCGATCTCATCGGGGGCGCAACCCAGGAGGCGTGCGATGGCCTGGTAGGTGCCCTGGCGCAGGGTTGCCGCCGCGTCGGCGGCTTCGTATCCGCCAATCTCCGCTTCCTTCCGCAGGTGTCCCAGGAGGGCCTCCAGGACGGGGCGGGGGGGGAGGGCGGCCCCCGCATTGTTGAAGTGGGCCACATGGGTGCAGCCCGGAGTCTCCCGTCGGGCCAGGGCCACGTCGATTTCCGCGGCGCCGGCTCGTGGAAAGGCGTCGGGCCCCTGGTGGCGGCCTGCGGCGGAACTGCGTTCCTTCCCGCCTTGCCGGGCAGCTCCCGGCATTTCTTCCGGCATACTCCCCGGCGAGCCTCCTGGCGGGAATTCCGGCCCTCCTCCGGGGAGGGTCTTCGGCAGCTCTCCGGGGAGAAGCCCGGGGACCCCTGCCGGAAGGATCCCCACGAGTCCCATGACGCCCAGCCTCTTCCCGAACTCCCGCCGATCCATGTCGTCTGAAGTGTATCGCATGGTATTCCCCGTATGGTGTTTCCCTCTTCCGCCTCGGCCACCCGGCCGTTGTGCCGTGCAGCTGGGAGCCTGTTCTTGGTCGCCCCATCCGGGCCCAGCTACGGGCCTGTCATGGGGCTGCGGCATCGGAGCCCGGCCGCAGCTCCGTCACAAGATATAGCGCGGACCCGATCTCGGGATCATCGAATTCCCGGAAGCGGCGGAATCCGGCCTTTTCATAGGCCCTGATGGCGCGCTCGTTCGCCAGGGACGTTCCCAGCCCCGCCCATTCGACGCTGGGGTCCTCCCTGAGGCGCTGGAGCAGCAGGGCCAGGGCCTGGGGACCGATGCCCCGGCCCAGGGCATCAGGCTCCCCGATCATGATGTCGATGTCCATCAGACGGTCCGGCAGGTCGCTCAGCCCGGCGGCCTCCAGTTCTTCCGGCGGCGGCGGCTCCCAGCACATGTAGCCCACGGGCCGACCCTCCACTACGATCAGGGCATGGGATTCCGGCGGCCGGGTGGCCGCACTCTCCAGAGCTCGCTTCGGATCGTACCACCAGCGCACCACGTGGGGCCGGCGAAGCCACTCCTCCAGCAGAGTCCCATGCCGCTCCGGGTCAAACGGCTCGAGGTGAAGGTCGATGATCGCTCTCCAGTGGAAAAGACGGTTCGGGCCGGGTGCGTGAAGCGCCGGCAGCCCCTTCTCAGGGCCTCCAACCCAGGACCAGCCACATCCGCCACGCTCCCCGGTGCGGCTCGTCCAGCAGGAAGGCACTCCCAAACCGGAAGGTGGCGGAGGGCAGTCGGACGAAGGGCATGGCGGGGACGTGCTCGGCGGTCTCGGCCCCGATCACCCGGAACCATCCGAGGTCGTCGTCCCCCACGTCTCCTGCCCAGAAGAACAGACGCCCCAGAGTCGGGCTCCGCAGCTGGGCGGTGGCGGTGGCGACCTCGGTTCCCCTCAGGAACCCCGGCGAAAGAGCGGGCATGGCCACCCGCTGGGAAAGGATGGCCGGATCGAAGAGGAGGGGCTCCGTTCCTCCCACCTGGAAGGCCTCCGGGGAGCCGGCCAGAGAGTTCACGCCACCAATGGTGCCGGAGACCACCAGCCCGGCGCTCCCACTTCCCACCCCCAGCGTCCCGGTGGCGAGCCAGCGTGTCCAATCCTCCCCGGCGGTGCGGCCTGTGGTCGCCGTGACGCCAACCGACTGCGTCAGCTGAAGCCTACCGGGGCTCTGGCGGGCCGTGACGTCCAGGGACGCGAACCCCAGGGTCCGCTCCTCCCCCTCCAGGCTTCCCGCCGAGCCTCCCACCCTCAGGTCCAGGCTGCCCCGATCCCGGTTCCGCTCAAGGGCAAGGATTGCGAGCCCACCGTAGTAGCCATCCGTGAGGCTTCGGTATCCGCCGGGCTCCGGGGCTCCCTCCTCCCGGGGCAGGGGGCCGTCCGTCAGGAATCCCTCCAGGTGGACCCAGGGGCGAGACCCCCGCCAGAGGAGGCCCACAGACCCGCCACGCCAGGCCTCCTGGCTCCCGAACATCCCTCGCAGCTGCCAGGTCAGGCGGCCGATAGGGTCGGTGCCGTGGACGGCGAGCCCGCCGGCGTACCCCTCTTCGGCCAGGCTCGCCATGGGCCAGTAGGACCAGAACCGGGGCCCGGTCCCGTAGCCCTGGACCGGCTCCAGGGGGGCCGGGGGGAATGGGGGAGCCTCCTGGGGCCCCACCGGCGCCGCCGGGGACAGCTCCGGCTCCACGGCTGCCGGGGTGACGGCCGCATCCGCCAGGTTGATACGCCGGAGATCCCATCCCCGGCTGTGGAGGGAGAGGAAGAAGATGTCGCTCGCGGGTGCCTCGTCGGCGGGTGTGGGAGACGCGCTGGATGGGGCCGAGGGTGCGTCCAGGTCCAGCCTTCCTGGCACCGGCGCCGGCGCCACAGCCGCCCCCGTCACCCGGGTCAGGGCCCGGACCTGGCCCGTCCCCAGCTCCAGTATCTCCAGGTTGGGGATCCCTCCCCGCATGGAGGTGAGGACCAGGGCGGTCCCGTCCGAAAGGAACTCGGCGTCGAAGCGGGCAACTCCGTCGTGGGGGCCCAGGACGCGCTCCCGGGAGCCGTCTGTGTCCATGGCCACCAGGCGCCAGAGTCCGTCGAGTTGGCGACTGGCCACGATGGTGCTCCCGTCAGGGGAGACCCGGGCATGGGAGTAGGGGCTCAGCAGGTCGGAGCGGGCCAGGGTGCTGACGGCGCCGGAGCCCAGATCCACCCGGACCACGTCACAGTGCCCTTCCAGGCAGCGGATGCCGGCGGCCCAGGTGCCGTCGGGGGCCGGATCGGCCTCCCGGACGGCCTGGTGCCGGGTGATCTGCCGGGTCTTGCCCGTCTCCCACTCCCACACGAAGAGCTCGGGCCGCGAGCGTCCGTTCTCCACCGTGACGTCCCGGATTACCAGGAT
>PXFI01000023.1 GCA_003564295.1 Gemmatimonadota bacterium | reverse complement strand
GCCCTAGGCTGGATCGAGGCTCAGCAGGACCGGTAGCCAGGATGGAGACGGAATAGGAACACCCCTAACGGAGGGAGCACCTCCCTCTCGAGAAAAGGAACAGTCATGAAAGCACGGATGATGTGGACACTAACGCTGGCGGTGCTGGCCTGGTCTGGTCTGGCGGCGATGACGCCGGCTACCGGCCAAGACGCCCTCCCGCCGGCCCATGAGATCATTGAACGGTACGTGGAGGCCATGGGGGGTCGGGACGCGGTGCTCGGGCACACGAGCAGCCGCAGCACTGGGACGTTCTCCATGCCCGCCGCCGGGATCACTGGAACGCTTCTGGCAAAGCACGCCGTGCCGAACCTTAGCCTGGTGCGGGTCGAGATCCAGGGGTTGGGCACCAGCATCACGGGATTCGACGGAGAGGTGGGGTGGTCCATGGACCCGAACCTGGGAGCCCGTATTCTGGAAGGCGACGAGTTGGCGGCACTGAGTGAGGGCAGCACTCACCTTGCCGGGGTCCGGGACGCGTCCCTGTTCCAGGAGCGGGAGACGGTTGAGCTCGGAGAGATGGACGGAGAGGCCTGCTACAGGGTCCGCTTGCTCTGGAACAGCGGACGGGAGACCGCGGACTGCTACAGCGTCGAGACCGGGCTCCTGGTGGGCAGCGTTGCTCGGCAAACCACCCCCATGGGCGAGATCGATGTGGTGACGCTGTTCTCAGACTACCGGGAAACCGATGGTGTTCTCTCGGCCACCCGGATGCGGCAGCAGATGCTGGGGCAGGAACAGGTCATGACCCTCGACGCCATCGAATTCGACGTGGTGGACCCTTCCGCCTTCGAGCTGCCGGAGGCCATCCGGGCCCTTTTGGGAGGCCACCAGCAGGGTTGAACAACCCGGAGGCAGCCACGACGTCCCCCCGGTTCCGTCGCACCTTCACGTGCGACGGAACACGGCCTCCCCGTCTATGTGGCGCTCCAGGGGCCAATCTCCGGCCGGTAGACGCTCGTGAGAACCCACAACCAGGTATCCCCCTGGGAGCAGGCGATGCAGGATGCCGTCCAGCAGCCGGGCCTGGAGGTCGGGCTGGAAATAGGTGAAAACCAGGTTTCGGCAAAGGATCATGTGAAAGGGGCCAGCCGGCATCTCGGAGCGGATGTCCTGTCGCAGCAGCTCCACCCCCTGGTGAAAGGGCCGGCGCAAACGTAGCTCTCCCCCTGCTGGAGCAAAGGCGGCCTCCACCCATTCCGGTGCCAGCTCCCGCAGGGAAGAAGGGGGATAGCGGGCCCTCCGGGCTCGCTCCAGGAGGGTCTCGTCAGCGTCCGTCGCCAGGACGTGCAGCCGGACACCCGGGAACCGCTTCCTGAGATGGAGGCGCCATAGGATGGTCAGCGTATATGGCTCCTCCCCCGAGGCGCACCCGGCGGACCAGCAACCCACCACGGCCTCGCCGAGTGGCGTTCCCGCCGCACCGGCACCCTCCCCTTCCACGGCCAACAGCTCCGGCAACAGCCGGTCCCGGATCAGTTCGAAGACACCCCGGTCCCGGTGAAAACGGCTGATGGTCACCCGGCAGCAGGAATCCAGGCGTGGCCATTCATCCGGCTCAACTTCCAGATATCGGCGGTAGGCTTCGAAACCGGATAGCCCCAGCTCCCCGATCCGGCGGACGATCCGCCTGCAGACCTGACTCCTCACCTTCCGGAAGCCGGCCCACCGCATGCCGAGCCGGGGCAGTGCCCACTGCAGGAATGCGACGCAATCCTCACCCTTCACCTGTGGCATCCCACCGGTTCGGCCAATTCCCCCTACCGAAGGCTGTTGAAGAGCAGGGGCCAGAGGGCCACCGACTGTCCCCGGAAGTTGGGCTGGAATCCAAAGAGGACCACCGAGCCCTGGCCGACGTCCACCTCCACCAGGGCGGGCTTGCCGGCCACGTGCTCCTCCCCCAGCACCCATCCTGCCAGGTGCGGATCCTCTTCCCCATAGCGTCCCAGCACTCGAGCCCGATCGTCTTCCACCTCGAAGGCCCGGCTGGTCCGCCAGTACCAAGCGATGTTCTCCGTGGGAACTCCGTCGCTGATGGGGTGGTGGGGATCCAGGTTCAGGCGCAGGATGGAGCCCGGGATGTAGAACTCTTCCGGAGGAAGATCCCTGACTGCGTTCCGGACCTGAAGCTCGAACACGTCCATGGCGAAGTCGGTGGCCGCGTCCATGGTCACAACCCTGCCGCCGTTCTCCACGAACTCGCGGAGGGCCTCCACCCCTTCAGGCCCGATGCCACCCGCGTAGGGCGGGGGCATGATGGTCTCGCTGAAGCCGGTCAGGATGGATACCGGGGACTGGTCCTGGAAGATGAGAACGTCGTAGCGCTGAGCGAGGTCGCCGGCCCGGAGTTCCTGGTTGCGCACCTCCTCATAGGCCACACCGGCACCGTCGAAGAGCCAGCGAGTCCAGCCCTGGGGCATGGGCTCCTGATAAGCCCGGTAAAGCCCGATCCGGGGGGCGTCGGGGCCCAACAGGAAGCCCGGCACCTCGAAAACATGCTCGGTGATCTGCTCAATGGGCTCCGACAGCCTCAGTTCGGTCCCGAGTAGGGACTCCACCGCCACCGCCTCCACATTGAAGAGGAGGGGAAGGGCATGGGCCGTGGCGTCGTAGGGTCGGATGGGCGGGCCGCCGGGATATTCCCGGAGATCCGGGTAGTCCTGGATTTCCAGCATGGTCTGGGCGAAGGCCCCATAGGGCTGCTGCATGGGGATCACGTAGGATCCCTCCGGAAAGGTCCGAACCGAGGAGGAGCCGTCGGCCGGGACGGTGGCCTGGAAGGAGGCCTCGGCCCGGTGCACCTCCACGGCTCCGGTGGTGAGGACCCGGAGGAGCTGCTGTAGCCCCATGTGGTTGTCCTGACCTGCAGGGATGACCCAGGCCTGGGGCCACCGGTCCCACCCCGCCACCGCGTCCTCATGGATCCCCACGAAGCTCTCGAGCCAGAAGGTGCGGTTCCGGGCGGCGTTTCGGAGGAGGGAAAGAGCCCCGGCTTCCAGGTAGTCCACGATGTCATCCAGCCCCCAACGTCCTCCCTGCCAGGGGGAGGGGAAGTTCACGCTCATGACCCGGGGATCGTAGTCCCGGGCGGGACGCAGATCCTCCAGCTCCTGGTAGATGGGGTTGGATACCAGGGCGCTGGCCGCCTCTGAGAGGATCCTGATGCCGCCGTGGTAGTGCATATAGGCCCGGGCAGGGGTGTAGATGTCGAAAATGGCTCCCGTCACCACCCCGTGGAAGCCGCGCCTCGTCATGTCCGCCGCCATGTAACTCCCCAGGGCGTTGAAGCCTCCCACGATGCGGGGATCCACGTTGGGTTCCACCGGATCGATGTAGGGAGGGATGAAGAAGCGGGCCCCCGCATTGCCCATCTGGTGGGTGTCGTAGACGATCTGGGGCTTCCATCGGTTGTGGGCGTGGAGGACCGTCAACCGGGTCTCGGGCAGAGCGAAGAAGAACCAGTCCCGGTTGTTGTTGTGTCCGCTGTATTGGTGGTAGAGGCGGGGGAGGGGGGCCCCTTCCCACTCGGTGCCTCTCCACTCGTGCCACCAGCGGGCAACCATCTGGGTGCCGTCCGGGTTCAGTGACGGGATCAGCACGATGATGGTTTCATCCAGGATCTCCAGGATGTCCGGTTCTTCGGAGCTGGCCAGCTTCCACGCCAGGCGGGCAGGCATCTGCCCCGCGCCGATCTCGGTGGAGTGGATGTGATTGGTGAGGAGGACGACGGTTCGGCCTTCCTGGATGAGGGCCTCCACTTCGGCCTTGCTCGACACCCTCCTGGGATCCGCCAGGAGGTGCTGGATCTCCAGGTAGCGGTCCAGCTTCCGGTGGTTGTCCTCACTGGTGATGACCATCATCAGAAAGTCTTCGCCCAGCGTGGACTGCCCCAGGGTCTCTATACTGATTCGGGGGCTGGCCTCGGCCAGCAAACGATAATAGGCCGAGAGCTCATGCCAATCGGCCATGGTGCCGTCTGCCCCGATCTCGTGCCCGAAATGCTCCAGGGGCGTGGGAACGGACTGTGCCAGGGCGACCGGGGTGCCCAGAGAGAAGAGGATGACGAGTGCAACGACGGTGCTTCCGGCGGCGAGTCTGATCATCTTGCTGGACTGGGAAGAAGGGGGAAAGAAACCAGGATCTCAACCCGAGCAAAGTAGGGAGACGGCTGCCCCGGGGCCATAACCCCCGGGGGCAGCCCAACCCGCGACCCCCTTCCCCACCGGCGCCCGGATGGGGAGAGCCCGGCCGGCACCGGACGGATCAATGGCCCCGGCGCACCGCCACCATCTGGATCTCCACCCGGGCGCCCCGGGGGAGGGCCGCCACCTGCACGGTGGCCCGGGCGGGATAGGGCTCCGAGAGGAAGCCCCCGTAGATCTCGTTCATGGTGCCGAACTCAGCCAGGTCCACCATGAAGACCTGGGTCTGGACCACATTCCGGAAATCCATCCCCGCAGCTTCCAGCACCGCTGCCAGGTTCTCCATGACCAGGCGGGTTTCGACTTCGATGCCTCCCTCCACAACCCCCCCCGTCTCCGGGTCCAGGGCGATCTGACCCGCCAGGTAGAGGGTGTTCCCCGCCAGGATGGCCTGGCTGTAAGGGCCGATGGCCGCCGGCGCTCGGGAGGTTTCGATGGCTTGAATGGTCTCCCCGGCCGCAGCTCCCGGCCCTCCCGGACGGACATCGACGACGCCTTCCGGGGTTGGGGGCTCAGCGCACCCCGTCAGGAGAAGGCATCCCACTGCTGCGGCCAGGACGGCCCTCAGGGTCAGAGCGGACGGGCGTTTCGGGTGGGGGTGCAGGTGTTTCATGGCTCAGGCGACTCCATGCTTGCTGGTTTGACGGGTCTTTCCCGCGAATCGCTCCAACTCCTGCGTCCCGGAAAGGCCACAAAGGAGCTGGCTGGGCGAAACCGTGGGAATCTGACCCGGAGCGTCCAGGTGGTCAACAAAGCTCTGACCAATCAGGCTCGGCCCCAGCAAGTGGAACATGGCGGAGCCCGCCGGTGCATGATATTCTCAGGCCGGCCCACCTGGGGAGGAGCCTGGTGTTCCACCCATGGCGTCCCGCCCCCGAGCGTTGACTCCCAGGAGCAGTCCAGATCAGAGAGCTGCTGCAAGCGCTTATGGAACACTACCTCCTGCTCGGCTTGATCGTGACAGCGCTGCTGCTCTTCGCCTTCGAGGTGCTACGCCCGGACCTGGTCGCCCTGGGGGTGACGCTGACCCTGCTCCTGACGGGAACCGTTACCATCGAGGAGGGCTTCTCCGGCTTCAGCAACCCGGCGGTCATCACGGTCATCGCCATGTTCATCCTGAGCGGAGGGCTGATCCGGACCGGGGTAGCCGATCACCTGGCCGAAATGATCAGCCGTATCGGTGGTACGAACCCCATCACGCTAACGCTGGCGGTGATGCTGACGGTGGGGGTCATGTCGGCCTTCATGAACAACATCGGAGCCGTTGCCGTCTTGTTGCCCACCATCTTCGTCGTCGCCCAGAAGGCGGAATACCCCGCTTCCCGCCTGCTCATTCCTCTCTCCTTCGGCTCCCTGCTTGGGGGGCTCACCACCCTCATCGGCACCCCCCCCAACCTGCTCTGCTCCATGGCCCTGGAGGAAGCGGGATTCGACGGGTTCCGCATGTTCCATTTCCTCCCCACGGGTCTGGTGGTCATGGGGGTCGGTGCCCTCTACATGGCGCTGATCGGGCGTTTCTTCATCCCGGTGCGGCCCCAGGCCGAAAGCCTGACCCACCAGTATCAGATCCAGGACTACCTGACCGAGGTGATCGTACCGGAGCAGAGTCCCCTGGTGGGCAAGAGTCTAAGGGAGGCGGCCCTGCCCCGGGAGCTGGGGCTGACCGTGTTGCGGGTCCGGCGGCGGGGAGGGAATGGAGACACCCCCTTCGTACCCACTCCCAGCACAAGATTGCAGGCGGGGGATCGGCTGGTGGTGGAGGGCAGGATTGAAGGGTTGATCAAACGAAAAGGAGGCGGTGTCCTTCAGATTTACGCCGAGAGCAAGTTCAGTGACGAATCCCTGACTGGGGGGGAGGTGGAGCTGGCTGAGGCCGTCGTGGCCCCCAACTCCCGCCTGCTGGGACGCTCCATCAACCAGGGGCACCTGCGACGCCGTTTCAACGTGCTTGTGCTGGCCCTCCGTCGGCGAGGGCGCACCCTTTCCGGCAAGTTCACCTCGGTCCCGCTGGAAGTGGGAGATATGCTGCTGCTGCAGGGCAACAGCGAGGCCATCGGGGAGGTGGCCAGCAGCGCTGATTTTCTGGTCACCAACCGTCTGGACCATGCCCGGCGCGACACTCCCAGGATGCCACTGGCCTTGGCCATCATGGTCGGTGCCGTGGTGACGGCGGCCACCGGGCTGCTCCACATATCCGTGGCGGGGATGCTGGCGGTCCTCCTCATGGCGGTGACCGGCTGCGTGCGGGTCCAGGACATGTACCGGGACGTGGAGTGGCGGGTGATCTTCCTGATCGCGTTGATGTTGCCCCTCAGCATCGCCATGGACGATCAGCACACCGGCACCGCCCGCTGGCTGGCCGAACATGTGGTGGCCTGGACCGGCGGCTACGGCCCCCTGGTGGTCATGGCCAGCCTTTTCTTGTTTACCACCGCCATCACAGAGGTGATGTCCAATGCCGCTGCCGCCGTGCTTCTCGCCCCCATCGGCATTGCCATCGCCCTCGGAATGGACCTGGAGCCCTATCCCTTCCTCATGGCCATCGCTGTCGCAGCTTCCTCAACCTTCCTGACGCCCATCGGCCACCAGGCCAATGTGCTGGTCTACGGGGTGGGAGACTACCGTTTCCTGGATTTCTCCCGGGTGGGCCTGCTGCTCAATATCCTGATCTTCATCGCAGCCATGCTGGTCATCCCGCTGGTCTGGCCGTTCGTTCCCCTCTCCTCCGGCTAGTCTGAAGCCTGACAGGTCCGTCCGCAGAAGCCCGGGTGGAAAAGGGTCCTCCATCCCAGGCTTCCAGACCTACCACACCCGTCCCGCCAGGTCCGCACCTGAGCTCGTCCCTCCTTCCCCTTAACGATCCCGGCTCATTTGGACTCCAGATCATGGCAGGCAGACACCGTGGCTGACCCGACAACCTCGGGCCCAAACCGGAGCGACAACATGAGCCATCCCCGCTTCAACCTCAGGGCATTCACCTCCTTCACGCTGTTGGTTGGCGGAGTCGTGGTCGCCGCGGCGGGCGTGGTCCTGTACGTGGCACCCTCGGGACGCGTGGCCAACCTCATCGACTGGCAGTTCCTGGGACTCAGCAGGCCCGACTGGCAGGCCATCCGCACCATCTTCGCCCTCCTGTTCCTGATAGCGGCTCCCATACACCTCTACCTCAATTGGCGCGTGTTCTGGAGCTATCTCCGGGACCGGGCCCCGACCAGCGTGTCGCGGCGGTGGGAGCTGGCAGCCTCGGTGGTGCTCGTAACCCTGATCTTCGTCTTCACGCTCCGCGGCGCGACGCCTTTCTCCGCCGTCATCGCCTTCGGCGAGCGGGTCAGTGCTTCCTGGCCTGTGCCGGAACACCTGGCGGAGGCTTCGCAAGCGGGAGCCCAGGTCTCTTCCGGGAGCTCCCGGGAGACCAGGGCCCCGTCTGACAGCCCACTCGCCGCCCAGCCCGCCACCGACTCGGCAGTGGAAACAGGCGAGGTGGACACCACCGCCACGGACAGGCCCACCCCGGGCACCGGCACCGGCACGGGAGGAGGGACCGGAACGGGAGCGAGCCCCGGGGCAGGTACCGGAGATGGCTTTGGACGGATGACGCTGGAGGAGTTCTGCAAGCAGGAAGGCATTCCCCTCACCGAGGCCATCAGCCGACTGGAGGCCGCCGGGATTACGGCCCGGGGCAGTGACCGGCTCCGCACGCTGGCTGTCGGCGCAGGACGGCAACCCAACGAGGTGGCGGATCTGGTCCGGGGGTAGCCCTGCAGCTAGCATGCGGGCCCGGCCACATTCCGTCCACAGGAGTCCTTCATGACTGCCCGTCCCCACACAGAGCTCCGGTCTCTCCTGCACGGCCTGGAGGGAAAGAGCTACAAGGCGTTTAAAGCCGTCCGAGGCCACTGGAATCTTCCGGACTTCGTCATGAGCGTGGACCACGTCCAGGGAGACCCCTTCGCGGACCCCAGCCGGGTTCGGGTCTTTCTGGACCCGGCGTTCACGGGGCTGGAGACCCGGGCGTGCAGGGCCGGGAGCCGAGCCACGGGCACGGCTTGCCTCCTGGCTCGGCGCTTCGCCCAGGAGGCCCGGAAGAGTGCAGGGGTCAAGGGGACCGGCAGGAGCGGGGAGATCAGGATGGAGGCTCCGGGACAGGAGGTGCTGGACCAGACGGCCGTCCGGGTGGGGGAGGACGGGTCCGTGGAAGCCCGGTTCACGGTGGGCCTCCCGGCCTCGGGCCGGCGGATCCTGGGCAAGGAAGCCGCCAGGCTCCTCCTGGACGTGGTGCCTCGTGTAGTCCGGAGCTCCCTCCGGGCCCAGGCCTTCACTCCCGGTGAGATCCTTCTTCACGCAGCGTGCAACGAGGACGCAGACGCCCTCAGGGAGACGCTGGACAGCCGGGGCCTGGTGGCCTTCGTGGAAGACGGTGCCGTCCTGCCCCGGCGATCCGGCGTGAGCCAGGAACCCCTGGCCCAGGGTCAGGTCGTCCCCTTCGAGTCGCCTCCCAGCATGCGGGTGGAGGTTGACCTACCCAATGCCGGCCGGATTTCCGGGATGGGGATTCCCGAAGGCGTCACCCTCATCGTGGGAGGGGGATACCACGGAAAGAGCACCCTCCTGAAGGCTCTGGAACGGGGCGTCTACAACCACCGCCCCGGGGACGGCCGGGAGCGGGTGGTAAGCCACCGGGCTGCGGTGAAGATCCGGGCCGAGGACGGACGATCCGTCCAGGGGATAGACATCTCGCCCTTCATCCGGAACCTGCCCAACGGCCAGGACACCCGGACGTTCACCACAGCCAACGCCTCGGGCTCCACAAGCCAGGCGGCGAACATCATGGAGGCCGTGGAGGCCGGCGCCCGAGTACTCCTGGTGGACGAGGACACTGCCGCCACAAACTTCATGATCCGGGACCGGAGGATGCAGACCCTCATTCCCAGGGAGATGGAGCCCATCACCCCCTTCGTGGACCGGATCCGTGAGCTGTATCAGGCCCTCGGGGTGAGCTCCGTCCTCGTCCTGGGAGGGAGCGGGGACTACCTGGAGGTGGCCGACACGGTCCTGGCCATGAAGGAGTACCGCCCCAGGGACGTGACGCGGGAGGCAAGAGAGGTGGCCGCATTTCTGCCGACGGGAAGAGTCCGGGAGATAGGGGAGCCCCTGGGCCCGTTGCGGCCCAGGGCGCCCCACCCCTCCTCCCTGGACCCCAGGAGAGGGCGGCGTGAAGAGAGCCTGAAGGTCCGGGGAACCCATGAGCTCACCCTGGGGCTGGAAGACCTGGACCTGTCCTCCGTGGAGCAGATCGTCTCCTGGGCTCAGCTCAATGCTGTCGGCCAGGGACTTCTCCTGGCCTGGAGGGACCTCATGGACGGCTCCCGGAGCCTTCCGGAGATCCTCCATCTCGTGGAAGAACGCATTGCCGCCGAAGGGCTCGACATCCTGGACCCCAGGAAAGTGGGAAATCTGGCGGCCTTTCGACGATTTGAGCTGGCGGCGGCCCTGAACCGCATCCGGACCCTGCAGGTAAGTGTCCCAGCCCGCTACCTTTCTTCCGCAGGTGATTTCTGATTTCGTCAGGCGTCGCCATAGGTACCACCGAAGGCCACCACAAGAACGATGACAGCCATGGATGTGCGCCCGTCTCAACACGAGGTGGAGGAAGAGGTCCGGCAGCTCCTCCTACGTTACCCGTCCTACGCCGCCACCCATGTCCTGGACACCCTCCGGGCCACTGAGTTCGCCCGCCTGGACCGACTGGAGCAGGTCTATGTGGACTATACCGGGGGCGGTCTCCACGGCGACTCCCAGGTCCGGCGGCACCTGGAGTTCCTCGGCACCACAGTCCTGGGCAACCCCCACTCCACCAGTCCCTCCTCCGCCGTGGCCACTGATATGGTGGCCCGCTGCCGGAAACGGGTCCTGGAATTCTTCAACGCGGACCCCCGGGAGTACGTCTGCATCTTCACCTCCAACGCCAGCGGGGCCTTGAAGTTGGTGGGGGAGTCCTATCCCTTCGGGGAGGGGGACCAGCTCCTCATGACCTTCGACAACCATAACTCGGTGGTGGGCATCCGTGCCTTCGACCGGGTCCGGAAGGCATCCACCCGGTACGTGCCGGTGGAGCCCCCGGACATGCGGGTCTCGGAGGCCACCCTGAAGTCCTTCCTGCAGGAGCGTTCCGGAGGCGGGAACAAGCTCTTCGCATACCCGGCCCAGTCCAACTTCTCCGGGGTGCAGCATCCTCTGGAGTGGATCGAAAAGGCCCAGGCCCTGGGATGGGACGTGCTCCTGGACGCTGCCGCCTTCGTGCCCACGAACCGCCTGGACCTGGGTCGCTGGCACCCCGATTACGTCACCCTCTCCTTCTACAAGATGTTCGGGTACCCCACGGGGGTAGGGGCGCTCCTGGCCCGAAGACAGGCCCTCTCGAAGCTCCACCGCCCCTGGTTCGCCGGCGGCACCATCTCGTGGGCATCCGTGCTGGCCGAGAGCCACACCCTGTCTGACGGCTCCGAGGGCTTCGAGGACGGCACCCTCAATTACACCAGCCTCCCGGCCGTGGAGTTGGGCCTGGAATTCCTGGAGTCGGCGGGGATGGAGATCATCCATGAGCGGGTTAACATCCTGGCGACGTGGCTCATGGAGGAGCTGGCGGCCCTGCGTCACGGCAACGGCCAGCGGGTGGCCAGGATCTACGGACCCCTGGACGCAGAATCCCGGGGCGGGACCGTGGCTCTGAACGTCTACGACCCCCAGGGGGTGCACGTCGATCATCGCTCCGTGGAAGAGCGGGCCAATTCCTGGGGGATCTCCCTGCGCACGGGATGCTTCTGCAACCCGGGAGCGGGAGAGCTGGCCATGGGGCTCCAGCGGGACGAGATCGTGAGCTGCCTGGTCCAGTCCGGCAATCGCATGACCGTGGACGAGTTCCGCCAGTGCGTCGACGGCAAGAGCACCGGAGCCGTGCGAATCTCCTTCGGCGTGGCCTCCACCTTCGCCGATGCCCTGACGGTCCTACGCTTCTTTCAGGGGTTCAGGGAACCCTGACCCGGGCCCAGTCCCACCCCTGAAGTCCCCGCTGGTTGACGGCCCTCACCGATATCACGTCGCCGGGCTGAACCTCCTCCAGTGCCGCCTGGGGCTCCCGCACCGTGACCATGGACCGCCAGGGATCGTCCTCGGGTCCATGGGCCACCAGGTACTCAATGACGTCGGCCTCCGGCGCCGGCTCCCAGGTGACCTCAGCCGTACCGCCCCTGCCCAGGACCATGTCGAGCTCCTTGATGCGGGAGGGGGAGGAAGCCATGAGCATGATGGAGGCCGTGGTGACCTTGGCCACCTCTGCCACCAGGTCGTGATTGACGGTCTCCAGCACGTCGTGGACCTGGTGGTAGTGGGGGCTGGCCAGGATGGGGTAGGACCCGATCCCCCCGACAATGTCCCCGTAGGCCTCGTAGAAGGCGGCGGCATCTGTGCCCCGGAAGTACTCCGTATCGTAGGTGACCAGATCCGAGAAGAGGATGGCCGCCCCATGCTGGAGGTCCCGGATCCCGCTGTTGGAGTAGCGGATGGTGTTGTTCAGGCGGTGGTCCACGGCGAAGCCCACCATGTCGTTGTTCAAGGCCCCCACCAGGTTCTTGCCCGACTCCCGGGCCCGCCGCACATACTCGCGGCTCCCCAGGAGGCCGGCTTCCTCCCCGGTGAAGAAGGCGATCTCAATCGTGGCCGGCATGGGCCGCCCCGCCAGGATCCTGGCCATCTCCAGCAGGCCCGCCGTTCCCGAGTTGTTGTCGTCGGCTCCGGGGCTCTGGGGTGTGGAGTCGAAATGGGCGCTGACGGCGTAGACCACGTCGGGGCTCATGGTTCCGGGAAGTCTGGCGATGACGTTGGCCGTCTCCACGCCCCGGGGCTCGAACCACTGGAGCTCCGGCTCGTAGCCGAAGCTTCGGAGGGTCTCCTCCAGATAGTGGATGGCCAGGCGGTTGCCGGGCTGGGTGATGAACTTGGAGCCGAACTGAAAGAGGGCCTCCTGGTAGTCGAAGAGAAGGGTCTTGGACACCCTGTCCACCACCTCATGGATCTCGGCTGACATGGCGCCGTACATGGCCTCCGCCCTGGCCCGGAGATCCAGCTCCGACGCCAGGTTCTCCCGGACCCTGGCTATCACCTCGTCCCGGGTCACCTGCCGGGCCAGGTACATGAGGTAGACGCCCCGCTCCGGGGAGATGGTGTTCCCGTCCCGTTCCGCCACCATGAGGAGCTTCGAGCCATCCGGACTCGGAGCCCACTCGTACTCCGGGGCCACCGTCCTCACCGTATTGTTCCGGAAGAGCCGGATCACCTCCCCCGCCTCCAGGTCGTAGAGATGGGACCGCCGGTGACGGCTCTCTCCCTTCATGGCCAGGAGCCGGCCGTCGCCCAGCACCATGGGGTACACGTCGTGCTGGATCTCCCGGGTCACCTGGATTAGATCCGAGGTGGTGCCCTCGGCGGTCAGATGTACCTGGAAGAGCTCCCAATCCTCCCTGGGCATGGCCTGGAACACAGCATGATCCCCGCCTGGCGCCAGGGCGAGACCCGAAAGAAGAGGGCATGAGGGGCAGGCCCGGGTAGAGCCCAGGAACACGGGATAGGGGATGTTCACGGTGCGAAGATCAACGATCACCTCCTGGGAAAGGGAAAGGGCCCTGAGGACCGCCCTACCCCCCTCCTCTCCCAGGAAGGCAAGGGTGCCCTCATCGGCAGAGACGGCCGGGAACCCACCTTCGAACATCCGTACCTCCCCGCTGGCCATCTCCTCTACAGCAAAGACCCCTCGCCCGGCTCCGTACACCAGGAAGGCACCCCCTCCGGCAAAGAAGGGATCCGTCTTAAGGCCAGGCCCCCGGGTCACGGGCTCGGCCGTCCCGTCCATCCCCAATCGGTAGAGGTCCGACCGGGGCTCCGCTAGCCGACCCTCAACTCCCTCCTGCGTCCCCAGGAGGTACAGGGTGCCGTCCGGTCCGTAGAGGAGGCTGGACGGCACCACGCCCCGAGGACGGAATCGGCTCTCCCGTCCGGTGACCAGGTCCCTCACCGCCACTTCCGTGTGGCGGGCCTCCAGCTGGGCCATCTCCCTCATGAGCCGCAGCCGATCCATCCGGTCCCCTTCCTCCATCTCCCGCTGCAGGCGGGCCCGGGCCGCCCGTACTTCCTCGGTGTCGGAGACGTCCAGATAGGCCACCTCTGCCCCGGCCGGAGCAAACACGAGGCCCGTCCCGGACACGGAAGCCGACTCGTGGAGACCACCCTCCCGGAGCTCCAGGATCCGGGTCGTGGCCTCGGCGCCCGTCCCCGTCTCGTAGGCGGATCGAAGGCCGTCGGGGGCCCAGCGCACGGCCCGGCCGTCGGTGGTGAGCTCCGTCACGGCGTAGAGCTCCCCGGTGAGGAGGGCAATGAGTCCCAGGAGCTCATCATCGTCCCGAGCCTCCACCAGGAGTCCCTCGAGCTCTTCCAGGGCTTCCACGTAACGGCCCAGATCCCAGGCGGTCCGGGCGTCGTCGAACCGGGACCGGG
>PXFI01000036.1 GCA_003564295.1 Gemmatimonadota bacterium | reverse complement strand
CGGAGAAGAAGGCTTGCCCCACGGCCGCCGGAACAGCCTGGGGGGTGAACTTGGAGAAATCGGGCTTGAGGTAGAACAGGACGCCCTGCCCCGCGCCCTCCAGGGTCAAGCCTCGGACGATATGGTAGAAGGGGTCGCTGCTCGTCACGTTCCAGCTTCTGGTGACGGGCGTGACGACACGGTCCTTGAGGGGTGAGCAGTGTCATTCTACAATCATGGCGTGCCCACTCCACCCACGGAGGTCGAGAGCGATGAGCTGGAACATCAAACGAAACTTCATATTCCTGACTGCCCTGGCGCTCGTCGCTTGCGGAACGGACGACCAGCCTCTGGAGCCGATTCCGGCGGAACCGCCGTTTTCGGGAACAATCTTCATCGCCCCCAACATCATCACCAGTTCGGACCCGACCACGTTCCAGGAGCTCACCTATGCCGGGCAGGCCTCCCGAAGAATGTTCGACCGGCGGGTGGACACATGGATCACGGTGGACGCCTATCTCTTCGACGCGAGCTTCGACGACGGGCTGAGCGCAGAGATCCAGGTGAATCCGGAGTTCGGCGGGCCCGACGAGGCTCGGATAGAGGCCGAGAAGTATGCCGAGGTGATTGGCCGCCTACCGACGGTGCTTCGCACCGACGTGGAAACCGTCTGGATCCATAAGGGCACCCAGCTGTTCGGAGGCGGAAACAACAACCTCCTCATTCACGTGGGCCGGGCCGCCCTCTACGACGCGGACGGGATTCTCGAAGAAACTCTTATGCACGAGGCAGCGCACACATCCCTCGACGCGGCTCATGCCAGAGCCCCCGGGTGGCTGGCGGCCCAGGCCGCCGACGGCAACTTCATCTCGACTTACGCCAAGCAGCACCCCTTCCGTGAGGACATCGCCGAGAGCTTCGTTCCGTGGGTGGCGGTCCGGTATCGATCGGACCGGATATCCCAGTCCCTCGCCAACATCATCCTGAATACCATACCGAATCGGCTCGCGTATTTTGACGCCCAGTCGTTCGATATGTACCCGATCGATTAGTCTCACGTCAGACCTGACCCCCCCCAAAATGGTGGGGTGCCGGGGGAGGTGGCATCAGGTCATTTCAGGCCTGCCGAGGCGCAGGCTGCTCGTCGCTGGAGCCAGAGATTCGGCCTGATGCCTGAACAACCTCCGTCGCTCTTGCCTCCCTCTCTTGACAGAACAAAGATAGGCTTCGAGAAGCTGGGTTCCTCACCTCCGGAGGTTGATTGAATGAACATCTCTACCATAATCCCTCCTGCTGCATGGATTGTCATCGGTTTGAATGTACCGGTCTTCGCGGCCCCCATTCCTCCCCAATCCGAACCTGAGCCGCCGGCACTGGGCGAACATGGCCCCAATGATCCGGTCTCTGCCGGCTTTGATGCCTTGGTGGCCCTCTTCGACGAGTTCCGCGAGTACCGCTTGCCGGAGGTGACGAACGGGGTGCCTGACTACTCCGCCGGGGCCATGGAGCGGAAGTTCGCGGAGTTGCGGGAGCTGCAGGAGCGCCTGGCGTCGATTGACACCACGGGATGGTCTGTGGCGGAGCAGGTGGATTACCAGATCGTCCAGGCCGAGATGTCGGGAATGGAGTTCGAACACCGAGTGACGCAACCGTGGCGGAAGGATCCCGCCTTCTACGCGGTAGTCAACTTCCAGTTCGGCCCAAAGATGCATCGGGCCATGAGCCTTCCCTCTACTCCAATCCCGGAGCGGAGTCACGCTGATGTACGGGAGCGTCTGGAGGCAATCCCCGTCATCCTGAGTCAGGCACGGAACAACCTGACCGACCCCATCGCTGATCTCGCCCACATCGCCATCTACACGAGCCAGCAGCAACTGAATCGACTCGACAACTTCATCTCAAACCTGAGAGAACACCATCTGGACCTCGTCGAGCCCGCACAGGCGGCACGTGATGCACTCCACCAACACCGGCAGTGGCTCATTGCCGAACACCCGAACATGAGAAACGGCGCAGGGGTCGGGATCGAGAACTATAACTGGTGGCTCGAGCACGTGATGCTCCTCCCCTACACCTGGGACGACCTCGTCCTTCTCTCACGGCGGGAGTACGAGCGGGCCATAGCATCCATGAAGCTGAAGGAACACAAGTACCGGCACATCCCGGTCCTTGAGCCGGTGGACACTCGCGAGGCCTATTTGCACCGCAACAACCAGGCGATGGCGCACTATCACCGGTTTCTGCTGAGCAGCGAGCTCTTCACCGTAGATGACTACATCGAGCCGCCCGAACCGGCCACCGGGGGGTGGGAAAGGTCCGGAGAGCGGGATTATTTTCAGAACGTGATGGATCGATACCCCCTGCCCCTGGCGGTCCATGGAAGGGGCCACACCATCGACGCCATGCACCGGGGCCGGGACGACCGGCCGATCCGCGGACGGAGCCGGGCGTACTTCGTGTGTGCCGTCCGACAGGAGGCCTTCGCCATGGGGAAGGAGAAGTTCCTCTACTACCTGGGGTTGGTGGACGACGTACCTCGCGCGGAGGAGATCACCTACAACCTGAAGGCCTTCCGGGCGGCCCGCGCCATCGCCGATCTCATGATGCACTCGAACGATATGACCTTCGAGGAGGCCTTCCAATTCACGTTGGACCACACCCCATACGGGTGGGCGAGGGAGGAAAGCCCCACCCTTTGGCATGACTTGGAGCTCTATCTCCGGACTCCCCTCTACGGGGTGGGGTACCTCATCGGCCCCATCCAGATCGAGCGTCTGATGACAGACGTCTTCCTCGAGAGGGGCGCCGACTTCAACCTGACCGATTTCATGGACGAGTTCCGGTCTGCCGGGCTCATCCCGGTAACACTCATCTCCCAGGAGATGCTCGGGAAGCAGCAGACCTACTGAGGAGAGGCGTTGACCGCGGATCCGGGGGTGCGGGCGGGCCTATCCGCTTCGTTATCGAACTTTCGGACAGAGGTGCTAAGGGACCGCCGCCGGCTTGAGCTCAGATGTGTGTCGCATGGCCACTTCTCGTGTCAGTGGGGCGTACCGGGCCCCTGACCCCGGTCCTTCTGTGATGCCTCAGCTGGATCTGGATTTCTGGCTCCTTCGGAGTTATGAACCTCTGAACCGAAGGAGATACACATGAGCGAGAGCCGCCAACGCAGGGCCAACTTCACCGCCGAGCAGAAGG
>PXFI01000355.1 GCA_003564295.1 Gemmatimonadota bacterium | reverse complement strand
TCGTGGTCGCAGTGCAGCACCATGTACAGCCGCATGAGGTCGTAGAAGTCGGGATCGTCATTGCCCAGCATGTGGGCGAAGTTGGCGCCCCAGTTCAGGCTTGGATCCGGGGGAATGATATCGCCCTTGTCGTACTTGATACGGTATACCGCCGCAGCCAGGCCCGGGAGCTTGGCCAGGACCTGGAGGCTGTCCTCCAGGGCCGCCTCCCACATCTCGTGCCGGGTCATGCCCTCGTCATACCGTTTCCGGAAGTAGGACAGGTCCTCCAGGGCGGTGATGCCGGTGATGAACATGGCCATGGGGTGAGCGGACTTGGGGAGGGCCCGCAAGACGTCGATGGCGTACCCGGGGAGCTCGCTCCGCTTCGCGAACTCGGCCTTCAGGTCCTCGATGTCCTCGTCATCGGGGAGCTTTCCGGTACAGAGGATGTAGAAGATCTCCTCCGCCAGCCGATCCGTGACCTCCGCCAGAGGGATGCCGCGAATGATGAGGCCATCGATGGGATCCACCATGGAGGTGTCACACACCAGACCCTTGACGCCCCGCATTCCACCGTAGACCTGCTTGAGGGTGACCTCCGAAACCACCTTGTCCCCGTGATTCTTCACGAGGTCCCTGATCTCGGCTTGGATTTCCGGGACCAGTGCCGCCATTGTTTCCTTGATGCCTGCCATTGATTGTCCTCCCGCGTGAGAGAAGAGTTCGGATGTATCGAAGAACGAGAAAGAGTGTCCGATTTCAGTGGGTGGGCATCCCGATTGGACCCTGTGCTCGAATCTCGAAGGCGTGAGCGAGCCTCGTAACGAGAACGAAAGACACTGGGGGTCAACATAGTGAGGCGGGGCTCGCCTCGCCATGCCTCAAGTGAAGAAAACCTCCCAGCTCCCCAGAAGCCTTCTCCTGCCTTCCTGTCCTCGCCTTCCTAACCCTAGCTGGCCCCATCCCTCCGAACGCTGAGGACCATGGGCCCCATGAAAAAGCCCCGAGGCGAGCCTTCTACCCCCTCGCCCTCCCATGCCCGGGCCTCAAAGCCCGGTCCCTTGCGGAACTCCATGAGGTGGCCGTCCTGCCGGAAGGTGAAGAGGGAGTCAGGAACCGTGGCCGCTTCATGCAGGAAGTGCAGGAGGGTCCAGCGGTCGAACAGGTCCATCTCCCTCCCCTGGAATCCCTCTTCCGTTCTCGCCAGGGGGGCCTTCGTGGCGTTCGGATGGACCGAGCCCGACTTCAGGTCCACCCCGTCCCCAGAGCCAAGAAGGTAGAGAAGGACGTTGGATCCTCCGTGCCCTTCTTCCTCACGGCTCGCACCCCGGACGTCGAAGAAGAGCACCCCCGACTCTCCCAGCACCCACGCCGAATCCCCTCGCACCACCAGGGCCGTGTTCTCGTCGATTCCCATGCCGAAGTCCCGATCGTCCATCGCCAGGACCGCCACCAGGAGCCTGCCCCACCGCCCCCGGGCCAGGAAGTGTTGATCCACGAAGGCCCTGTCCAGGAACCCCAGGCCCTTCTCCAGGATGACCCCCTGACCGTCGTCTTCCTCCCCCCAACGAATCCCGTCCTGGAGGGCGCCGGCGCTGCTCCCGCCGCCGGTCATGGGATCCGTCATGATGGCGGCCCCGGCGGAGCTCCCGGAGACCACCGCACCGGCCCGGTGCCGTTCCCGAAGGGCGTGGAAGGCCGGGGAGTCGCCTGCTTCCGGCCTGAACACCTGGACGATACGGGTCTGGACTCCGCCGGTGAAGAAGAAGCCGCTGCAGGCCCGGAGCTGGTCCTCCACTTCCTGGAGGAATGCATCCTCCGGGTTGTCCACCGTCAGAAGCACTCCAAGGGCCGTTTCCGGGCCGCCCAGAGCATCGAAACGGGACACGGCGCTCTCCATGGACGATTCCGGCTCCGCAGACGCTGTGGGGATGACGCACAAGGGGCCGTCCCCCGAGCGCCCTTCCAGGATAGCCTGGTAGACCGCCGCGTTGTCGGCCCGAAGGCCGCCCCCGATGATGACCAGATCACCGTAGCGGAGGGTTTCCTCTCCAGAGGGTGCTTCTCGGGACCAGTCTCCCCCGCAGGCGGAGAGGAGGATCGGAGCCAGGAGCCAGAGGCTGAGCATGCAGATGCGAAGTGCCATACAACTATTCCCTTGTGGTTTTGGCCGGGTGAGAATCCGACGGGGGAGAGGGCCCATGCCGGGCTTCGACCCCCAGGAGGGAGGCCTGAACGCCGAACATCGCAAACGATGTTGGGTACTCCGGCGAGGTAGGGGGCCAGGGTACCACGCCGCCCGCCCCCATGCCATGGCTCGCCATGGATCGGGCCGGCAGGCAAAGGGGACCTGGGCGGGTCCGGGAGGACCCGCCGGGGCCGAGCCGACTTCCGCCTGAGGTGTTAGGTCTCGACTGTAAAGAGCGGGACGTCGGCATCCACGTGGGCGCCGGCCTCTGTGTGGATCTCTTTGATGGTGCCGGCCACGGGAGAGTAGACAGCGATCTCCATCTTCAGGGCCTCGATGTCGCAGACCTTCTGATTCTCTGCGACCTTTGATCCTGCCTGGGCGTGGTATCTGATCACTCGTGCCCGCATGGGCGCCTTGACCACTTGTTCTGCCATCGATGTTCTCCTTGTTCCTAGCCGGAGGGTTCCTGGGTCCCGGAGGCCCTTTGCCGTCTTTCGCTGATCAGGCGGTACAGGAACCCGAAAAGGTACAGACACACCATCAAGGTGGTGAGGACGACGAGTATGGCGATGAAGCGGACGACCATCAGGAGGGTTGCGTCCAGAACGCTCATTTCTTCCAGCATGGTTCGCTTCTCCGCGCTCTACCCGAACAGGGCGAGAAAGAGACCTGCCGCCGTAGCGGTGGCGACCACGCCCGCCAGATTGGGGCCGAGGGCGTGCATGATCAAGAAGTTCTGGGGGTTGGCCTCAGCGCCGACCGCCTGGGAGACGCGGGCCGCCATGGGGACCGCCGAGACCCCCGCGGACCCGATGAGAGGATTGATCCTGTTCTCGGGCTTGAGGAACAGGTTCATCACTTTGACCGTCAGGATGCCCCCGGCGGTGCAGATCGCGAAGCTTACGAGCCCCAGTGCCAGCACGAAGAGAGGGATGGGCGTCAGGAACTGCTCGGCCGCCATGGTCGCCCCCACTGAGATGCCCAGGAAGATCGTGACGATGTTGACCAGGGCACCCTCGGCCGTCTCACTGAGTCGGTCCACCACGCCGCTCTCCCGCATCAGGTTCCCGAAGGTGAACATGGCCATGAGGGGCATGACGGCGGGGACGAGCAACGAAATCAGCCCCGCCAGAAGGATCGGGAAGACGATCCTCTCGACGCGGGTGACCTGGCGGGTCTGCTTCATGACGATCCGGCGCTCGTCCAGGCTCGTCATCAACTTCATGATGGGCGGCTGGATGATGGGCACCATGGCCATATAGGAGTAAGCGGCCAGGGCAGCCGCGCCCAGCATGTGCGGAGCCACTTGCTGGGCCAGGAAGATCGTGGTGGGACCGTCCGCCCCCCCGATGATCCCGATGGCAGCCGCCTCGGCAGGCGTCATCCCGATCATGATCGCACCAATGAACGTGATGGGCATCCCCAGCTGGGCCCCACCACCGATGATCAAGGTCTTGGGATTCGACAGCAGCGGCCCAAAGTCCGTCATGGCCCCGATGCCGAGGAAGATGAGGGGAGGCAGGATCTGCCATGCCAGACCGAACTGGTAGAAGAACCTCAGGAGCTCCGGGTACTCGTCTCCCGTGCCCATGAGCGGCGACGCGGGAAAGTTCACCAGGAAGATCCCGAAGCCGATGGGCAGCAGAATGAGAGGTTCGTACTTCTTGGCGATGGCCAGATAGATGAAAAGCAACCCGACCGCCCACATGATCGGGTGCTTCCAGGTGAGGGCCACTATCCCTGATTGCCCCCATACCTCAGCGGAGATATCCAGGATCGGTTCCAACGTCCTTTACCTCCTCGGGCAGAGCCCTTGTACCATGCCGTTCATTTAGAGTCGGATGAAGCTGCTTCCCAGGGGAAGAACCGCGCGGTCACCAGCCAGGAGCCACACAGAGCACCAGGCGCACCCGAGGGCCGTACTTGCCGCGGGTTGAACCATCCTCCCACATCCCCCGCTCCCTTTCGGTCAACGTCACCTTGTTCCGGAGTTGAGGCCGGACCCCCCTCCCATGGAGCTCTGCCCTGGGAGGAGGGTCCGGCCTCAGGCACCCCGGTTCAAGCTTGACAAGACACTAACCCCTCGCAGACAGAAAGTCCTTGGCCTGCATGGGGTAGAGGATTCCCAGGAGAATGTCCTCGTCGCTCTTGGCCAGCGGGCCGAGGGCCTCCTGAGCCTTCTCCCAATCGCCCGGCTCGGCCAGTTCCCCGGCGCGGATCGCATAGTCCGGCGGGGTGTCGCTGCCCGTGACCTTGGCCACGAGCTCCCGGCTCACCGATCCGGGAGGACGCCCGTACTTGCCCGCCACGTAGTCGTTGACCTCACGGGTAATGAGCTTGTAGCGCTCGCCCGTCAGGACGTTCAAGACGGCCTGGACACCCACGATCTGGCTGGTGGGGGTGAGCAGGGGCGGATACCCGAGGTCGCGCTCCACACTGGGGCACTCCTTCAGCGCGGCGTCCATGAGATCCATGCGGCCGGCTTCCTTGAGCTGGGCCACCATGTTGGAGATCATGCCACCCGGGATCTTGTGGGTGAGAACATCGGTGTTCACGCCCGTGTAGCCGGTCTGATACTTCTGGTACTTGTCCCGGATCTCCTTGGTGATGCGGGTGGGCTCCTCCAGGTCCTTGAGAGCTATCCCCGTATCGAAGGGTGAGCCCTGGAGGGCGGCGATCATGGTCTCGGTGGCCGGGTGGGAGGAGCCGAAGGAGAGGGGCGAGAGGACCGTGTCGATCATGTCCACCCCGGCCAGAATGGCCATCCAGTGGCACATGCTCGAGGCCCCACTCATATCGTGGTCGTGCAGGAGCACGGGAAGCTTGTCGCCGGCACGCTCCTTGATCCCCCGGATGATCCGGTAGGAGTCGAAGGGCATGAGGATTCCCGTGGCGTCCTTCAGTGAGAGCCAGTCCGCACCGATGTCCACGAGCTGATCGGCATACTCCATCCACTTCTCGAGGGTGTGCACGGGGCTAACCGTGTAGTTCACCTCCACGTGGGCCTCGCCTCCGAACTCCTTAACCGCGTTGGTGGCGGTCACGATGTTGCGGAAGTCGTTGGTCGCCTCGAAAATCCGGAACACATCGATGCCGTTGGCACATGCACGCTCGCAGAACTTCCGGACGATGTCGTCGGAGTAGGGCCGGTAGGCCAGGATGTGCTGGCCCCGGAGCAGCATCTGGAGCTTGGTGTTGGGCATCACTTCCTTGATGCGCCGTAGCCGCTCCCAGGGGTCCTCGTTGAGGTAGCGGAGGCAGACGTCGAAGCTGGCACCGCCCCAGACCTCCACCGCATAGAAGCCGCACTTGTCCAGGGCTTCGCAGAGGGGCAGAAGATCGTCGGTGGTCACCCGGGTGGCGAGCTTGCACTGCTGCCCGTCCCGGGGCGTCAGGTCCGTGATCTTCAGCGGCTTGGAAGCGGCCGGCTGATCGAGAAGGGTTCTGATGTGCTGGGCGATCCCTTCGAGAGTTTCGTCGAGCGTCATGGCATCCTCACGCCGCCTCGGAGGTGAACGAACCCTTCAGGGGAGCGCCCCCTTCGATCTCCACCTCGTACTCACAGGTGATGGGACTGGCCTTGTTGACCATGACGGCGATGCTGCAGGTCCGGGTCAGGGCATCGTTGATGGCGTCGCGCACGTCCTCGTCGGTCAGATCCTTGCCCTTCATGCTGAAGGAGAGGACGATGTGGGTGTAGACCTTGGGATAGCCCGGATTCCGCTCGCCGTCGGTGGTAACCACCACGTCGTCCACCTGCTTGCCGGCGTGGACGAGGGCCTCGTAGGCATGGATACCCATGCAGGCAGCCACCGAGTACATCATCAGCCCCGGCGGACGAAATCCCCGGCCCTTGCCACCCACGTGGGCGGCGGCATCGATGGGCAACTCGCCCGTGAAATCCTCGCCCGTTCCGATGAAGTGGAAGTCGCTTTTCTGCTGAACCTTGATCTTCATTGCCTCACCTCCCTGGAATGACACGTATGGAATCTGGGATTCACTCTGGTGTAGGCGCCGGGACCACGGAGAGAAGAGGCTCCCCGTTTACCAAACGCTGGATGTTCTTCCACGCAAAATCCGCCCTGCGGAACCAGCCTTCGTAGGAGTGGCCGCCGGTATGGGGCGAAAGCACGACGTTCTCGAGGTCCAGGAACGGGTGATCGGCCGGGATGGGCTCACGATCGAAGACGTCCAGACCTGCTCCCGCAATCCGGCCCTCCTTCAGAGCCTCCACCAGGGCCTCCTCGTCGATGGCGGCGCCGCGACTGGTGTTCAAGATGACGGCACCGGGCTTGAGCTTGGCAATAGTTTCCCGGTTGATCATCCTGTAGGTGTCCTCCGTGGCGGGGACGTGGAGGCTGATGATGTCGGCTTTGGCAAACAGCTCATCCAGGGAGACCCGCCGTGCCCCCAGGTCCGTCTCGATCTCCGGGACGGCAACGATGTCGTTATAGAGGACGTCGCACTCGAAGGCGGCCAGCCTGCGGGCCAACTTGCGGCCGATGTTGCCGGCGCCGATGAGGCCCAGGGTCTTGCCGGACACCTCGAAGGTGTTGAATCCCGTGACCGGCTCACGCCAGCGGCCTTCCCGGACGGAACGGTCGCAGTGGTGCAGACGCTTGTAGAGACAGAGCAGCAGAGCCACCGCGTGCTCGGCCACCGCCCAGGCGTTGGCACCGCCGTTGGTGGCCACCGGCACGTTGAGCTCGGCGGCCAGACGAATGTCGATCTTATCGTACCCGGCGGTGAGGAGCTGGAGCAGTTTGAGCTTTTCGGTCGCTCGCAGGAGGTCGCTGGAGATCTCGGCGGGATGAAGCACCAGGAAGTCGGCCTCCCGCAGCAAGGGAAGCTTCTCCGCTTCTGGCGCCTTGTAGGGAGCCCAAGCGACGTCGAAGTCGGACGAGGGGGCTCTTTCCTGGACGACCTGGGCCACCCACTCGCGCTGCCCATTGATGAATACGACCTTGTACATGGTTATCTCCCTGGTGATTCGCCGTTGCCGAAGGCGCAGGAGCCGGCTTGGCCGGGCAGTATCGTACTAGCTGCTCCCGAGGGACGCAAGATCTCGGTATTTCGGGCGTCTTCCTTCCCGCCGAGGGCCTGATTTTCCACAATCTGACGGGGCTCCGGCGGGCGTCGAGATGCCCTTTTCCCCCTTCGGTCCAATGTGCCGGCCTGCCATGAGGAGGACGTCAGTTGAACTTGACAGCGGTGCGCCTGGGTGTGAGAGTGCCGGTCAACGGAGACCCACGTCCGTCAGGGAAGGTCCAGGGTGGCCCTGGGCAGCCGGAAACCCGATCCAGGACGATTCGATGTTCCGAACATTCCTGAATGCGAAGATCCGTGATATCCGCATCACCGCCACCCATCTCGAGTACGAGGGCAGCCTCACCCTGGACGAGGACTGGCTCGACCAGGCCGGGATCCTACCCAACGAGGAGGTGCAGGTCCTGAACCTGGAGAACGCCGAGCGGTTCATCACCTACGCCATCCGGGGCCCCCGGGGCTCCGGGGCGGTGGAGCTGAACGGACCCGCAGCCCACCTGGGGAAGGTGGGTGACCGGATCATGGTTCTGACCTACGCCATCCTCCACGAAGACGAGATCGCCCACCATGAGCCCGGCGTCGTGAGCGTGCACCCGGATCTTTAGTGGCGCCCCTCTGTCGCTCAACATCCGTCCCGCAGCGTCACCTCCTCATGAGCCACTCGCCATAGTCCAGGTCCAGGGGGAGAAGCGGATCACCCCGCCGGTCTCCCGGCGCCAGGTACGTGTCGAACCAGCGCAGGGCCCTGAGCAGGTAGTCGTACTGGTAGACGTTGGTTCGATTCCCGTGACCCTCTCCAGGATACTGGACGAACCTCACCGGGGTCTGGGTGGTCTCCAGCACAGCCTGGAACAGCATGTGGGGCTGGCTGGCATGGACCCGGGTGTCCAGGGTGCCACCGGCCAGGAGGAGGGGGGTCCTGCTCTGGTGGGCATAGGTCAGGGGACTCCGCTCCTCCAGGTAGTCCCACTGCTCGTGGGGCCACACCTCCTCGTAGTGGACCAGGTAGAACTCCCAGGGGATGTCGGAGGTGAGCCACTTGGTGGGCACGTGGGTGATGGGAACGAAGGAGACGGAGGCAGCGAAGTGCTCCGTATGCCGGGTAGCGCCCCATGCTGCGGCATATCCTCCGTAGGAGCCCCCTCCGATCCCCACCCGGCTGCGGTCCACCCACCCCAACTCCACGAAGTGATGGATGGCGTCCAGGTGGTCCTGGAACTCCCCTCCCATGATGTCCCCGTGGTTGGCCTTGGCAAAGGCCACGCCCCGGCCGGTGCTGGCCCGGTAGTTGGGGAACCAGACGAAGTACCCCCTTCGGGAAAGGAGCTGGCCCCAGTTGGAGTAGCTGGTGAGCCAGCTGTTGTTGAAATGGACTTCCGGGCCCCCGTGGACCACGATGACCATGGGGTAGCGGGTCCCCTCCCGGAAGTCCGCCGGATAGAGGAGGATCCCTTCGATCTCCAGCCCATCGGAGGCCTGGAAGGTGTGGACGGCCTGGCGGGTCAGGGAGACCTCACCAAGCCAGGGATTCGTATCGGTGCGGCGCAGCCAGCCGTCCCCGGAATAAGTGTAGACCTCGCCGGGATGTTGGGGTCCTGAGACCAGGGCGGTCACCGTTTCGCCGGCGGTTCGGGCCGAGAGGAAGGCGAAGTCTCCTCCGGGCAGGTCGGTGAAGCGGCGGCTTTCCAGGTCGAAGTCGCTGATCCGGCTCTCCACCCCACGGCTGATGATCAGGCGCAGCCGCTGGGAGTCCAGCCACGCCAGGGAGTGTACCATCCCTTCCCACCCCGGAGGCGTCAGCTCCGTCACGGCGCCGGTAGCCACGTCCGCCAGGTAGAGCATCCCGGCATGGGGATCCCGCCGGTCCACGCCGCTCACATAGGCCACGGAGCCCCCGTCGGGAGAGAAGGCGAACGGGCCAAGCTTGCCGGGGTTGTCAACCAGCTTGCGGACTTCCCCCGTGGCCACGTCCAGGATGTGGAGGCGCTTGAACATGTAGGAGTCGTCCACCAGGGGACGAGGAGCGATGGTCAGGACCAGTCGGCGTCCGTCGGGTGCCCACTCCATCTCGAAGACGCTGCCCGGAAGCTGGAACTCACGGATGGCCCCGGACTCGGCGTCCCACAGGAAGATCCCCACCGGGTTCCAGTCCTCGTACAGCACGCTCTGCCGGAACCCGGCCTCCCTGGCCGCCGCCCGGGCCTCCGGCGGCGGGAAGGAAGCCGTGAAGGCCACCGCTCCCCCACCGGGACGCCACCGATACTGGCCGATCCCCCGGGGGGCCAGGAAGAGCCGCTGGGGCTCCCCACCCACCGGAGGAAGGGCATAGAGCTGGCGTCCCGGGTCCCCTTCCCTGGCCTCCAGGAAGGTTACACGGGTTCCGTCGGGATCCCAGGCCACCCCCCCGATGCTCCTCCTGCCCACCGCCAGGGGGCGCTCGTCTCCAACCTCGTCAAGAATGTACAGACCCGAGTAACCTGCGCCCGGGCCGTCCTCCGGGGGTCGGGGCTCGGAGCGGCTGAAGGCGATGAGGGAGCCGTCAGGGCTCGGGAATACGCCGTTCACGCTCTTCATGAGGACCACGTCCAGAGGCGTAAGGTCCCTGGCGTCCTGGGCCTGGGCATGCTGGGAGAGGACCAGAGCCCAGACGGCCAGCACGGCGACGACGGATAGAATGAACCGACGCGTGTTCATGGAGGCCCTCCTTGGATGGGGGTTGTCTCGTGAGATCCAAGAGACAAGGTAAGGAACGGAGGCCCCGGGAGAAACCTGGAGCCCCCGCCCGGGGAGTGCCCTGGCTCGGCGGCTCTCCGTCGCCAGGAGTGTAGTGCCGGACAGCTTCCTGCCTACAGGAAGAGCCTCAGGATCCTCATCAGAACGCTACCCACCTCGTCCAGGTTATCCTTCAAGGCCGCCAGCTTGGTGTTCTCGTCAGTGTCGGCTGCCACGATGGCCATGAGGGTACCGAAGCGTTCCTTGTCCAGCTTCCGGGGAAGGAGACGCTCCACGTCCTGTTCCGTGAGGAAGGTAAGAGCGGCCAGCTCCCGGGCCAGAGCCCGGTTCGTGGACTCCCTGGCCTCCCTGGAAACCCTCTCGAAACGCTCTCTTCGTGATGACATCATCTCTCCGTTCCGCCACGAGGCTCCCTTGACCCCAGGGACCCGAAGGATTCGATAAGCTCCTTCATCTTCTCCAGGGCTTCCAGAGCCGACTCGCCGGCGATCGCCGCAGCAGCCAGGTCCTCGCTGAGCCGCACCAGCCCCTCCAGGGCGTCGTCCCTGGCCCGCCGCAGGCCCATTGCATCCAGGACCTCGTCCTGGGTCCGGGTCACGCCCCGAGCCGATGCCAGATACGCTGTCACCTGGCCCTGGGCCTGTTGGAGCCGGCCGTAGGAGTGGTCCAGGTGCTCAAGGACCTCCCGCTCCTGTCGATTCAGGGGCTCCAGAAGCTCGGCCCGCTGGGCCTCGATCTCCCGCAACGCCACCTGGGCGAAATCCAGCATGATCTCGCCACGCTCCTCGTGTCCGAAAACACGAGTCACGGCCTCCATGACCAGGGGTGCCCGCACCTCTCCGATGCCCGGCACGGCCAGGAGCTCCTCCCTGAGCCGCTCCAGCTTCTCCGGGCCGAACACCTCTTCCGGGGTGGTAATGAGGTCGAACACCCCACTCCGGCTCATGAACCGGTCCAGGTACTCCGGCACCCACCGGTCCCGGAGGAACATCTCCACCACGTCCCGGGAGCGGCCATAGTAGCGGCGAACGAAGGCCTCGTGGGATGCCCGGTGCTCGGCGATCTCGGCGCCAACCAGATCGGACAGGATCACGGCTTCCTGAGGGATGGAAACGCAGGAAGTGGCCAGGAGGGGGGCAAGGGAGATCAGGATGAAGAGAGGAACCGGGACCGGGCCCCCGGCAGAGGTTTTCTCTCTTCCCGCAGCGGTGGCCCGGAGCGGGACCCTGGACGGTTGGCAGGTCAGGCGTGGTATTCCGAAGCGATACTGCTTCCTTTGCACCCTCGTCTCCTCGTCCTTGCTGCTGGACCGTGGCGGGAACTGTGGGCTCGACGGCGCGTCAGGATGTGGCCGCCGGGCCTGGGATGCAAGGCAGCGTCCTTACGTTCAAGGCACCGCAATGATCCTGGAGGGGTAGTCCACCGCCACCCGAGTCGTCTCGGCGCCGGCGGCCGGGTCTATCCGTATCACGGCGTCGTCCTGGGGAAGAACCACCCACAACGCCCCACCCATCTCAACCACGTCCTCCGGAGCGCCGCCCACCTCCATGCGTTGAACCACCCGGTCGTTGGCCGGGTCCACCTTGAGGATCGCTTCGAACTCCAGGGAGGCCACCCAGACGGCGTCCGTGCCCACGGCGATGCCGAAGGCGTTTCCGGCTTCGGGCGTGTCGATGGCGGCTTGCACCGCCCCGGAGGCGGGGTCGAGCCGGAAGAGCTTTCCATCGATCTGATAGAGCCAGAAGGAGCCGAACCCGAACACCATCTTCCCCGAGGCCAGGTCGGAGGGCACCCTGCGGGACTGGGTGGAGCCCGGGGCAAACAGGTGCATCTGGCCCCAGTCACTCTCCAGGACAACGGTGACGTCAGGGCCCGCCGCCATGGCATGGATCCTGTCGGTTCGCTCCAGCTCCGCCAGGAGGGCCCCGGTGGAGGGGTCGTGGCGGGTGACGATCCCGCTCTCAGCATCCATCCCGTAGATACCGTGGGCCGCCCCACTCAGCCCGTGGAGGTTCATGTCCACTTGAATCGACTCCACAAGCTGGCGAGTGCCCGCATCGATGCGGTGCAGCGCTCCCCCCATATCCGCCACCCAGACAGAGCCACCCCAGTAGAGCAGGTCGGAAGGGCTGCTCCGAAGGCCAAGCCGGATCCGCTGGAGGACCCGAGCCGTTTCCGCATCGATGACAGTGATGGAGCGATTGGAAGCGCTGAGGACCCAGACGGTGCCGCCAGTTCCCTCACCCCGATCCTGGGACCCGACCGCCCACGTGGCCGCCTCTCGGGCAGAGGTCTCGGAGTCGGCCCTCTCCCCGCAGGAGGCGAGGGTGCCTGCCCCAGATAGAAGGAGGAGGTAGAGGAGCAGGGCAGCCATCCGCCTCTCTCTGGCCCCACGGCTTCGAGGTCTTTCCAACATGACAGGTCCTCCTGAGAAGGTCGACGTGGGCCCGGCGGTGCTGCGTGGCGCGGGGCGTTTCACCAATCCCTTGGCTGGCCACCCCAGGGTAGATTACCTCCAGGCCCCGGGCCGGGAAAGGCGAGCTCCAATCCGAAACTTGTGAATTCAGCTCCAGGAACCGGCCCGCACCAGCCGGCTCGAGGACGGAGCCGCCAAGAGGACGGAACTTTACCTGGATTGCCAACGTCCAATCCAGTGAAGGCTGATCCAAAGCGTTGATCCTGACCAGAGCCCCCGGCTCACAGGGCACGATGCGGGCAAGTAGCTGGTCATCACGAAAGGTCCAACATGGTTCATCTCATCACTGTGCTTCTGCTTGGGCAGGTCATGTCCCTGAATCCTGCCCCGGGCTCGAATCTCCTTCGGGTGGAGGTCGACCCGCGGCACGAGCTCATCTCCGTCGTTCACTACATCAGCGACTTCCGTGTGGAAGGCTGGCGCCTCAAGACCCACCTGGACTTCGAATACACCCGTCGTGTAGAGGAAGCCTTTCTTCCCTTCAAGGACCATCCGGCGGTGCAGCGGTTCGAGGAGCTGAGCCGTGCCGGCTTCACCCTCACCGCCCCCATGGGTGCCATGCTCCACGTATCCGGGCTTCCCGAGCTCCAGCTCATCCACCCCATGCCCGAGGGGCTTGAAAGGAGAGCGGGGGGAGAGGAAGGGTTCCGCGAGTTTCTTCGGCTCCTTCGGGATTTCGCAGAACAGTCCCGGTTTGCCGAGTTCCGCAGAGAGAACCGGGACCTGTATGACGAGATGGTCCGAAGATACGAGGAGAAGGTCGAGGGCAGGGGTTATGTCGAAACACTTGAGGCATATTTGGGAATGGCCCAGGGAAGCTATAACGTCATCCTCAATCCCCTTTTGGGCTCCTTCAACCTCGGATCCCAGCTGAACCGCCAGGACGGAAAAGCGGACATCTTCAACATCGCCGGGCCCAAGACGGTGGATGAGGAGGGTCACCCCGTCTTCGGTACCCCTGATGCGATCCGCAATCTCATCTGGCACGAATTCGCCCACGCCTTCACCGGCCCCCTGGTGGCGGAACACAAGGAGGCCATCGATCGCCACGCCCACCTTTTCGAGCCCATGAGGGAGAGGATGACCCGTAGCGGCTACCCTCACTGGGACGTCTGTGTGGACGAGCACATCGTCAGAGCCATCAACATCAGGCTCGCCGCCCTGGAGATCAGCGAAGCGGAAGCCCAGAGGCTCCTGGAATCCGACTTGGAGGCCGGCTTCAAGTACGTTCCGCACCTCGTCGAAAGGCTGAAGGAATACGAGGCTAACCGCGACCTGTATCCCACATTCCGGCACTTCTTCCCCAGGATCGTGGAGCTCTTGGCGGAGCTGTCCCCGGATTTGTGACTTCAGGGCAACGGAAGCGACGACTTCGCCAGTAGGTGCCTGCAAGCGTTGATTTAACCCTTCCGGCACCGTAGTACCCCACGGCTCGGCGAGGTCGATGAGGCCCGTGGCCTGTACGACCTCGGGTTGGAGGCATCCCGTCCTGGCACACCAGACCGGGCACGTCTGAATTCACATTAGAGGTCTGCTTGTTTCGTGAGGCGCGGGCGAGGATTACCGGTGATGAGGCGAGCTCCCCGGGCTTGGATGAGCCACTGCCAAGCCCAATTCACCATCACCAGCAGGCGGTTGCGAAACCCCACCAGATAAAAGACGTGAACGGTGGACCACACGACCCAGGCAAAGAACCCTCCGAAGCTGAGCTCTCCGATGTCAGCCACCGCCCGGGCCCGGCCGATGGTGGCCATGTTCCCCTTGTCCACGTAGTGGAAGGAACGCCGAACCGGTGCCGGCTCGCCCCGGGCCAGGGCTTCCAAGATGACGCCGCCCACGAAACGCCCCATCTGGAGGGCCCCCTGAGCCACCCCTGGGACGGACCTTCCAGTTTTCGGATCCGTGAGGTTGGCCAGGTCCCCTAAGACGAACACCTCCGGATGCCCCGGCACGGAGCAGTCCGGTTCCACCATGACCCGTCCCTGCCGGTCCAACTCCACCTCCAGGGTGGACGCCAGGGGCGATCCCTGGACTCCCGCCGCCCAGATGACGTTGGCTGCCGGGAAGCGCTCTTCTCCAACCGTCACGGTGTCGTCATCCATGTCCGTGACGAGAGCTCCCAGACGGACTTCCACCCCCATCCGCTCCAGGTCTCTGAGGGCCCGGGCCGACGCTCGGCGTGACATTGCCGGCAGGAGGCGGTCCTGGCCCTCCATAAGGATGATCCGGGCTGTGGAAGTGTCCACCCGCCGGAAATCCCGGGGGATGGTCTGGGCGGCGATCTCCCTGAGGGCCCCTGCCAACTCCACCCCCGTGGGCCCTCCTCCCACGATAACGAAGGTAAGCTTGGCCTCCCGGGCCTCCAGGTCATCCTCCAACTCCGCCTCCTCGAAGGCCAGGAGCACCCTCCTCCGGATCTCCAAAGCGTCGTCAACGGTCTTGAGGCCCGGGGCTCGAATCGCCCAGCCATCGTTACCGAAGTAGGCGTGGGTGACGCCAGGAGCCAGCACCAGCCAATCGTAAGGGACTTCCTCCTCCCCCACATGGATGATTCTGCGCGCCAGGCCCACCGACTCCACCTCCCCCAGGACCACCTGGACGTTGCCCTGGCGCCGAAAGATGCTGCGGATGGGTTGGGCGATGTCCGCCGGGGAGAGGGCTGCCGTGGCCACCTGATAGAGGAGGGGCTGGAAGAGGTGATGATTCTGTCGGTCGAAAAGGAATACCTGGCAGGGGGCGTTTCGGAGTGTCCGGGTGACGGAGAGCCCTCCGAATCCGCCACCCACCACAACCACCCGGGGCGGGGACGAAGAGGGGGATGAGGTCTTGCTCATGGAGGCGGGATACCCTCGACCACGCGAGGGTTCCCGGTAGCTCTCAGGAATCCGGTACCAGCTGCACCTCCCTTGCCTGGGGCCTTTGGGCCTGCCCAACGGCCCCGGAGTCCAGCACCTCCGAGTCGTCGAAGGCTGGGAGCCCCCGTGACAGTCGCCTGCCCACGCTGTCACCCTTGGAATTGTGTCGTCTGGCTGGCTGGATTATCCTGGTCATTGGCAGGCTGAAGCAGACCAGAGAGACGAGCATGTTACCGTGGAGGGGTAATTTGGAGAAGGTGCAACTTGCCATCCCGCAAAACCTCGTTCTCGAGATCAAGATCGAGTCCGAGACCAAGACGGGCCGGCCGGGGGAGAAGAAATCGCTGGAAATCGAGCTGGAATGGCGCGAGGGCCAGCCGGGCGACGACACCGGGACCGGTGGGGAGGTTGACATCTCCTGAGGGCAGACCTTCTACAACACGAATGAGCTGAGCCCCGCGGCGATGGCCGCCACAACACTGGTGCCCACCGAAGGGCAGTTCAGCGAATTACCCGGAACAGGGTTTCTGTTGACAGGCAGGACCGATAGGGATAAGTAGTGTAGCCATGCCGAATTCCGCGCAGCGTTTAAGCTTCTGCATATCGGGGTCGGCGGGGTTCGCCAAGATGCGGGTCGGGCCTGTGTGGGATCATCTCGAGGGAGCGGCCAATGTTCCAGGCAGCGCGACCACCTAACTACATGGCACGGATCAACCGTCTCAAGGCCAGGGTGCTGGAGACCCGCCCGGAGATGGACCTGGAGAACGCACGTATACTCACCGAGGCTTTCCAGGAAACGGAAGGGGAGCCGCTGGTGGTCCGAAAGGCGAAAGCATTTCGAAGACAGTGCCGGGAGAAGACCGTCACCATCTGGGAGGACGAACTGATAGTCGGCTGTTCAGGCAGCAAGATCCGGGGCGGCATCCTGTGCGCGGATGCCTGCTGGTCAGTGCTGGATGATGAACTGGAGACCATCAGCCACCGCAGGTACGATCCGTTCCATCTGCCACCGGAAGATCGGGAGCTGTTCGAGAACGTGATCAGACCCTACTGGAAGGGGCGATCCAACTACGAGGAATGGCTCGCCCAAATCCCGGAGGGTACCCGCGAATTGCGGGACCACGGTGTGATATACGTCGATCGGAAGGCGGTCCGAGGTTTTGGCGAGACCACCCCGGGGTACGCGTGGCTCCTCCGTGAAGGCGTATCGGGCATCGCCAGGTTCGTTGAGGCGAGGAGGGCGCAGCTGGATACCGCCCGGCCCGGCGAATATGAGCGGGACTGCTATCTGAGGTCGCTGCTGATAGTGGCGGAAGGTATGGTGGAGCTTTCAGAGCGCTATGCCATCGAGGCGGATCGCCTCGCCGCAGTCGAGGAGGACCACAGGCGGCGAGAGGAGCTACGGGAGATCGGGCGCACGTGCCGCCACGTGCCGGCGAGCCCGGCACGGACGTTCCGGGAGGCTCTCCAGTCACTGTACTTCTACCAGACGTGCATCTTCATGGAGCAGAATGCGGCCAGCTACAACCCAGGCCGCATGGACCAGTACCTGTGGCCGTATTACGCCTCAGACCTGGCATCCGGTCGGATCACGCCCGACGATGCACAAGAGCTCCTGGACTGTCTCTGGGTGAAGTTAAGTGAGCCGTGTCTCTTCCAGGACGCGGTCACCGCCGAATTCGCCGCCGGCTATCCCATGTTCCAGAACGTCTGCGTGGGTGGCGTCGATGAGGCTGGCCGCGATGCCGTGAACGACCTGTCCTACATGATGCTGCAGGCGACCATGGATGTGCAGCTCTATCAGCCATCCCTATCGGTACGTTACAGCCTGGCCAAGAACCCGAACCGCTTCCTGAGGAAGGTCGTGGAGCTGATGAGTCTTGGGACGGGCTTCCCGGCATTCCACAATGACGATATCGGGATCCGGATGCTCATGAACAAGGGTATCCCGCTCAGGGAAGCTCTTGACTGGAACCCCTGCGGCTGTGTCGAGACCAACCTGGAAGGGCGGTTGCGGCATTATACGGCACTTGCCGACATCAACCTGGGCAGCATAGTCGAGCTGGCGTTGCTGGACGGCAGGAACGGGAAGAGTGGCGAGTACATTTCCGCCAGGACCGGCGCAGCCCGGGAGTTCGCTACCTTTGAAGCGTTCCTGGAAGCGGTGAAGGGGCAGATCAGGTACGTGACCCGTGCGGCGGTCAAGGGAAGCCATGTCATCGACGAGGTCTGCATGCGCCGGCCGTGTCCCGCTCTGTCCTTGACCTTCAGGGAGTGTGTCGAGAGGGGGATCGATTATGCCTGGGGGGGCGCCAAGTACAACACTGGCAACGGGATCATCCTCATCGGGGTGGCCGACCTGGTCAACAGTGTGGTAGCCGTCCGACACCTGGTCTACGATACCGGTAAGCTCACCATGGAGCAGTTACTGGACGCGCTGGAAGACGATTTCACAGGGCACGAGGCGGTGCGGAAGCTGTGTCTCGAGGCCCCGAAGTACGGCAACGACGATCCGTGGGTGGACGATCTTGCCAGTGAGCTGTTCACCTTCATGGCGAACGAGATCGAGAGCTACAGCAGCAAGTTCGGACGTATGACGCCCGGCATACTTCCCGTTTCGGGGAACACGCCCTTCGGCCTGGAAGTGGGTGCCCTTCCGTCCGGCCGGAAGGCCTGGAAGCCGCTGGCGGATGGCGTCAGCCCCAGCGGTGGCACCGATGTGAACGGTCCCGGCGCCGTGCTCAAGTCGGTATCCAGCCTTCCCCACGACCGCTTCGTGCAGGGGACGCTTCTCAATATGAAGGTAGAGCCGACCATGCTGTCCACGCAGAACGGGATCAGCCAGATGATGGGGCTGCTCAAGAGCATGTGCAGCCTCGGCGTCTATCACGTGCAGTTCAACGTAATAGACCAGGAGAAGCTGATCCGGGCGCAGGCGAATCCCGAGGAATACGGGGGCCTGCTGGTGCGGGTGGCTGGTTACACGGCCTACTTCGTGGAGCTGGGCAAGGACGTCCAGGACGACATCATCGGGCGGACCGTCCACCATGGCATCTCTGTGGGGTGATCCGGATGCCGGCAGGGGAGGCGCTCACCGGGTCGGTCCTGCGAATCGAGAGGTCATCGATCCACGACGGACCGGGCCTGAGAACCGTGGTGTTCCTCAAGGGCTGTCCGCTCGGTTGTGCCTGGTGCTCCACGCCCGAGTCGCAGGCCCCTGTCCCGGAGAGAGGGTATGTGCCGGAGCTCTGCACGGCGTGTGGCACCTGCGTGGACATCTGTCCCGCGCGCGCCCTCACACCTTCCCGTTGCGGATCGGCCATAATACGGGATGTCGTCCGGTGTGAGCTGTGCTTCTGCTGCGTGGCGGCGTGCCCACGGGATGCCGTAAGACGATTTGGCACCTTCATGACGGTGGAGGAAGTAGTCCGGGAGATAAGCAAGGACGAGGTCTTCTTCTTTCACTCGGGGGGTGGAGTCACACTGAGCGGGGGCGAGCCGTTGGCGCAGCCGGATTTCGTCGCACACCTGCTGCGGGAATGCAGGGAACGCGGTATCCACACGGCAATGGAGACCAGCTTCCACGTCCCTTTCGACTCTGTGGAGAGAGTTCTGCCTCTGCTAGATCTTCTCTACGTCGATATCAAGCACATGGACGGGGAAAGTCACCGGCGGTGGGTCGGGTCGGACAATTCCCTGATCCTCGATAACATCGGGAAAGCAGACCGGTGGGAGGGTCCGGTTGAGATCGTGATCCGCATTCCCCTGGTTCCGGGCGTAAATGATTCGGACTGGAACCTCCAGGCCGTGGCAGACTCTTGCAGGCGTATGGGAAAGCTGAAGGAGGTCGAGCTGCTGCCATACCATCGGCTGGGCAGCCATAGCTATGCTGCCCTCGGTCGCGACTACGCCTTGAAAAGCCTGCTACCGCCATCCAGGGAAAGGATCATCGAACGCACCCGCTACCTTGCCCGTCTCGACCCTGGTGCTCCCGTGAAGGTTGGTGGTGGGTTTTCCTGACACGGTTCCTCAGTGCGCAGCCACTGGCGGGGCCACCACCCGCTCCATTGAAAAAATGGGAAAGCCCGCATCCCCCCTTCTTGCTCACCACCGACGTCCCTCCCCAGATTTGCATCTGGCATCATGCTCCCTCACAGGAGGCCAGCCGTCGGGGATTCGCAGGGTCTTCAGGGCCGTTCGCCCAAGGCCAGTGCCGTAGAATCCTCTCTTCTGGTGCAGGATGAGAACCTACATCTCACCCATGCGTTCGCTCCACTTGCTTTTCAACCGCGTTCGCGGTCGAGACACCATTTTGGAGCTCGAATTCCAGGGCCAGGCGTTCCGCCTGATCGTAACGGCGCATCGCGAAGTCCGGCGCGCCCGCGAACTGGTGCACGAAACCGCGCTGATCGAACGTATTCGGGAGATCATCCGGCCTGGAGACACCCTCTATGATGTGGGGGCGAACATCGGTCTGATCAGCCTGCTGACGGCTCTTCATCCCTCAGGGGCGTCGGCGCGGATGCATTGCTTTGAGCCCGAACCCAGGAACTGCGCTCACCTCCGACGAAATCTTGAACTGAACGGTCTGAGTGAGCGGGTACAGGCCCATGCACTGGCCCTCGGCGCAGAGAAGGGGGAGGCCGTGCTTCATGTCCGGGGTGCGGAAGGGGAGGGACGGCATTCCATCGCCACCGCTCGGGGCTCGTCGGGCTCGATCCGGGTGCCTCTTACCACGGCGGACGAGTTCGCTCATGCGGTCGGCGAACCACCCGACATCGTGAAGATCGATGTGGAAGGGGCGGAGGGGCAGGTGCTGAGCGGCATGAGGAATCTTCTGCGGTCGGGCAAGCCGCAGGAGTTGCTCCTGGAGATCCATTCCAAGGGCGACAGCGACCGCATGCCGGAGGGCGGAACGATCGACGATTGGCTCGGATCCCATGGATACGTCTTGGCATGGCGGCATGGGCGCCGGTCCGGGGAGCATCGGCACTATCGCCTGCCGAATAGCTCAAGGGAGTCCTGACGGGGCAGTGGGTATGAGTGAACGGAAGGGGGGAGAAAGTCCACCCACCGCCCCCTCGCGTTGATTTCTCACCTCTATGCAAGTACACTCCAGCCAATGACCACCACCAAGGTGGTGGCTTGGGGCCCCACCCATGGTGCACCCAACCTTTCCACCCCCGCACCCACCCCGCCCCGCGTCCACCCTTTGCGATACGAGCGGAGCTCCGAGGCACATCACCACCGTCAAGAGGGTGGGTTTTCAGGTTGGACCTGGATGAGGGCTTGATGGAGATCGCTGGCGCCGCCCGGTGGCGCCGCCTGGAGGTGTACGGATGGACCTGACGGTACGCGCTACGCCGAGGCTTGCCGGGGAGACGACTGTCCCTGGAGACAAGTCCATCACCCACCGCGCCCTCTTGTTCGGCGCCATGGGAGATGGCCCATCGCGAATATGGGACCACCTGGAAGGGGGTGACTGCCGGGCCACCATGGCCTGCCTGGAACGCCTCGGCATCGTGGTGGAGCGCGTGGCAGAAGCAGAAATCATCGTACATGGGCGGGGCTTGCGCGGTTGGCGCCCTCCCGCCGCTCCCTTGGATTGCGGCCGCTCCGGCACCACCATGCGCCTGCTGGCCGGGCTCCTGGCCGGGCAGTCCTTCCCGAGCGTGCTCACGGGCGATGCACAACTCCTGGGCCGGCCCATGGGCCGCGTGGTCGAGCCTCTACGGCGCATGGGTGCCCGCATTCGGGCGACCGAGGAGAACAGCCCACCCCTGGAGATCGACGGTGGCTCTCTCCAGGGTGTGCGCTACGAGTTGCCCGTGGCCAGCGCCCAGGTCAAGTCGTGCGTCCTGCTGGCCGGCCTGTATGCCCAGGGACCCACGGTGGTGGTGGAGCCGGCCCCTTCCCGCGACCACACGGAACGCATGCTGCGGGCGAGGGGTGCGCCGCTGGAGAGCCGGGGGTTTGAGCACACCTTGGCAGGGCCGGTTGAGCGGCTGTCCGCGCTGGACATACGCGTACCGGGTGACCTCTCCTCGGCGGCGTACCTGCTCGTAGCGGCCCTCCTCGCTCGCGAAGGACGGCTCGTCGTACGGGGTGTCAGCGTGAACCCCACACGCACCGGCCTGTTGAGCGTCCTGAATCGGATGGGCGCCCGTATGACGCTGCAGAATCTGCGGAGCGAGGGCGGAGAGCCTGTGGCGGACCTCTCGGCCGAGCCCTCCACCCTTCGGGCCGCCGAGGTGGGCGGTGACCTGGTGCCGCGCATGATCGACGAGTTCCCCATCCTGGCGCTGGCGGCCACCCAGGCGGAAGGGGTGACCCGGGTCCGCGACGCCGCCGAACTGCGGGTCAAGGAGAGCGACCGCATCAGCGCCATCGTAGGCGAGCTCTCTGCCCTGGGCGCGCACATCCAAGAGCGGCCCGACGGATTCAACGTTCACGGGCCAACGCCACTGCATGGAGGACCCGTGCATTCCCACGGCGATCATCGCCTGGCCATGACGCTGGCTGTGGCAGGGCTGGTCGCCTCCGGGAGCACGCGCGTGCAGCACGCGGAGTGCGTGGCCGACTCCTACCCCGGCTTTGAGCGCGTCCTCGGCGATCTCGCACCGGGGGCGTTGGAAGGAGGTTGACGTGTTGCGCTTTCTCACGGCAGGAGAATCGCACGGCCCTTGCCTCACGGCCATCGTAGAGGGCCTCCCGGCGGGGCTCGTGGTCCGCTCGGAGGACATTGACCTGGACCTGCGGCGCCGACAGGGCGGCTATGGCCGCGGCGCCAGACAGCAGATGGAGCGCGATGCGGTGCAGGTGCTGGGCGGCTTGTGGGGTGGGCGGACCATCGGCGCGCCCGTGAGCCTCCTCATCGCCAACCGTGACTATGAGAACTGGCGAGAGCGGGAGGTGCCCCCGTGGACCAAACCCCGCCCCGGCCATGCCGACCTGCCCGGAACGCAGAAGTACGGTTTGGATGACCTGCGATTGGTGGCCGAGCGGGCCAGCGCCCGCGGCACGGCTGCCTTTGTGGCGGTCGGGGCCCTGGCCAAGCTCCTGCTGGCGACCGTCGACATAGCCGTAGGAAGCTACGTGGAGGCCATCGGGGGCATCATGGCGGAGTTGGGTGACCTCTCACTCGACGATCGGGTGGCCCGGGCTCTGGAATCCGATGTAAGCTGCCCCGATCCCGGCGCCAGCGAACGCATGCGCCGGGCCATTGACCGCGCCCGTGACGGAGGCGATTCCCTGGGTGGCGTCATCGTGGTCGTGGCCACCGGGTTGCCGGCAGGTTTGGGCACCTACGCGCATTGGGATCGCCGTCTCGATGGCCGGCTGGCCCAGGCTGTCATGGGTATCCAGGCCATCAAGGGGGTGGAGATCGGGCCGGCCTTCGAGAACGCCGAGCTGCCCGGCAGCCAGGTGCAAGACCCACTTTACCCCGGGGAGGACGGCCCCGTTCGCCGCACCAACCGTGCTGGCGGAGTGGAAGGTGGCATGACCAACGGCGAGCCCCTTCTCGTGCGGGCAGCCATGAAGCCCATTCCCACCATGCTCTCGCCCATTCCCACCGTGGACCTGGCCACCGGCGGGGCTACGCAAACCGAGTATCAGCGCTCGGATGTCTGTGCCGTGCCTGCCGCCTCCGTGGTGGCCGAAGCGATGGTGGCCTGGGTACTGGCCGATGCGTTGATGGAGCGGTACGGGGGGGACGATGCGGCGACGATACAACAGAGGGTGCGAGATGATCGAACCTGATCGCAACATCGTCCTGACCGGCTTCATGGGCGTGGGCAAGACCGTGGTGGCCCGGGCGGTGGCCCATGCGTTGGGCCGACCCTTGATTGATATGGACGCCGAGATTGTTGCCCGCGCCGGAAAGGACATTCCCGCCATCTTTCGGGAGGATGGCGAGGAAGCTTTTCGGGAGTACGAGCGCGCCGTCTGCAAGGAGCTGGCCGGACGCCGCGGGTTGGTGATCGCCACCGGCGGGGGCACCCTGGTGGATGATGCCAACCGCCAGGCGCTGGGCCCCAGCGGCATGCTCGTCTGCCTGGATTGTGAGCCGACGGAGTTGGCACATCGACTTCGGGCTGACGAGGGGCGGCCCATGCTTTGGGGCAAGGATCCCTCCGCCCGCCTGCAGCAGCTCCTGGCTGGGCGCCAACCCGCCTATGCGCGCATCCCCTACCACATCGACACCACATACCGCTCTCCCGAACAGATCGCCCAGGATGTGCTTGCCCTACACCGGGCCGGACCCGTTTCCTGGGAGGTCCGCACGCCTAGGGGCTCCTACCCAGTGCACCTGTTGCCCGGAGGGCTGGAGATGGTTGGCACGCTGCTGCGGGCCCACGAGGTGGGGCCCAACGTGGCCATCGTCAGTGACGAGCACGTCTGGCCGCTCCATGGAGAGCGCTTGCGCCGCGGCATGGACGAGGCGCATGGTGCGGCCCGGCCCATCGTGCTACCGGCGGGAGAGCAGCACAAGACACTTGATACCCTCCAGCTACTGTACGACCGCTTTGCCGAGGGCGGGCTGGACCGTTCCGGAGCCGTGATCGCACTGGGAGGGGGCGTCATCACGGACATGGCCGGCCTGGCCGCAGCCACGTTCATGCGCGGAGTGCGGTTGGTACCCCTCCCCACCACGCTGCTGGGAATGGTGGACGCCAGCATCGGCGGCAAGGTGGCCGTGGACCACCCCCGGGGCAAGAACCTGATCGGGGCGTTTGTCGAGCCGCTCTTCGTGCTGCTCGATCCGGAGGTCCTGGCCACCCTGCCGGAGGCCGAGGGGCGCGCCGGACTGGCCGAGGTCATCAAGGCCGGCGTCATCGGCGATGCCGAGATGTTTGCAGCCCTGGAAGCTAGTGACGATCCGCCGCTGCGTTGGATGGTGGAGCGGGCCATTCAGGTGAAGGTGGACATCGTGGAAGAGGATCCCTACGAGGGCGGTCGCCGAGCCGTGCTGAACCTGGGGCACACCTTCGCCCACGCCTTCGAGTTGCTGAGCGGCTACCGGTTGGCGCACGGTCTGGCCGTGGCGAGGGGCATGGCTGCAGCCGCCCACCTGGCCGAACTGCGCGGCCTGTGCACAGAGCATACGCGGCAGCGCATCGTGGCTGTGTTGCAGCGTCGCGATCTGCCCACGACGTACGCCGCACACCAACCGAGCGACGTGTACGAAGCCATGTGGGCCGACAAGAAGCGTCGAGGGTCCAGCCTGCGCTTTGTGCTGCCGCGGGCCATCGGCGATGTGACGGTGGATGGTGAAGTACCCAAAGAGCAGGTGCTGCGCGCACTGGAAAGGATCCGCCCATGAGTAGACGGTACCTGATCATCCACGGTCCGAACCTGAACCTGCTGGGGACCCGCGAGCCAGAGGTGTACGGCTCCATGACGCTGGCGGCGCTGAACGAGCGACTGACCAACTGGGGCCGGGAGCAGGAGTTGGAACTGCGCTGTGTGCAATCGAACCACGAGGGGCATATCATCGATGCCCTGCACGAAGCCCGGGGATGGGCCCATGGTGTGGTGCTCAACCCTGGTGCCTATACGCACTATTCCTACGCCATTCGCGACGCGGTGGCGGCCATCGGTCTGCCCGTGGTGGAGGTGCACTTGTCCAACGTCCATGCGCGGGAGGAGTTCAGGCATCGTTCGGTGATCGCGCCCGTCTGTCGCGGGCAGATCGTGGGGCTGGGCTGGCTCGGTTACCGCTTGGCCCTGGAGGCCCTGGAAGCTCTTCGGACCGATTGAGATATCTGAGCCCTTCCACGTGGCCTCTGCCTCACTCCTCCACCCCCAGGAGCGCCCCTCTTATGGCCTCCGCCTCCCTGAGGACCTGGCGCAAGCCGGCCGGATCGATGGTCTGGGCACCGTCCGAGAGGGCCCGGTCGGGATCCACGTGCACCTCCAGGAGGAGCCCGTCGGCTCCGCAAGCCACGGCGGCGCGGGCCATGGCCCGGACGTAGGACCGGCGGCCGGTGCCGTGGCTGGGATCCACCAGCACCGGAAGGCGGCTCCGCTCCCGGATCACCGGGAGGGCGTTGAGGTCCAGGGTGTTGCGGGTGGCGGTCTCGAAGGTCCGGATCCCCCGCTCGCACAGGATCACCCGGGGGTTGCCGGCGGACACCACGTACTCGGCGGCGCTGAGCCACTCGTCCATGGTGGCGGAGAGGCCCCGCTTCAGGAGGACGGGGCGCCGGGCCCGGCCCAGCTCCCGAAGAAGGGAGGTGTTGTACATGTTCCGGGATCCCACCTGGAGGACGTCCACGTATCGGGCCGCCAGGGGTATCTGGGTGGCGTCCAGGACCTCGCTCACCAGGAGCAGCCCGTGGGCGTCCGCGGCGCTTCGGGCCACCGCCAGGCCCTCCTCTCCCATTCCCTGGAAGCTGTGGGGGCTGCTCCGGGGCTTGAAGGCACCGGCCCTGAGGCCCCCGGCTCCGGCGGCGGCCACCTCCCGGGCGATGCGGTCCATGGTCTCCGGGTCCTCCACGGAGCAGGGCCCCGCCACCACGAAGAGCTCCCGGCCGCCGATCCATCGGTCCCCCACCTGGAAGCCCGGCTCGGCCTCCGGGGCCGGCGCCACGGCGCCCGCCCCCGGGGCCTCGGAGAATGGCTCCCCTCCGTCCCCGGCATGCACCTCGCCTTCCCGGGCATCCGCCACCGCCACCTGGGGCGTGGCCCCCATGTCACGGAGGACCGAGGCCACTCCCGCCATCCCCGAGACGGCATCGGGGCCCATGCTTTCTCCGGGGCTGGCGACGCCGTTGAGGCTCCCCGTGATGGCCAGGGTCACCCGCTCTCCGTCCAGCCGCTGGACCCGTGCGCCACCCTCCCCCAGGCGCGCCACCACGTCGGCGATCTGCCCTTCCGTGGCCCACCGCTCCATGACAATGATCATCCTCTGTCCTGCCTCCCTGCTTTCTGTGATGAACCTCTCACCGGCGCATTTTTCCGGGCCACCCCCGTGGATTCCGAACCCACATGAAGGGCCCTGGACAGCCCCGTCACCGCCTCCTTCACCTTCCGCACCGCCCTCTCCATTCCTTCCCCGGCGTCCCGTCCAGCGGCTCGGGCCCGGAAGGCCGTATCCACCAGAACACTTCCCACGATGACCCCGTCGGCCACACCCGCCAGCTCGGCGGCGTCTTCGGGCGTGGAGATGCCGAACCCCACCGCCACCGGGGCCGACCCGGCGGCCCGGACTTCCTTCAAGCGCCGCTCCAGGTCCACCCCACCGCTCCCGGCCCCGGTGATGCCCCGGCGTCTCATGAGGTAGACGAACCCGGTGGAAGCCGCCGCTGCCGCCGCCACCCGGTCCGGGCCACTGTCGGGACCCACCAGGAACACGGTTCCGAGCCCGACCCGCTCCGCCGCCTCCCGCATCTCACTGGCGTCGTCCACCGGAAGGTCGGGAATCAGGATTCCGCTCACCCCGGCTTCGGCGGCGGCGGCACAGAAGCCATGAAACCCCCGGGCCAGCACGCAGTTGAGGGCCACCATGAGGACCACCGGCGCCTCCGTTTCCCGGGCGATCCGGGCGGCGCAGTCCATGGTCGCGGTGGTGGTGGACCCCCCGGCCAGGGCCCGGGTGTAGGCCGCCTGGATGACGGGCCCGTCCGCCAGGGGGTCGCTGAAGGGGACGCCCAGCTCCAGTACGTCGGCCCCGGCCTCCACGGCAGCCCGGGCCAGCTCCACTGTGGTCTCGAAGTCCGGATCCCCGGCGGCCAGGAAGACCACCAGGGCGGTCCTGTCCTCTTCCTTTGCCTGGCGGAAGGCGGCGGCGAGCCGTTCGGCGCCTTTCACTGGACACCTGCCACAGCCGAGTCCACGTCCTTGTCCCCACGGCCCGAGAGGCACACCACCAGGACACCTTCAGGCCCCAACTCCCTGGCCCACTGGAGGGCATACGCCACGGCATGGGCCGACTCCAGGGCCGGGATGATCCCCTCCCGGCGGGAGAGGGCGAGGAAGGCTTCCCGGGCGGCACCGTCGTCCACCGTCAGGTACCGGGCCCGGCCGGAAGCGTGGAGCCAGGCGTGCTCGGGGCCCACGCCGGGGTAGTCCAGCCCGGCCGCCAGGGAGTGGGTGGGGTCGATCTGGCCGTCGTGGTCTTGGAGGAGGTAGGAGAAGGCCCCGTGGAGGACCCCCGGTCGCCCACGGGAGACGCTGGCGGCGTGGCTCCCCGGGCCGTGGCCGGTGCCTCCGGCCTCCACGCCCACCAGCCGGACATGGGCATGGTCCAAGAAGGCGCTGAAGAACCCGATGGCGTTGCTCCCCCCTCCCACGCAGGCCACCAGGCCATCCGGGAGCCGACCCTCCGCTTCCAGGATCTGAGCCCGGGCCTCCGTCCCGATAACCTCCTGGAGGGAGCGGACCATGGTGGGGTAAGGATGGGGCCCCACGGCGGAACCGATGAGGTAGTGGGTGTCCCGGTAGGAGCTCATCCATTCGCGGATGGCCTCATTCGTGGCATCCTTCAGGGTCCTGGAACCCGCCTCCACCGGGACCAGCTCGGCCCCCAGGAGCTCCATCCGCACCACGTTCAGGCGCTGCCGGGCCATGTCCTCCGTCCCCATGTAGACGCGGCAGGGGAGGCCCAGGAAGGCGGCGGCGGTGGCGGAAGCAACACCGTGCTGGCCCGCCCCCGTTTCGGCGATGAGGCGGGTTCGCCCCAGCTCCACCGCCAGGAGGGCCTGGCCCAGAGCGTTGTTCAGCTTGTGGCTGCCGGTGTGGCAGAGGTCCTCCCGCTTGAGGTAGATGCGGGCCGAATCCCCCGATTCGCCGTCCAGTCGAAGGGCGGGGTGAAGGGGAGTGGGACGCCCCACGAAGGTCCCCAGGAGTTCGTCCAGGCGCCGCCGGAAGCCCGGGTCCCCCCAGGCCCGGCTCCATCCCGCCTCCAGGTCCTCCAGGGCCGGCATGAGGGTCTCGGGCACGTAGCGTCCGCCGAAGGGCCCGAAGCGGCCCCTTGTCTCGGTGGCCACTCCCACCGTCTCCGCCCCCGTCATCCTCTCCATGAACCTTCCTCCAACCCGATCCGAGCCGCCGCCTCCAGGAAGCTCCTGAGGCGTGCGGCGTCCTTGATGCCCGGCGCTGATTCCACGCCGGAAGACACGTCCACCATGCCCGGTCGCACCGCAGCCACGGCCCTGGCCAGGTTCTGGGCCGTGAGCCCCCCCGCCAGGACCACCCTGCGCCGCTCCCAGGGTAGGGCGTTCGCCAGGGTCCAGTCGAAGCTCCTGCCGGTTCCTCCCATGCGCCCCCCCAGAGGGGGGCTATCCAGGAGGAAGGCATCGGCAGGGTAGTCCGCCGCGGCCCGAAGATCCTCCGGCCCCCGGACGTGGACCGCCTTCAGGAGGCCGGGAGGGGGCGGGGCCGTCTCCAGACCCTTCGCTCCCGCCCCCGCGGGAGGCGAGACCGCCCCCGGTACCCGGGCAGACAAAACCGCCCCCACCTCTTCCATGATCTTCAAAGCCACCTCCGGCGGCTCCCTCCCCGAGAGCTGGACCCAATCCAGGCCGCAGGCCCCCACCACCTCCGCCACGAACCCTGGCTCCGGATCCACGAAGACGCCCACTCGGAGCACCCCGGTGGGGGCCACTTCCAGTACCTCGGCAGCCCGGGCCACACCCACTTGCCTGGGACTCGGGGCCAGCACCACCCCCAGGGCGGCTGCTCCCAGCTCCCCCGCCCGGTCCGCGTCGGAGGGCCGGGTGAGGCCGCATACCTTCACGGCCACGCCATGGGCCCGTTGAGGGAGGGTCCGCCTCGTCACCGCTCCACCCCTGCCAGCTCCCGGAGGCGGTGCCCCCGCTCACCAGCCTCTTCCCGAAGCAGCGCCTCCCCCACCAGGACGGCGTGGGCCCCGGCGTCCCGGACCCTCCGGACGTCATCCGCCGACCGGATCCCGCTCTCGCTCACCAGCACCCCTCCCGGTGGCACCAGGGGAGCCAACCGCTCCGTCACCGCCAGGTCCGTGGTGAGGCGCCGGAGGTCCCGGTTGTTGATCCCAAGCAGGGAAGCTCCGGCGGACACCGCCACCCCCAGCTCCTCCTCCGTGTGGACCTCAACCAGGCACTCCAGCCCCACCCGGGCCCCGGCGGCCAGGAGCAAGGCCAACTCCCGGGGCTCCAGCATGGCCACGATGAGGAGGGCTCCGGCGGCTCCCGCCAGTCTCGCCTCGTAGAGCTGCACTGGATCCACCAGGAAGTCCTTCCGGAGGGCCGGAAGCCTTGGCTCCAATGCCGCGACCGCCTCCAGGTCGGCCAGGCTTCCGCCGAAGTGATCAGGATCCGTGAGGACGGAGAGGGCAGCCGCTCCGTCGTCCCGGTATCCTTTCGCCACCACCACCGGGTCCTCCCCCTGGGCCAGAAGCCCTGCGCTGGGGCTCCTCCGCTTGTACTCCGCCATGACCGCCACGTGGCGTCCCCCCGTCAGGGCTTCCATCAGGGACGGTGCGGGGGGCAGCTCCAGGCACCGGGCCGCCAGGGCTTCGTTCGCTCCTTCGTCCCGGCCCCCCCGCCGGCGCCGGACCTCCGCCGCCTGGACAGCGAGGAAGTCGCCCACGTGAGAACTCCTCATCGGCCCCACCCCGTACCCATGGCCGGGATGGTGGGCTCCACCCGGGGCGCCCGGCGCCGCTGCCGGACCTTTCCGGAAAACGCCACCAGGGCCTCGAGGCGGTCCAGAGCAGCCCCGGAAACCACGGCTGCTCGGGCCAGCTCCAGACCCTCCCGGAGGTCACCAGCCCGCTCCGCCACCACCAGCCCCGCGGCGGCGTTCAGGAGAACCACGTCCCTGGCGGCCTGGGGATGGGCCAGGGGAGGCTGGGTGCCGGCCACCACGCCATCGGAATCTTCCACTTGGGGCTCAGCGCCGTCCGACAGCACTTGCCGGGCGATGACGGCGTTGACGGCGGCGTTTCCCCCCTGCAGCTCATCCCCCCGACGGAGGCTCAGGCCCAGTTCCTCCGGTTGAACCGTCCATTCCCTGATGGTGGCGCCGTTCCACTCCGCCACCCTGGAGGGCCCCGTCACCGTGATCTCGTCCAGGCCGTCGGCCCCATGGACCACCATGGCCCGCCGGGCCCCCAGGCGGACCAGGGCCTCCGCCACGGGGCGCACCAGTTCTCCGTCGAACACCCCCACCACCTGGGCCGTGGCCCCGGCGGGATTGCAGAGGGGGCCCAGGAGGTTAAAGATGGTCCGGACCCCCAGCTCCCTCCGGACCAGGGCCGCATGGCGCATGGCGGCATGGAAGACGGGGGCGAAGAGGAAGGTGATCCCCGCCGTGTCCAGGGCTTCGCTGGCCTCCCGCCCATCCATGGTCACCTCCACGCCCAGGGCCTCCAGCATGTCCGCCGAGCCCGTGGCGCTGGAGACGGCCCGGTTCCCATGTTTCGCCACCTCCACTCCCGCCCCCGCCACCACGAAGGCCGCGGTGGTGGAGATGTTGAAGGTGCCCGCCCCGTCCCCCCCGGTACCACAGGTGTCCACCAGGCCCGGGCGAGCTCCGGGAAAGTGAGCCGACCGGGCCCGAATTGCCCTGGCGCACCCCACAATCTCATCCACCGTCTCTCCCTTCCCCCGCAGACCCATGAGGAAGGCGGCCATGAGGGTGTGGGAAAGGCCCTCTTCCATGACCACCGCCATGGCCTCCATGGCCTGGTCCTCCGTGAGGGACCCGCCCCGGGCCAGGTGGCCCAGGGCGGCCCGAATGGCCCGTTCCTTCATTGCGGCCTCTCTCTGCTCGTTCATCCCAGCCTCCTCTGGCTCAGGAAGTTGTGGAGGATGCGCTCCCCCGACTCCGTCATGATGGACTCAGGGTGGAACTGTACGCCTTCGGCGGGAAGGGTGGCGTGCCGCAGCCCCATGATGACCCCCCCCTCGTCCCTGGCGCTCACCTCAAGCCCCGGTGGGAGGCTGGCCTCCACCACCGCCAGGGAGTGGTAGCACCCCGCCTGGAAGGGGAGGGGAACATCCACGAACACGCCCTGGCCGTCGTGGGTGATGCGGGCGGGCCTGCCGTGCATGGGCTCCGGCGCAGGCCCCACCGCAGCGCCGAAGACGCGCCCCAGGAGCTGGTGGCCAAGGCATACCCCCAGGACGGGGCAGAGGACGTGTCCGCCGTCCAGCCCCAGGGCACGCCTCACCAATTCTTTGGCCAATCCCGTGTTGTCCGGGTGGGAGGGCCCCGGCGAAACGATAAGGCCCTGGGGCCTCAGGGCCTCCAGACCTGCGGCGTCCAGGGCATCGTTGCGCGCCACTTCCACCTCCGCCCCCAGGGCCCCCAGGAGCTGCACCAGGTTGAAGGTGAAGGAATCGTAGTTGTCCAGGACCAGGATCATGATGTCACCACCCCCGTCAGCTCCAGAGCCGCCAGGAGGGCTTCCGCCTTCTCCTCCGTCTCCGCCAGCTCCCGTTCCGGTTTCGAAGCGTTCACCACTCCCGCCCCCACCTGCACCAGGACCCTGCCCCGCCGGATCACCATGGTGCGGATGGTGATGCAGGCGTCCAGGGCTGCCGCCCCGGGAGCGATGTGGGCCACCGCTCCGCCATAAGCCCCCCGGCGCACCGTCTCCAGCTCCTCGATGAGCTCCATGGCCCTGATCTTCGGTGCTCCCGCCACGGTCCCCGCCGGAAAGCAGGCGGCAAAGGCGTCCAAAGCATCCACGTCCTCCCTGAGGCGCCCCGTCACCACCGACACCAGGTGCATGACGTGGCTGAACCGCTCCACCTCCATGAGGCGGGGCACGTGCACAGAGCCAGGCCGACAGACCCTGCCAAGGTCGTTCCGCCCCAGATCCACCAACATGACGTGCTCGGCCCGCTCCTTGGCGTCCGCCCGGAGCTCCGCCTCCATCTGGGCGTCCTCCTCCGGATCCACCCCGCGCCGCCGGGTCCCGGCGATGGGTGAGACCTGGGCCGCGTCCCCCTCCACCCGCACCAGCATCTCCGGAGACGAGCCAGCCAGAGCCACCTCCGGAAACTCCAGGAAGAACATGTACGGCGCCGGGGACACGCTCCTCAGGGCCCGGTACAGGTCGAAGGGATCCCCGTGGAAGCCCAGCTCCAGCCTCCGAGATAGAACCACCTGGATGGCCTCCCCGGCCCGGATCTGCCGCACCGCCTCCGCCACTGAGGCCAGGAACGTCTCGTGGTCCGGCACCCAGCCCGGCGAACCGAGCCCTGCCGTGCCTGCGTCTGAGCCCGAAGCCCTTGCACCCGAAGCCGCCCCACCTCCTCCCGGCTCCACGGCCGCCGGAGCCCTCCCACGCCGCAGGGCGTCCAGCACCCCCTCGATGCGTCCCTCCGCCCGGCGCAGATCCTCCAGGCGAGAACCAACGTCCGCAGCCGCCGGCAGGAGGGATACCGCCGTCATCCGCTGCTGGGCATGATCGAAGGCCAGGACCGTCTGGTAGCGGGCAAAGAGAGCCGCTGGGAACCCCGTGTCGTCCGGGAGTCCCGTGGGCAGGCGCTCCAGAGTCCGGGAGAGATCGTAGCCGAAGGCCCCCACCAGCCCCCCGAGGAACCCCGGCAGTCCCTCCGCTCCCACCCCCCAGGAGTGAAGGGACAGCCGGGAGGGACCAAGGGGACCGCCTCCCCGCCACACCCCCACCTCTCCAGCCAATCCCCGGACCGCATCCAGGGGTGAGCCGCGGTAGGCAGTGACCCCCGCTTCCATGGTCACCGTGCCCCTGTCCAGGTCCCCCCGGAGGAGAGCATCGGGGCTGGATCCCACGAAGGAGAACCGGCCCAAACGGCCGTCCTGCTCGCCGCTCTCCAGAAGAAAGCCCGTGCCTCCCCGCCGAAGCTTGAGATAGGCTGAGACGGGTGTCTCCGTATCCGACGAGAAGGACCGCCACACGGGAACCACGGCGTCCAATGGGGCCGCCAGGACCGCGCCCTGGAGGGCACTTCCTGCCGGACCAGACATCCCGGACCCCCTCCCACTGGATTCCTCCGCAAGAGTCTCTGCCGCCTTCATCCAGTACCTTCCTCCCCCGGGTTGACCTTACAACAAGAAAAGGGGCGGGCGCGTCTTCTCGTCTCGAGAAGAGCGCGCCCGCCCTGGATCGTCGCCGGATCTACTTGTTCAGTCCATCAACCACCGGCAATGGCGCACTCCTCCCCCCAAGGCCACCACCACCAGCCCCATCCGGCCATCGCGGGAGATAGAGTACGCTTCGTCATGATGAGAAGGGTTAAGCACATTCAGGGGGCTATGTCAAGGGTCGGACCTGTGGACTCTCTCCTTCCGCGTGCGATGCGGTGTTGGCGACGACGACCAGGACGCCCCCTTGGCGAAAAACTCCTCCACTCTGTCGCGATCCCCGGCAAGCAGCCACTCCCGAAGCCGGGCCAGCTCCGCTTCCAGGGCTCTCAGTCCCTCCGCCAGGGCTCTTGCGTTGTCCAGGGTGATACCCGTCCAGAGAGAGGCCGAGCTTCCAGCCAGCCGGGTCATATCGCGGCCCCCCGGGCCAAGATCGCCGGAACGGATGCCGGCCCCGGCCAGGGCCCGGGCAAGAGCGGTGGACGCAGCCTGGGGAAGGTGGCTGGTCCAGGACAGGAGGCGGTCGTGGGCGACAGCATCCATGAGCTGGGGCACCCCTCCCACGGCGGTCCACAGGCCTTGGGCACGGCGAAGGGCTTCGGGAACAACTGCCTCACCTGTCTCACCGCCGGTTTCATCGCCGATCCCGTTGCCAGCCTCATCATGGGCCTCCCCACCGGCCCCGCCGTCGGCAGCATTGCCAGCCCCGTCACCCACCTCCAGAACCGGGCAGAGGTAGACCCGGGCTCCTTGGAAGAGCCCCGCCCGGGAAGCCTCCCAACCTGAGAGATGGCTACCGGCCATGGGGTGGGAGCCCACGAACCTGCCACCGAGGCCAAGGCGCACGGCTGTCGCCCAAATACTGGCCTTGGTGCTTCCCACATCCATCACCAACGACACGTGTTCGAGATGAGGGGCTGCGGCAGCCAGGAGGGGAATGGCAGCCTGCACCGGGACCGCCAGGACGAGGGCGTCCAAGGGGAGCGAGGCCAGGGCAGAGGAATCGAGCCCCCCACCATGAAGACCGCCGGGGAGCCCTTCGTGAACCGCGCCGCCGTCTGTGGCGGCCCTCAACGTCTCCGGATCCAGATCGAAGCCCAGAACGTAGGCCCCCAGAGCCGCCAGGTCCCGGGCCAGAGAACCACCGATGAGACCGAGTCCCACGATGCCGATTCGAGCGCCTGCAGGGTGCCAGCCCTCGCCCACCCCGCCGCGGCCCTTCACTCCTCCTCCAATTGGGCCCGCCGAGCCAGGCCGATGAGGTGCCAGAAGATGTGCCGCACCTCCTCGTCTCTCACCCCGGCTTCCCGGGCCATGGCCCCGGCATGACGCACCACGGCTGCCTCCCGGGCTGGATCCAGGGCCGGCATCCCCAACTCTCTCTTGACGATTCCCACCGCCCGAGCCAGGGAGACCCGCCGCGCCAAGAGCTGGACCAATTCCCGGTCGATATCCTGGATCTCGACCCGAAGGTCCTCGAGTCGCTCCCGGGGGGCCGTCGCGTTGTGCCCTTCCCTGCCCTCCTCCCCACGTCCAGTGTTCGTCTCTCCGGAAACCCGGACATCCTCCACCTCTTCGCTGCTCCCCCCGGCGGCCTTCACAGCGTCTTCAGGCTCATGAACCATCATGCTGCCACCTCCCTCCCCACTCTGCACGGGGCCAGGGCGCGTCCCGCCGCCTCAGCGAAGGGGCGGAGCCGTTCCATGAACTGGCGAAACGCCGGGAAGGTCAGGGACTGGTCCCCGTCGGAGAGGGCATTCTCGGGGTTGGGGTGCACTTCTACCATGAGTCCGTCAGCACCGGCTGCGATGGCCGCGAAGGCCAGGGGCGCAACCAGTTCGGCCCGCCCTCCAGCGTGGCTTGGATCCACCAGGACCGGCAAGTGGGTCTCGGCTTTCAAAACGGGTATGGCAGCCACGTCCAGAGTATTGCGGGTGGCCGTTTCGTAGGTCCGTATTCCCCGCTCGCACAGGACCACCTCCCGGTTCCCCTGGGCCATGATGTACTCTGCCGACATGAGGAGCTCCTTGATGGTTGCCGATAGCCCTCGCTTAAGGAGGACGGGCCTCTGGACCCGCCCCACCTCTCCCAGAAGGGCGAAATTCTGCATGTTGCGAGCCCCCACCTGGAGCATGTCCGCATGCTCCGCCACCAGCTCCACCTGGCGCGTGTCCATGACCTCCGTAACCACGGGAAGACCCGTCTCGGCCCGTACCTCCGCCAGCAGATGGAGGCCCGCTTGCCCCATGCCCTGAAAGGCGTAAGGGGAGGTGCGAGGCTTGAAGGCGCCTCCCCGGAGCAGCCCGGCGCCGTAGCTTCTCACCGTTCTGGCCGTGTCGAACAGCATCTGGCGCCCCTCAACGGAGCAGGGCCCCGCGATTACGGCCAGGTCCCTCCCCCCCACCACGGCCGTGGCTCCGTTCCCTACCCTCACCACGCTAGGGGAATCCACGAACTCCCTGGAGACCAGTTTGTAGGGTTTCAGAACCGGAGTGACCGACTCCACCCCCGGGAGGGCCAGCAGTGCCACCTCGTGCAACAAGGACTCGTCACCGATGCACCCGATGATGGTGCGCTGCTCACCCCTGGAGATGTGAGTCCGCATGCCGAGGCTCTCCACCCGTTCCCGGATGTGGTCGATTTCCGCGTCGGTGATGCCGGAGCGTGTGATGATGATCATGGAGTTTCCGTCTCTCTCTCGTGCTCCCTGGGGGAGGTGCATGAAAAAACGGCCCGCGGGGATTCCACGGGCCGCTCGGGATCTCGGGTCTTGTGATGCGCCGTCAGTCGCGCATACGCCTCCCCCCGCGGCCCGCAGAACGGGTCGCATACGAATAGGCGTAATAGCTGAGGCGTCGCATCATGTGCCGATGCTAACGGGAGAGGGATCCGGCTGTCAACGACCAGCTCATCCACCGGGCGCCCACGCCTGCCTCCGGCGGGTCGCCCTATCCGGCAACCCGCTCCGCCAGGGCGGCGAGTTCCCCAACCGCCACGGAGGCGCCGGCAAGCCCGCCGGCGCCTTCCGCCTTGAGCTCGCCGGCGGTGGCCCGGAAGCGCCCCAGCTCCCGGGGAGCCGAGGCCAGGAGGTCGTCCAACGAGCCCTTGGCGAGGGTGGCCATCACCAGTGCCCGGTGGGCCCGGAACAGCTCCTCTCCCAGCGCCTGCGCCGCCCGTCGCTCCCAGTGACTCCCCCCTCTGGGGACGCCGGTCAGCTCCCGGATGCCGGGGATGTCCAGCGCGTCGGACACCTGGTAGAACGCTTCCCCGGCCCGGGCGGCCGACACCCCGGTGGCGTGGCTGATCCTGGCCACCTCCAGGATCTGGTCCAAGAAGCACAGGGTGATGAGCTCCCTGGCGAACTCCTCCCCGGCGCCCACCTCCCGGAGCTCCGCCACCCGGTCCTCGAAGACGTCGCGCTCCTGGCCCCGGACCAGCTCGTGGAACGCAGCCCGCACCTGGGCTGTGGTGTCGGTGTACTCCCGCACCACCGCGCCGATGGGAAGCCCCGAGTCCACGTTCTGCATCACCCACCGGGTGGTGCGTTCCAGCACCCGGCCCAACCTCAGGAGCCACCGGTAGACCACACTGGCGGGGAGGCCACGCCGTTGTGACGCCATCCTGGCCATGACGGAGCGGTACTCCCTGAGGTTGGACGCCACGAGCCACCCCCGCACCACTTCCTCGGGGGTCCGTCCGGCCTCCCGGACCATCTGATCCACGAAGGTGGCCCCCATGAGGTCTACCAACGCGTTGGCGATTTGTCCGGCCACGATCTCCCTGCGGAGGCGGTGCCCTTCAAGCACCTCCGGGCCCACCGCCTCCACCGCGGGGGGCGGGAAGTACCGTTCCAGGTACTGGGCGTTGGCCGGGTCGTCCACCAGCTCCCCCCGGCGCAGCCGGGTCTTCAGCGAGAGCTTGGCGTAGGCCAGCAGGATACACAGCTCCGGGCGGACCAGGGGCGTGCGCCTTTCCTCGAGCCGCTCCACGATGACGTCCGTGGACGGCAATGCTTCCGACGCCCGGTTCAGCTCTCCCGACTTCTCCAGGGAGATCATGAGATCCCGGAAGCGATCGGGAGCTTCCTTCGCCCGCAGCTCGTCCAGCGATACAGCCAGGCTCTGCGTACGGTTATTGTCCAGAACGAGCTCCGCCACCTCCTCGGTGAGCTCCTCCAGGAGCGCGTTCCGCCCCTCCCGAGACAACCGGCCTGCGGAAACCGCAGGAGCAAGGAGGATCTTGAGGTTCACCTCGTGGTCCGACATATCCACGCCGCCCGAGTTGTCCAGCGCGTCGGTGTTCAACCGCCCACCGGCAAGGGCGAACTCGATGCGGGCCCGCTGGGTGAAGCCCAGGTTGCCACCCTCCCCCACCACCTGGCACCGCAAGTCATGGGAGTTGACCCGCACGGCGTCGTTGGACGGGTCGCCGGCGTCGGCGTGGGTCTCCAGCGCCGACTTCACGTAGGTACCGATCCCCCCGTTCCAGAAGAGTTCCACGGGAGCCCGGAGCACGGCCCTGATCAAAGCTTCGCCATCCAGCACCTGGGGGGCGTCCTCGGCCAGCGCCAGCGCCGCCCGGGCCTCGGGGGAGAGCTCCACCTCCTTGGAGCCACGGGGCACGATCATCCCACCTCGACTGAGGAGCCCGGTGTCGTAGTCCGCCCAAGACGAGGAGCCCAGAGCGAACAGGCGGCTCCGCTCCTGGTACGTGCTCGCCGGGTCGGGGTCGGGATCGATGAAGATGTGGCGGTGGTCGAAGGCGGCCATGAGGAGAATCTGCCGTGACAGGAGCATCCCGTTGCCGAAGACGTCACCGCTCATGTCGCCGATCCCCACGACTGTGAACGGCTCCTCCTGGATGTCCTTCCCCATCTCCTGGAAGTGACGCCGGACGCACTCCCAGGCACCCCGGGCCGTGATGCCCACCTTCTTGTGGTCGTATCCGTTGGAGCCACCCGAGGCAAAGGCGTCTCCCAGCCAGAAGCTGTACTCGGCGGCGATGGCATTGGCCACGTCCGAGAACGTCGCCGTGCCCTTGTCCGCAGCCACCACCAAGTACGGATCCGGCTCGTCGAAGCAGACCAAGTCCTGGGGTGGGACCGCCTCCCCGCCGGTGTCCAGGTTGTCGGTGAGGTCCAGGAGACCCCGCACCAGGGTCTCGTACTGGTCCTGCGCCTCTGCGAAGCGGGCTTCAGGGTCCTCCGGCGACTGCCGCATGATGAACCCGCCCTTTGAGCCGCCGGGCACGATCACGGCGTTCTTCACCACCTGGGTCTTCACCAGGCCCAGTACCTCCGTGCGGAAGTCGTCGGGACGGTCGCTCCACCGGATCCCGCCCCGGGCGACCTTGGCGCCCCTCAGGTGGACCCCCTCCATACGGGATGAGTGCACCCACAACTCGAACCGGAGGCGCGACGGCCTCAGGACCTCGATGTCGGTGCTGGAGAACTTGAAGGACAGATAAGGCACCCCTCCGGAGCGGACCGTGGGCGTGCGGCCCCCGCACCGGTAGTAGTTGGTGCGCAGCGTTCCGGAAATGAGCTCCTCCAGGCGGCGGAGGGCCCGGTCGTCGCCCAACGCCGACACGCCCTGGAGGGAGGCCACGAACGCGGAGCGGATGTCCGCCGCGATCGCTTCCCTGTCGGCGGCAGACGCTCCCGTCGAAGGGTCGAACCGGCTCCGGAAGAGGTCGAAGAGCTCCCGTGCGACCCCCGGGTACGCCGAAAGCACGTTGGGGAGCGTTCGCCGGCTGGGCACCGCCCCGGCCTGGAATGCGTAGCCCACATAGGCACGCAGCACGTCCACCTCCCGCCAGTGAAGCCCGACACTCAGCACCAGCGAGTTGAGCGTGTCGTTTAGCGCGTCGCCCCGCCGCACAGCCAGGATCGCCTCCGCCAGGAGCGTGCCCCGCCCTCCCACGTCCAGCGGCTCTCCGGACCCGTCCTGGACGGCGAAGGCATGGATGGCGGCACCCCCGTCCACGCCGCCCACATTGAAGGGAGCCACCCCCATAACCCGCAGCCCCGCATTCTCGAGGATGGGCATGAAATCGGAGAGGATGAGCCGTTCCCCCCTGAGCATCAACTTCAGCTCGGTGACCCCCTCCACCCCCGGGGCGGCGGCGGTCCCCCGGTTCGCCATGGATATGGAGATCACCCGCCCCTCGGCCGCCATCGCCTCCAGCTCCAGCAGGTCCTCCACGGCAGTGGCCGGGTCTGTGGCCGCCCGGTACTCGGGGCTGAACTCCTCGCCGTACCGCACCGCCAGGCGTCGGGCCTCGTCCCCCGGCAGCATCTGCTCCAGTCTCTCCCGCACCTTGTCGGCCCAAGATTGGATGATGCTCTGCACCGTGCGCCTCATGCCTTCCGTATCCACGCTGCGTAGCGCCTCCGCCGACGTTGATAAGTGGAAGTGAAGGCGTGCCTGATCGCCCGAGCCCATGGCCAGGTGGTAGTTGAGAATCTCGCCCTGGAAGATCTTCCGGAACGCCGACTCCAGGCGCTTGCGGATCTCTCCGGAGAACCGGTCCTTGGGGATGATCACCATTACTGCGGCCCCCAGGCCCAGGGGATCCTCACGCAGAGACACGCGCACGTCGCCGCTGTGGTACGACGTCAGGACGGTCCGGATGTCCTGGCCGATCTGCTCCACGGGGGCCACGAACAGCTCTTCCTTGGGCAGGGAGTTGAAGATCGCGATGGTCTTTTTGTGGTCGTGGGAACCCTCGCCCAGCCCCGATTCGTGCAGGATGGTGCGGAGCTTGCGCCGAAGGATGGGGATGTTGGCGGCGTTTTCGGCGTATGCTTTCGACGTGAAGAGTCCTACGAAGCGATGCGCCCCCAACACCTCGCCGTCCGGCCCCAGCTTCTTGACCCCGATGTGGTCCATGCGGACCCGGCGGTGCACGGTGGCCTCAGCCGCGGCCTTGCTGACGGTGAGGATGGGATCACGCTCCAGGGTCTCGCGCTGCGCCGCCTCCAGGGACTGCAAGGGCAGCGGGCTCGGGAAGCGCTCCTTCTCCTCGTCGTCCAGGACGCCCATCCCCGACTCGGGCGTCACGCTCACCAGAAGCTCTCCCTCCGAGCCAGCCTGCAGGTCGTACCCGCAATATCCCAGGAAGACGAGGCCCTCGTCCCGCAGCCACCTGAGGAAGGCCTGGATCTCCTCCACCTCGTCCCGCCGGTCCTCCCACTTCCCAGGCAGCTCGGCCAGCTCCGCCACCACACGGTTGACCTGGTCCACCATGCGCGGAAAGTCCCGGGTGGCTCGAAGGACATCCCAAAGCTGGCGCTCCAGTCCACCACGCAGCTCCTCCAGCTTCCCCGGATCCCGGACCTGATGGATCTCGCAGTGCACAAGCGACTCCCTGTGCTCTCCCTCCCCCCGGGGGCGCAGAGCCAGCAGCCTCCCCTCCTCGTCCCGGTTCACGTCCAGCACAGGGTAGATCATGTATTCGATGGCCAGATCCCGGGCGTGGAGGAACTCGCGGATGGTGTCCAGGATGAAGGGCCGGTCCGAGACGTGCGTCCGGATGACCGTGACCGGCGCGTACCAGCCCTCGTTTTCGATGTCCGGGTTTCCCACCTCCACGTCAATCTGATCCGGCCGGGCCCGCTCCAGGAACCGGAACGACGCCAGGGCCAGGTGGGCCAGGGCGTCCACGCTCCGCTCGTGGAGCAGCTCCTGCGGGGCCTTGGCCAGGAAGCTCCTGGTGAACGCCACCACGATGGGCGCTTCGGCGCCGGGCAGCGCCCGCTCCAGATGCCTGCACACCGCGTCCAGTGTGGGCGAATCCTTCCGGGAACGGGAGACGGCAGGCTGGCTCTTCTTTTCGCTCATGGCAGGTTTCAATCTCGGTGTGCCCGGCGTCGAGGGGGGCTTCGCGGCCGGCCGGAGCCGGTGCGCACCACCAAGCTCGCTTCCTGATCAAAGTGAACACTTCTCCCGGGACCTGGCTCGGGAAAAGGGACCCCTTCGGGTAGCTTCAGGATAGGCTGCGTGGGAGCAAGGTGCAACGCGCCGGGGGGGGGCCGTGATCAGCGTAGAAGGAGGGATCGGGCTCTTCCTTCCAGAAACATGCTCGCCATGCATTGATATTTTCTTATCAAGAATTTCAATCTTGCGTTGACAAATCCTCCCATGGGAAGTATTCTGGGATTACTGAGCCCCCTCAACACACAACTTCCCACGCAGACCGGTGCCGAATGAAACGCTCTCTGCTCCCATGGCTTTCCTGTCTCTCCCTCTTGCTTCTTCTTCCCGCCTGCGGCAGCAACACCACCGCCGCCGATGGCAATGACGCTCAACCTGGAACCTTCACCGCCACGGTGACCGGCCACGTTTCGGCCACCCTCTCGGGCGTGGCTGCAGCCACCGGTGGCGCCAGCACCGGCGGGTGGGGCGTCGTTCTGCCCCCGGGAGGCCCCATGTCCATCACCCTTGTCACACCAGGCAAGGATCGGCCACCAGCCGGTACCTATCCCATCGTCGAGGGCGTCCAGGCTATCGGGGCGGAGGACACGTTGTTCTTCGCCTCCTTCTCGGCAGCGGTGGGAACCTCCTCCTATACCTCCACGGGGGGCACCTTGACCATCCAATCCTCATCGGCCACACGGGTGGTGGGCTCCTTCACTTTCGAGGCCATGCGCGGAACAGTGGGGAACCCTGAGATCGTCAGCGTGCAGGGTACGTTCAACGCCACGAACACCACTCCGGGCGGCATGTGACGGGGAGACAGGGGCCTCAGGGCCGGGTCTGCGGAGGCTGAAGAAGCACAGCAGCAGCGAGGGGGAATTGAGGTCTTCAGCTCCACGAAATGGCTAAGCCCACGTCCCAACCAGCCATGCGGCTGTCCCGAGAGGGCCTTGACAAGTTTCCGGCTGCGGGCTGGCCCGAGTCCGAGACCCCCTCCGCAGCCGGCTCCTGAGCCCTCTCATTTGGCGTCTGCCGCCCGATCTCGCCGTCTTCCAGCTCCGGAAGCCTTTCGAGCCCGCCTCGTGCGTCCTGGGGCGGTTCCGAAAGCCGAAAACCCTCCTGTTATATTTCGGTGTCTATTCGGTACTGCTGTGAACAGGAGGTGGAATCCATGGTCTGCTACGCTCCCCGGCTGGAGCCTG
>PXFI01000334.1 GCA_003564295.1 Gemmatimonadota bacterium | reverse complement strand
CGAGCCACCCGCCGCTGGACATACTCTGCCATCGCCGCCCGGATGAGCTCGGCGGTGGGCCTATCCCTAAATGCCTATCCGTCCTATCCCCCTGGAGAAAGGAAGGTGGATCATGCCACGCCTCGACCGGTCCTCGAACCTTCGCCCCCTGGACGCCTGGATCCTGCTCTCTGTCCTGGCCCTGATGCCGTAGCCTGTGGCTCCGACAGTGATCCCACCGCCCCGGTCGATGTCACCGGCACCTACACCCTCGTGAGCCTCAATGGGGCCCCGATCCCCGCTCTCTGGGGAGTGTTCACGGAGGACGGGGTGGACTTCGAGGTCTACGTGACCACGAGCTCACTCGTGGTCCGGCCCGACCAGACCGTGACCTTCTCGGCCATGACGGAGTTCAGGCTGGATGGGATGGTGCTGGGGACGGAGCGCCTGGACGCGGACGGTACCTGGCTGCTCGTGGGCAACGAATTCCGCGTGTCGTTGGCGGGCGATACCATCATTGGCACCGTGGAGGGGAGGACCCTCACGCTCCAGATTCCGCCGGACAACACGATTCCCGCATCGATCTGGGTCTACGAGCGGTAGGCATCCACCACGGGATGGGGGTCGCGGGTGGAGTGTCCTGTCCCCCCGGCCGGGATGTTATCCGGCCGCGGTGGGCGACGGACCCATCGCCGCGGTCTTCCACCTGCATGACCCCAGGGCGGGTTTCCCCGGAGCTGGGCTCCGGCCTATGTTGTCTCGGATCGCCGGCCCCTGGGCTCACGAGGCTTCTCCTGCGGGAGGCTATGCGCAGTGTCCGAGCCAACCTTCGTTCTTCAGCTCATGTCCACACCGGAGCTCCGGGTCCCGGGTAGCGATGTCGTGGGGCTTTCGGCGGGCAAGCCCCTGGCTCTGCTGACGTATCTGGCGGTGGAGGAGAGGCCCGTGTCCCGGGAGGAGGGGGCAGCCCTTCTGTGGCCGGAGGCGGACGGGGCCCGGGCTCGGGCTTCGGTGCGGCAGGCGCTGTGGACGCTTCGACAGGTGCTGGGGCCCGAGTGTTTCGCCTCGGACGATCCCATGGTCCTGGCGGACGGTGTGGTGGAAACGGACCTTGCCAGCCTTGTGGCGGCGCTGGAGGAAGGGGACCTGGAGGCCGCCGACCGGTTGTGGAAGGGGCCGTTGCTCCACGACCTGGAATTCCCACGAGCCAAGGAATGGCACCGCTGGGTGGACAACCTCCGGACCCGGGAGGAGGCGAGGTTCGGGAGCGCCCTGTTGAAGGCCGGGGTGTTGGAGAGGAGCCGGGGGCACCCGGTGGTAGCGGCCCGGTGGTTGCGCCGGGCGGTGGAGGTGCAGCCCCACAATCCGGCACACAGGGTGGCTTTGGTGGAGGCCCTCCTGGATGCCCACCGGTGGTCGGAGGCGACTCTGGTCATTTCCGAGGCCCAGGCGGCAGCCACCGATCCGGACCAGCTCGCCCTCCTGGAGGCTCTGGAGAAGCGCCTGGAGGCCCTGAGGCAGGGCCTTGCCGGGGTTCTGGAGCCTCAGAGTCTGAAGACGGAGTTCGTGGGCCGGACCGCGGAGTTTTCCAAGCTGTCCCGGAAGTGGCGAAAGGCCCGCACGGGAGCGGCCCAGGTGGGGCTCGTCCTGGGTCCGCCGGGGATCGGCAAGACCCGGTTGGCGGAGGAGTTGGCGGCGATGGCAACCTCCGAGGGTGGCACCAGCCTTTCGGCGAAAGCCGTGGAGGTGGAGCGGTCCATGGATTGGGGGCTGGCCAGCGAGCTGGTGAGGGGGCTATACGGCCTCCCGGGGGCAGCGGGGATCAGCAACCGATCGGCCTCGGTGCTGGCCCGCCTGGTACCGAGTCTTCCTGGATGGAAGGAGAGCCTGTCACCGGGGATCGGCGGGGGTGGAACGGTGGAACCGGCGGCGGTTACGGACGCTCTTCTGGACCTGGTGTGCGCTGTGGCGGAAGAGTCGCCTCTGCTGCTGGTGGTGGATGACCTCCAATGGGTGGACAAGCAGAGCCGGGCTGCGCTGTCGCACCTGGCCAGGGCAGCGGGCCGGGAACCGTTGATGGTGTTGTTCGCCAGCCGGACGGGAGACGGAGATCCGGAGGTGGCCAAGGCCTTGGACAGCCTGCTTCGGCTCCCGGCGGCAGAGGCGGTAGAGCTGGGGCCCCTGGAGACGTCGGAGGTCTCGGAATTGCTGGTGCTCTTGCTGGAGCCCATAGAGCCGGAGAACCTCCATGAGCTGGCGGGGCGGGTGTACGCCATCACCCGGGGGAACCCCCTGTTCATCGTGGAGATCCTGAAGCTTCTCCAGGCCGAAGGGCTTCTGGAGTCCGGCGGCGGCGGAAAGTGGCGGGTGGATGCGGCATGCCTGGAGGGACCGCTACCGGTGCCGAAGACGGTGGAGTTGGCCATCCGGAAGCATCTGGATGACCTGAGTGCACCCGCCCGTCACCTGGCGGCCCACATGGCCCGGGAGGCTCGCCCGGTTCCGGCGGAGGAGCTGCGCCGCCTTTCCCGCCTGGACCCCTTCGAAGTGTCGGGGGGGCTCCAGGAGCTCTTCGAACGGGACCTGATCCGCCGTAACCCGGACGGCAGGCTCCAGTTCGTCCACGACGCGGTGGAGGCGGCCGCCAGGCGGCACCTCCGGCCGGACGGGAGCGAGCTCGAGACCGGACTCCCTCCCGGTATGGGGCAGAGAAGGGGCTGGCAGGCCCAGCGCCCCTTGACCGGGGTGGGTTGGTGGAGGACTCGGAAGGGAGTGGGGGTAGCGGGTGTGGCATTGTTGGCCCTGGCGGCCGTGTTGCTCGGCATGTGGCGGAGCGGGGACGTCTTGCCTTTCGGTCTCGGGTCCGCGCCGGCCCCCACCTACCCCTTCGGCCAGGGGAGCCTCTGGGTGTGGACCACCGAGGGAGTCCGGTGGGTGGCGCCTCCCGCCATGAAAGGGGGAACCTGGACGGTCACAGAGGCGGCGGTGCCCTTTCGGCAACCGGCCCTGCGGGGTCCCGTGAGGTCCACCGACGGAACGTTGCACTGGTTCGCGGAGGCCTCAGACGGTCTCGAGACCCCACCCTACGTCGGGGTTCCCCTTCCGGATGGCGAGGTGGAGCCCCTCTGGAGGATCGATGGAGACGTGGGATTCAGGGGGATCTCGCCGGACGGCCGGTCCGTCCTCCTGATCCAGGAGAACCTGGAGCTAGAACACTACGCCCATGACCTCAT
>PXFI01000365.1 GCA_003564295.1 Gemmatimonadota bacterium | reverse complement strand
TTACAACTGGATTTTGCTGCAATACCATACTGTTTCAAAAAGCTTGCTACATTATCATCTGACATCTGGTGTTTTACACCCTTTCTTGTGGTATAAAACAGGAACTGGTCGGAATTATTTTCCCGATGAAAAAGACCAATGTATCTTTGGAAATGTCCTACTGTCTTCTGTGTAATGGGAACAATCCTGCGTTTCTTTCCTTTTCCAGTCAAATATACGCAGGGAGTTTTTGTGTCAGTGACAACGTCTTTTACCTTCAGTTCTAACATCTCCTGGTTCCTTGCTGCAGTATCATACATGAGGATCATGAAGAATAAGTTTCGTATCCCTTTTTTGCTTCCGGTATCTGGCTGAAAAAGGACTGCCTGCAGGGCTTCCTCCGACATAAACTCCATAACTTTTGACTTCGTGTCTTTCTTTATCGGAATTTTTCCAAGGTCAATTAAGGATGCAGTTATTGTTGGTTCCATGTTTGCTGCATATTTAAAAAATGTACGTATGCATGACATCCGATGGTTCCTTGTCGATATGCAGCAGTTCCTTTCCTTTTCAAGCCAGTCAAGGAAATCAGAAACCAGTTGATAATCCAGTGTTGCAAATGTTATCTGTCTTAATGGGACATTTTTCACTTGTGTGACGTAGTCCAGCAGGATATTTAGTGTTTCCCGGTAGGACTTAACCGTGTTAGAACTACAACATCTCTGTTCCAGAAGGTAAACAGTAAGAAAATCTCGAATGAGACAGAACAGCTTGTCATTTTTTTTCTTTCCCATTACTCCACCTCCGGTATAACCGAATTCAATTCATCCCAGTTGATGGTTGGAGTTCTGACCAATCGGTCGGGAATAAGGTGGATATAATAAGCTGTTTCTGAAAAATCATGGTGCCCCATATAAGCACTTAGATAAGGAAGATATGTCAGCAGTTCTTTTCCTTCCTCCAGCCATTTCTGGAGTATCCTTGTGGCATGGTTATGACGGAAATCATATACCCTTGGAGTTGAGCCATGGAACGAAGTAATGCCGGCTATCTTCCAACATCTCCAAAACTGTCTCTCCAACCAGTTTCTATGGTATACGCCTCCGTTTGGGTTCTGAAAGAAATATTGCCTGTCTGTATAGGCAAGACTGGTTAACGAATGATATTTTTGGCATAGTTCCAGCATGCCTGGGGCAACCGGAACAGTACGGTCTTTATGCCGTTTTGTTTCTTTGATATGTAGTATCCCAGTGTCAAGGTCAAAGTCACTACAGTGCAGATGTCTGGCCTCGCCGGGTCTAAGCCCACAGCAGTACAGCAAGCGGAACATGACAGGAACGACCATATGCCGATAAGGAGAACGTTTGTCCACCGGAAGTCTATCGGATGCATGGAAGAAGGCAGTTAGTTCTTCATCAGTGTAAACATACGGTACAAAAGGTTTCCTGCGGCCAAACATTTCCAATGGTGCCACATAGGCATTTTCGCCGACTGAATTAAGATATCTGGCGAATTCGCGGAGGGCTATGACCTTCCTTTTTACCGATACGGGTTTCTGGTTCTGGGTTTTCCGTCCCCATTCCATGACGATTTCCTTGCTTAAGACTGACGCATCAGGGTAATTCTCCACACAGAAACGCTCAAAGCTTTGAAGATAACCGGCATAGCTGTTTTCAGAATATCCGAGCGATTTCTTAAACTGCAGCATCTCCTGCATATGTCCAGCGAATGGGCTTTCAAGAGAGAGATTCATGCCAGCTCCCTCCTTTTAGTCCCTAAATATTGGATATCAAGTGCGCATTCAGACAGCATTGATGTAGCAAGGGAAAGATACCGCTTTGTCGAATCGAGGTTTCTGTGTCCTAAAACCTGTGCAATAGTCGGTAGTGGAATCTCTGATTCCAGCATCCATGTACCCATGGAACGTCTTAATGCATGAAACGTTTTTCCATCACCAGGAAGATGGGTGATGCCTGCTTTTTTCATATATTTAGCCAGTATATTTGAAGTAACGGCCGTATCGGCAAGCTTCCTGTAAGGTGGTTCTACACGTAGGAAAACATATGGCTCATCTGTATCCGGGCGGCCTTGAAGTATATAATCTGCAATAGCTTTGCCCGTATCGGCTCCGAATGGGAGAGACAGCGGCTGCCCAGTTTTCTTTTGGATGATATGCAGTTCATTATGTTTCCAGTTAATGTCCGCCAACTTCAGTCCAAGGATATCTGAACACCGGAGTCCTGTCCGTGATGCCAGATAGATAATTGCATAGTCTCTTTTACCTTGGGGTGTACCTGTATTAATCTGTTCTAGTATAGCCTTAACTTCTTCTGAACTAAAGCATGGAAGAACCTTTTTCCGGGGCATTGCCACTTTAAATGGTATCATTTCCGGAGTAAGTGTCGCTATTCCTTGTTTATTAAGGAAGCTTACAAAACTTTTGACAGAATACATAACGTTGGGTATGCTTCCCCGATGGGTAGGCTGAGTAGCTATCAGAAAATCCTTGATTGTCTGCAATGACATTTCCGTGAAATTCTTGTGACCAGTGTCTTCTAAAAACTTGAGGAAATGTCTGACATTAGCATTAAGATAGCGGATTCCACTTATCTGGTTCTTGCCAAGGAACGCTTCATAACTGGATGAAATGTCAGAAAAATACCCAGTTAATTTAATACTGGATCCTTTTCGCGGAGTATCCCAGGTCAGTTCTCCCAAATCGGCATAACGTATCAGAACTTTGGAGGCTCGTTCCAGACGCTTATGCTGGAATAAAGATATTTCATCCAGTAACCGCTTTTCATCCATATGGTCAAGGAATCTCTCCAAAAATTCCTTCGAATAAAAAACCTGGTTCTGATCTTCATAGAACTCACATATGGCTGAAAGCCCTATTTTATAGTAGGCTATTGTCTGTTCGCGTAGCTGTAGAACCTCCATTTCTTTTAGAATACCTTCTACGAGTAGTTTTGGTTCCATTTTCTTCATGAAATCACCTCTAATTATTAGTCAGGAATTTTCCTGCATCATAATTATCAGTGATATCAGTTGAAAATAATACATAATATTAAGCAGATTTATTCCGATTTTTTCTAAACTAATCATCTATTTTCTATGTTCTTTAGAGATGTTCTCATAAAAAATCGGGATAAAAAGTTTATTGGGATAATGGGGAATAGTCCGAAATCGGAATATTCCCCACATTCACTGCATTGTTCCAAGCGGTGGCTTAAACTCG
>PXFI01000364.1 GCA_003564295.1 Gemmatimonadota bacterium | reverse complement strand
TGTCCAATAAACCCTTTAATACCAGGTAGAGAATATTAAGGATGCGTCCAGTTCGGCCATTACCGTCATAAAAAGGGTGAATTGCTTCAAACTGGTAGTGGATCACAGCAAGCTTAACCAGGTTGTCCGTTTCATCATCATAGTTGATATAGCCTTCAAGGTTGGTAAGCAGCTTTACTATCTCCTGTTCGCTGCCCGGTGGAGTATAAATGATTTCGCCAGTTGATTCATTTTTAAGCACGGTCCCAGGTTGCTTTCTTCTTCCCGCCTGTTTTAAAACAATCAGGTTTTGTATTTCAACAAGCATGTTTGTGGTGATCATGCTTTTCTCTTTTACAAGCTTGTAGCCATGCCACAGGGCGGTTCGGTAGTTGATCACCTCCTTTGCAGCCGGGCTCATGTAGTTGTCAATCGTAATCGTTTTAAACAGTTCGTCATGCGTGGTCACGATATTTTCTATTTCTGAACTATCTTTTGCTTCGTTAATTAAAACAGCATTGATTAAGATATTTTTGTTAGGAATCATGTTCGCAAAGCCTTTAAGTTCAGAAAGAGCCATATGTGCCTTGGTGGCCTGTTTTAGAACTCTTTTGCTTTCAATTTCTCTGTCTAACGGTAGATATTTTAAGCCTCCCAAAAAACTCCATCCTTTCACAACACAAATAATTTCCTCAGACTATATAGGTAAAACTTACTCATAATCATATAACATGGGTAATAATAATGCAAGTATTACCCACAATTTCAAAACACGGGTAATATTTACCCGTATGAAGGCATGAATTACATGGATAACGGGGACATTCCCCTGGTTTTCTGGAGTGTGTCACTACACCTGTTAATAGGACACATATCCGTTCTCCTGCTCCCACGCAATTAGCCCCCCATCCCCATCTCCATCTCCATCGCCGTCATCAAGCTGCCTGACCGCGTGTATCAACGACAAAAACTTGCACTAAATTATTAAAATATTTTTACATCGCGCAGGACTGCCGCATATCCTTGTAGAATGTTCATCATTACCACATTTATTAGGAACAACCTGCTATTTATCACCGCATTTGTGTATTTCTAAAATGCCCCCAGAATGCTCCAGACCACTGCAGTTCCCCCAGAGGCAGTATATCCGCAGTAAATCTAAATCCTTCTTCTAACTATCATCCATAATGATCCCCTGTGGATGGAGAGCGATGACACCCTCGGCTTAACGTAGGCGCTTACAGTCAGGGGGGAGTTAGTGTCGTAATTGGCCATCAAACAGACTGGTTTTGTGTTATCGAAGAAATATGTTTTAAAGGGGTGATGCTTGGCAGGGCCGGAATCAGTCATTTTATTGTCAATCAAGTTAGGTGTTCGATTATTAACGAGTGTGATTAAACTTAATTCTTGTTGGGGCGGCGGTGAGCTAGTGAAGTGTGAATACACTTTTTAAAGAAAGGAGAATAGTTGTGAATAAGAAGGTTAACTACAGCCTGGTTATGATGATGTTGTTTGCGATTTGTTTATTAGGTGTGGGAGCTGCTGGGGCTAGCGATGCAGATGATATCCCTGATGCCAACCTGGACAAGGGTGCAGAACAAGTGAAGATGACCATCGGCGACACCGCATACGAGATCGACGGTGAGCCTGCCGATGAAGAGATGGATGTAGCACCCTTTATCGAAAATGGCCGCACATTTGTGCCAGTGAGGTTCCTGGCCGAGGCCTTTGCCGCTGAAGCAGACTGGACACCCAAGGATGCGGTGGTAGAAACCGTATTCTTAGAGCGTGAGGATTTATTGATCACAATTAGCATTGGTGAATACACTCTTGAAATATATGACAGAATTGCCGATGAAACAGAAACTGTAATAATTGATGCGCCCGCCCGCATCATGGACGGCCGCACCTTCCTGCCCTTCCGTGCCGTCGGCGAAGCCTTTGGCGCTGAAGTGGACTACGAGGAAGACGAAGAAGGCTATGTCATCCGGGTCTGGTTCACGCAGGAGCGCTACCCGGAACCGATCCCCGCCGCCGATCCCCGGATCGGGGAGAGCGTGGTCGAGGGCGAGATTCTCGCCATAGACAAGGAAAACCGCCAGGTGGAGATAGAGATCCACTGGGGCCCGGACACGCCGGACATTGAACCGTTCATCACCATCGCCGAGGACGCCCTGCTCCGTCTGTACGTGGACGGCTACATGGAAGAGGCGCTGACCCTGTGCGACCTGGAAGTGGGGATGATCACAAGCTATATTTTAGAGGAGGACCTGGAAGCACGGGCCGTGATCGTGCATACCTATACGGAACCGGAGCGGCCCGGGCAGGTTTGTACAGAAAACAGCAGCGTAACCTTTGAAGACCAGAAAGATGGCAGCGCCATCGTAACGCTGGTTGTCCAGGATGAGAGTGGAATCGGCATCGGTGGATTCGGCATGAATGATATTGAAACGATGTCGGCTCAACTGGGTGTGTGGCTTTCACTGACTGAACTTGACGAAGGTGAACTTGTTGAAATCAGTGAGTTTACAGACTACGGTGACGGCACATACTCTTATAGAGTTGTACGGTTTCCTGGGGAAGTAGTTCTTTCATTTAAAGTCGATGGTGTGGTGATCGAAACAGATCTGGTAACAGTAATCAGTGAACCGTAAGAAAGCTATATGGGACATCAATGGAGATGACGTCAGTATCCCAGTTACTACAGATGATGTGTTGATCACGGCAAGAAAGAGAAAGGAGCCATTACCACCGGACGATATAATCCCGGTTGGTTTGTTATCTTTTTCATGAATCGGCGTATAAAAGAGATTCGCAAGCATGAGTGGAAGATTGCACAGGGGGAAGGTTCTCCAGGTCCGCCGGGCTACTGCTGATCCGCAGGAACCGTCCCCGTGGATCGCCCGCGGCGCAGGCCCCCTGCGCAGGGCATGCCTTGCGTGTCTTGCTCGTCTTACACGCCTCACGCGCCTCACGCGCCGCCCAGTTCCAGCAGCACGGCCGGCTCCAGGGTCAGGATCTCCGGCTCCCCTTTCGTGATTAACACGGTCTCTTCGATCTTGCAGCAGCCGACCCCGGGATCAAAGGCGTGCATCTCCAGGGCCAGGGTATAATTCTCCCCCAGGATGGTTTTGTCGCCGGCGCTGAGCAGCGGGGGCTCGTTGAGCTCCAGCCCGATGCCGTGCCCGATCAGCCGGGAGTGGGTATCGCCGCAGAACAGGAAATGTTCCCCGAAAGGCAGGCGG
>PXFI01000268.1 GCA_003564295.1 Gemmatimonadota bacterium | reverse complement strand
TCCGGCGTTAGCTTGACGAACCTCGCCTTCACCGAGCGTAAGCGTCCGATTTAGACCTTCTTGACGGCCGGGCTAGGCTGGGGGGCGTGAACAAATTCTTCCACCCCAGATTTCAAGGAGCTCGAGACGCATGGCTCGGAAGGTCAACCAATCAGTTTGGGATGTGTGGCAGCGCAGGATCCGCAATCAACAGCGCAGCGGGCTGTCGATCGCCCAGTTCTGCCGGAACGAAGGCATCTCCCGGGCCAGCTTCCACGCGTGGAAGCGGAAACTGCGGGCCGCTTCGGAGGCACCACGCGTGCAACCACACGCGACGCTCGGCGGCGGCCGGCCCGCAACCGCCTCGGCGGCCGCTGCCCACGTCGCAACGTGCTCCGGGAGTTCCGCCTTCCTGCAGCTGCCGCTGGCGCCGGTGGTCAAACCCGCGTCGTGCATCGAAGTGGCGCTGCCCGACGGGACCACGGTCCGCGTACCACACGACAACCTGGCGGCTCTGACGACCATCGTCCGCGTGCTGCGCCATGGCGCCACCGCCACGTGCACCTCGGGATCGGAGGCAAGCGATGCTTAGCACCTCATCGAACACCCGCATCTTCGTTCATGCCCTGCCCACCGACATGCGGAAAAGCTTCGATGGCTTGTACGCGATGGTGGTCCATTCCTTCGGAAAGGACATCTATCAGGGCGACTACTTCGTGTTCTTGAATCGCGCCCGCGATCGCTGCAAGATCCTCTTCTGGGATCGCGATGGCTTGGTGGTTTGGGCGAAGCGACTGGAGCGGGGGCGCTTCCAACTGCCCAATGGCGCCCTCGACCAGTCGCCGACCATCGAAGTGGACACCACGACGCTTGCGATGATCCTCGGCGGCGTGGACCTCGAAACGGGCCGACGGCGCAAGCGGTATCAGCGCCCCTCCTGACGACCGCTGTCCGAGACGGACCTGCACAGCGAACCACCGACGACCCCCGGTTGCACCTGCGGCCGGGGGTCGTGTCGTTCTTGACGGTCATTGTTGGCTGTCCCCGTCGACGCACGGCCGGACGCGCATGGATTGAACAGCCCGGGATGCCGGTGATGACGACACCGGTGATGCGGGAATCACCGGGCTACCTTCGCCTCGACGTCCGCGCTGGCGACGGACGATCACCTCGGTCGCCGGTCCGTTTCTGTCCGCCGAAAAAGCGGCCGACCCCATTCGGGAAGCGCCACCTCCCCGCATCCGATGCCGGCGAAGGCCGGCGAAGGCCGGCGAAGTGAGCCGACGGGTGGATTGAGACAAGCGTTGGCCAAGGGGACTCAATTCCGCCGGCCTCCATCAATGAAAAAAACAAAAGAAACGCTCTTCCGGGTTTTCTGTGGGTGCGGGGGCAAAACAAACGGTGGCAATCCAATCTCCGCCCGCGGCGCAACCCCGTTGGGGTAGGATGGTTTTTTCGGCGCACGCGCACCCCGGGGTAGCCGGCGGCGAACGTGCGAAGGTCGCATGACCGCCGGCAACCCCGGGCTATGTGACGCAACGCCGTTGGCGTAGATGATGATCGTTGCGATGTGTGGATGCAAACAAACGGGTGCAATCCACGAGCGACCCGTTCGAACCAGACCATCTTCTTTCGTACGTCATTGAATACCCTCGCCATGCCTCAGAAAACGCACGTCTCCGTCGAGCAAGAGCGTTAAGCCACACAAATGCCTGAATTCCCAAAAGAAATTTTCCATTCCTACCCCAGCCTCTATTGACATCTGCGCAGATCTGTTATGATATCCCAATCATGAACGCCAACGCCTTCAACGATAGGATTCAGCAGCTCACGACCGCCAACGAGGCGCTTCGTCACAAGGCTGCAGCGCTCGAGGCCGAACTGGATTCATTGCGCGACGAGCACCGGAAGCTTGAGGAACGATATGCCGCATTGCGGGCCGACTATGAAGCCCTGGTGGACGCGACGCAGACGGTAACGGCGGACCGTGACAAGCACCGTGAGAGGATCGAAGAGCTCGAGGCGATCACCAAGCGTCTGACACAAATGCTCTGGGGGCCGCGCAGCGAACGTCGCGAGGCGTCTCCCGACCAGCGAGAGCTGGATTTCGGGGACGACCCGCCTGATCCGCCCACTCCTGAGGAACAGGAGCTCATCAGCGCTCAAGATAAGCTCGACGAGGCCGCAGACGAGGAATTCCTTCGCCGGCACCGAGAGCGGCGCAAGGCTCGCAGGGACAAGGAAAACGCTGAGGGCTCGTTTCCAGCCCATATTGAACGGCGCGAGAAGACGGTCGATCTGCCTGACGATCAAAAGGAAGGGTTGAAGCATTTCAAGGTCGCAACAACCGAGAGGCTGTGCGTCGAGCCGCCAAAGGCTTATGTCGAGGTGATCCATCGCCACGAATACGTTGTCGAGGGACGTCCCGAGGAGGGCGTGAAGTCGGACCCGCCTCCGTTGGCGATCGTGCCGGGGTGCAAATACGACTTCAGCGTGATCGCCGCGGTGGTGGCCATGAAGATGGCGTTCCACAACCCGACGTATCGGCAGCAGAATTGGTTCGCCCAGTGCGGCTGGTTTCCCACCCGATCGACTTGCAATGATCTGATCAACCACGCCGTCACCGTCACCGACGCGCTGTACCAGCAGATGTGGTCGCTGCTGCTCGCCAGCTCAATCCTGCTCGGCGATGATACGCGCATATTGGGCGTGCCGTACGACGTGTTCCACTGGTCGCTGACGCACCAGCATTCGGTGCTCGACGGGCATCTGGCGGACTTCCGAGGCGTTTTCCTCGGAGATGCCGACGGGGCCAATGCGCGCGTGGAGCAGAGATCCGGGGGGCGCATCCGACACGGGAGCTGCAACGGGCATGCCCGAAGGAAGTTCATCACGGCGGAGTCTCACGAACCGGTTATTGCATCGCAAGGGCTGTCGTTCTATCGCCAGCTGTACGATGTGGAAGAGCGCGGGAAGCTGCTGGACGACGCCGGGCGTCTGGCTCTGCGGCAGCGGGCGGCGGTTCCCATCTGGAATCGCATGGAGCTCTGGCTTGCCAGCGAGCCGGTGCAGCGTGTGCTGCCGAAGAGCCCTACGGGTGAGGCGCCGGGCTATCTTGGTCGTTTGCAGCTATACAGCATCGTCAGTAGTGCGAACCGTCATCACCTGAAGATCCATGACTACCTGGTGGACGTGCTTGCGAAGCTGGCCGATGCCCGGCAGTATCATCCTCAGAACCTGGAGCTTGGTTCTTCCTACTTG
>PXFI01000144.1 GCA_003564295.1 Gemmatimonadota bacterium | reverse complement strand
CCACTGCTATGGCCAGAACAGCAACAATCCCCAGCCTTCTCATGCGAGTGTTCCTTGGAGAGATGGTGGATCAAGGGGCCCTGTGCGACGTTGACATGGGCGACGAAGGTAAGCGGGACCTGGTTGGCCGGCAAAGGCGGAAAAGGGGGACGTTCTCCATTCCTCTCGGGGTAACCGTCCGACGAACCCAGGGGATCAGTTCATGGACGGGTCGTAGGGCATCCGGGACAGTTGCCGGTACTCGGGCCCCTTCCGCTCGAGGACCCGGCTCCAGAGCCGGTCGGGCGTGTCGGTGAACACGTCATCCACCCCTGCCGGCTCGAGGATCCAGCTGTTGTCGGCCATCTCCGCCTCGAGCTGGCCCGGCCCCCATCCCGCATAACCCGCAAACACCCGGGCCCTCAGTATGCTCGGCCGAATGTCCGTCGGCACATCGCCCACGAGAAAGCCCACGGACCCGAACACCGGAAGATCCACCAACCCTGTGTCCGCAAGCTCGGCGAGGAGCACGGCGCTACTCGGCTGTACCGGACCGCCCTGGAAGAGGGGCTCGCCGGGCGGCATCAGCTCACTCAGGGGCGGGAAGACCTTCTCCACCGTGACGTTCAAAGCACGGTTCAAGATGACGCCCAGTGCCCCATCGGAATTGTGCTCCCCCAAGAGGACCACTGTGTGGCGGAAGTTCGGATCATACAGGCCACCGCTGGAGATAAGCAACTGGCCTCGCAGACTTTCCATTCTGGCACCTCGTCTCGACTGCCAAGGGCACGCGGGTCTTCTACTTCTAACGTAGAGGGGCCCGGAGAGCGGCGCTACCGCCACGGTCCGGATGGCGGGGGAGGAAGGTGTCGGTCGCCACAACCGTCGCCGAGGAAGGCCAGACGTGCGCGGGGAGGATCCGGCGGAGCGCCCAGCCCCGGCGGCGGGCTGCTGCGGGGAATCGAGGAGGCGCCGACGTGCGCGGAGAGGACCCGGCGGAGCGCCCGCCCCAATTTCATGAAGGTGGCGCCGCTGCACCGGGCCCTGGAGGCCAGGGGGGGGCTTCCGCTCCCGCATCGTCCACACCGGCCAGCACTACGATGACCGCATGAGCGACATCTTCTTCCGGCAGCTCGGCCTCCCGGAGCCCCACGCCTACCTGGGGGTGGGCAGCGGTAGCCACGCCGAGCAGACAGGCCGGATCATGGTGGAGTTCGAGAAGCTCCTGGAGCGGGAGCCCGTCGACCTGGTGGTGGTGGTGGGCGACGTGAACTCTACCGTGGCCTGCAGCCTGGTGGCCGTGAAGGCCGGCATCCCTGTGGCCCACATCGAGGCCGGCCTCCGGAGCTTCGACCGGTCCATGCCGGAGGAGATCAACCGCATGGTGACGGACCGCATCTCCGACTGGCTCTTCGTCACCGAGCAAAGCGGCCTGGACAATCTGAAGGCGGAAGGGGTTACCGACAGCCAGGTGTTCTTCGTGGGCAACCTCATGATCGACTCTCTGGTGAGCCTCAGGGAGAAGGCCCGGGCCACGGAGGCGTGGAAGGGGCTGGGCCTGGAGGAGAAACGCTACTGTCTGGTGACCATCCACCGACCGTCGAACGTGGACTCGGCGGCATTCAGGAGGAGACCACCTTCCTGGGCGTGCCCTGTCTCACCTTGCGGGAGAACACCGAGCGGCCCGCCACCATCACCTCCGGGACCAACGAGCTGGTGAAGCTGGAACCTGCGGCCGTGGCGGGCAGGGTGAGGGCCCTCTTAGATGGGGGCCGTCCCTCCGGAACCGTCCCTCCCCTCTGGGACGGGCATGCGGCGGAGCGGGTGGTGGAGGTGCTGGAGGAGGTGGTCTGAGGGCAGGGGCAAGGCGCCGCCCTCTACCCGGCCCGGTCCTTCTTTCCATCAACGTCCCAACCAGCCATGGCTCGTAGCTCCGGCCCCAGGTAACTTGGGTCGTGTGCAGTGACGCTCAACAGGTACCCCGATTCCACCATGACCTCTACCCAGATTGCTGAACTGCGGGATTTCATCTCCGGAGAGCTCGGCAAGGTCCACGGCCGATTCGACGGGGTGGACAGGCGGCTTGAGCGGGTGGAGAGCCGCCTGGACCGGCTAGACAGCCGTCTGGACGGGGTGGGCGGCCGGCTGGATCAGATGGACATCCGCCTGGACGGGGTGGGCGGCCGGCTGGATCAGATGGACACCCGCCTGGACCGGATGGACGGGCGCTTTGACCAGATGGACGGCCGGCTTGACCGGATGGACGAGCGCTTTGATCAAATGGACGGTCGGCTGGATCAGATGAACGGCCGGCTGGATGGAGTGGAACGTGGACTTGTCGAGGTGCGCGCGCAGCTGAGAGAGGTACAGGTCGAGCAGCACGCCTTCCAGGCCCATGTGGCGCGTCATTTCGGCGTCGTCTACAAGCGCTTCGACGATGTTTCCACCCGCCTCGCGCAGCTGGAGCTCCAGAGGGAAGAGATGAGGAGCGACTTCCGTGCCTTCGGAGAATCCCTGCAGGCCACAAACCGCAGGATGGACGAGTTTCAATCAAACATGATGAAGGAATTCCGAGACCTTCGTGGAGAGATGAGGGAGGGGTTCAACTCTTGGGGCAGGCGGGTGATCGCCCTGGAGAATCGCGAGGCCTGAGAGCAGTTCGAGGTGGAGGTCCGGAAGACGAGCCCCCCAGCATTGGGCCGATTCGAAATCAAACATCTGCAAGGGTACTACTACCACCGGACAGGCTCTACCGGCCCTAAAACTCGTAGCGTAGCCGGAGCATGGTGAAGCGCCCGAGCTCGGGGACGCCGATGAAGCTCCGGTAGGGGGTGTTGAGGACGTTCTGCATGGCCAGCTGGGTGGAGAGGCCGGTGTGTCCGAAGCGGTATCCCAGGGTGAGGTCGAAGAGGAGGTGGGCGGCGACGCAGTCGCCCCGGCCCTGGGCGTCGCCGGGGCCGTCGCAGTCGCCGGCGGAGAAGGCTGGGGAGCTTACGGGGTGGGCGGCCGAGTATCGACTCAGGAGCTCGCCGTGGATGCCCCGATTGTCGTTGCGGTAGTTGACCCGTGCGCTGGCCTTCCGGGCGGGGGCGTTCAGGGCGATGATGCGGCCATCTCCGACGTCCTCATCGCACCGACCCATGTGCAGCTCCCGGTCCTCGCCCACGCAGAAGGCGTCGTTGCTGACCAGGGAGCCGGAGAGGCCAAACTGCCAGGCGTCGTTCACAATCAGGGTCGCGCCCAGGTCAGCTCCCCACAGGTCCACCT
>PXFI01000126.1 GCA_003564295.1 Gemmatimonadota bacterium | reverse complement strand
TGCTTTCAAGACGCTCGTGACATGGGAAGGACAAAGTGAAGACTCCAGCGACAGTACTCTTGAAGGTGGTGTTTTCGATCCTGATGGGGTTCCAGGCGGGCTCGGCCCAGGAGCGGGAACGCATAAAGGAGATTATCGATTTCGCCGATCCCGAACCCATGCGGTGGGCCATCGTGAACGACGGGGTCATGGGTGGGCGATCCCAAAGCTCACTTCGGCTCACGGACGAAGGCACGGCCATCTTCTCAGGGATTCTTTCCCTGGAGAACGACGGTGGCTTCGCCTCCACCCGGGCACTCCTGGACACCACGGACCTCACCGGGTTCACGGGCTTCCGGATCCGGGTGAAGGGTGACGGGCGGCGCTACGAGCTTCGACTCCGCATGGATCCCAACCTCGACGGTGTGGCCTACCGAGCCGAGTTCGGCACCACCCAAGGCGAGTGGACGGAGGTCTTCCTCCCCTTCTCCTCGTTTCAGCCCAGCTTCCAGGGACGGGTTCCCCGGGACGTACGCCCCCTGGACCTCACCTCCATCCGCCAGATCGGGTTCCTCCTGGGCGACGGGGCTGAAGGCCCTTTCCAGCTGGAGATGGCGTGGATTCGGGCCGTGGGAGCTTGAGTCCCCCCCTCGGCCGGAGCCGCGGCCTGTCGCTGGCCGTCAGGAATGAGGCTGCGCTCCCGAGGTGAGCCGTCGGAAGACCATCTCGATAGTCAACGACTCCCAGGTCCGCCGGGTCCGATCTCACCGCGCCTGAGCCCATCCCAGTAATCCCTGGGCCAAAGTTGGGGCGCATGATCTCCTTCTCTCTCTTGCCTTACCCTTGTTATGAAGCGAAGACCTCTTTTTCTAGACACAAACGAAGCGATCGCTTATTATTGTATGGCGATGTGAAACGATCGCGTCGAAGGTGAACGATGAAGAGAAAGACCGGAGAGTACGAGCGTAGCACCGTGGCAGGGGAAGAGGTCAGCGCCTTCATCCCGTATGCGTTGCCGCCACGGGATCCACCCCTGGAGCTCACCGGAGAGCTGGCATCGTTGCTCGCGCGGGCCGAGGAGCAGGTGAGGCTGCTCGACCTGGCCGGGGACCTGGTGCCCTCGATTGAGTGGTTCGTCTATGCCTTCGTTCGCAAAGAAGCGGTTCTCTCGGCCCAGATCGAAGGCACCCAGGCAACCTTGATGGACCTGCTCCAAGTCGAGGCCTCCGGTGAGGAGACGACTGACGCCCACGTGGAGGAGGTTTGCGGCTATGTCTCGGCGTTGACCTACGCCTGGGAAGAGCTCGGCCGCGAGACCGGGCTCCCCATCTCGAGACGGCTCTTGTCTGAGACCCACCGCAGGCTGCTGCGCGGAGCCCGAGGATCACAGAAGCACCCGGGCGAGGTTCGTCGCTCGCAGAACTGGATCGGTGGAACCCGGCCGGGCAACGCCGACTTCGTTCCGCCACCACCGCACCGATTAGGCGACCTGCTGCGCCAGTTCGAGGGCGCGATTCACGACGAGAGCGACCTTCCGCCCCTCGTGCGCATCGGTCTGCTCCACGTTCAGTTCGAGACGCTGCATCCCTATCTCGACGGCAACGGCCGTCTCGGGCGTCTCCTGATCACGCTGCTGCTGCGCCACTGGAAGCTGCTGTCGCGGCCGCTTCTCTACTTGAGCCTCTTCTTCAAGCTCCACCGCCAGGAGTACTACCGTCGGCTCGGTGCCGTGCGGACCAACGGCGACTGGGAAGGCTGGCTCTCGTTCTTTCTGGAAGGCGTCGCGGTCATGGCCGAGGAGGCTGTCACCACCGCACGGCGGCTGCATACCATCGTCGCCCAGAGTCGAGCCCGGCTCGTGGCCCGCGACGACGCCACGGTGATAAGCATCCGCCTCTTCGAGCTCTTGCCCGAGCACCCGATTGTGACGGTCAACCGCGTCGTTGACCTGCTCGACTGCTCGAGACCGGCTGCAGCCAAGGCCCTACGTGTGCTCGAGGCAGCGGAGGCCTTGCGTGCACTTGATGCGCGCAAGAAGAACCGCGCCTTGGTGTTCAGTGAGTACCTGGACAAGCTCCGCGAAGGAACGGAGTTGTAGGAGGGTGAAGGTTTGCGGTGCCAGCGATACCTGAGCTCGAGTTTGTCACGAGCATGACCCATCCCTTTCGAAGTCGTCCGGCCATCCCGGCACGGTACCCGATGGCGAGGCAGAGACCCAATCAGTATCACCGGTTGGTACTTCATGCTCTGGGAACTATCGACCAGTTGCACACGCCGCGTTCGCGGACGTAGTAACCGTGCGATTTGAGGTCATCTCGGGGGCGTAACGCACGAAATACGCCTTCTCCTCCCTCGGATCACGGGACGTTCCCCGTCGCCCCTGTGGGTTGCCCCACCGCTCCACGTTCTGGCGCTGGAACTCCAGGACCAGAGTGCGAAGGACAGCCGCTTTCGCCTGCTTCACGGACCCGACTGCCGGCCGAAAACGTCTCGACCGCAGGTTCCGTGGCGCGTTGACGTCAGCGTGCAATCTCCGGCCGCACCAGCGACAGATGAACTTCTCGCCCGTGCGGTTCTTCTTGTCCACGTAGCCACAGCAGGAACATTCCTGCGAGCTGTACGGCTCGAACCTGGGTTCGAACCCGTACCAGCACCCCTCACCCAAAGGCCCCGGAGCTTTCGCCCCGGGGCCTTTGGGTTAGTACGCCCGGCGGGATGGGCCTGCGGCTGCCTGCGGCAGCCTCGGCCGTCTCGCGGAACACCTTCTCGGAAATTACCCGCCAACCAGGCCGCTCGGCTCGAACCTGGGTTCGAACCCGTACCAGCACCCCTCACCCAAAGGCCCCGGAGCTTTCGCCCCGGGGCCTTTGGGTTAGTACGCCCGGCGGGATTCGAACCCACGACCTCTGCCTCCGGAGGGCAGCGCTCTATCCAGCTGAGCTACGGGCGCATCATGTAGGGGAGCGTGCGGAATAAGCCGAGTTCTGTCCGCCGTCTTGGGAATGCCTCACGGCAAGACCGGACGGGGAGGGATCATTTATCTGGGACACGGCATTGCTGCCGGCCTCAAGCGGCCTACCCGGGACTCAGACGGTGCGGGCCACACCTTGCCCCCTATTTGGCCTTGCTCCGGGTGGGGTTTGCCGTGCGACCCCTGTTACCAGGGACCCGGTGCGCTCTTACCGCACCCTTTCACCCTTGCCTGTGCTCCCGGAGGAGCCATCGGCGGTCTGCTCTCTGCTGCACTTTCCGTCGCCTTGCGGCGCC
>PXFI01000317.1 GCA_003564295.1 Gemmatimonadota bacterium | reverse complement strand
TGATGCTCCGGGCACCGTTAAACTCATGTATACAGAATGGAACCGCTTCGGTTTCTCCCTCAGCCCCGTGGGTCCCGGTTGGCCCATCGAGTACGGCCTGGGCATGATGCGCATGCTGGTCCCCCGCAGCCTGACCCCTTTTCGCCCTTTCCCTGAATTTATCGGGCATTCCGGGGCAACCGGCACATGGCTTTTCTACTGCCCGCGCCTGGATCTTTTATTGGCCGGCGGTGTCAGCCAGCTCACAGCCGGCCCGGTACCCTTTCAGTTTGTGCCCAAAATTCTCAGGGCCTTGAAGCCCTATTTTCATGCACATGAAAATGGATCCCGGAAGAAAAATCAATAACCGGGGAAGTGAGGAGGTATCAGAGCGTGTGGTATGCCATCCTATCACAAATATACAACAGCCGGATCTTCATATTCGCGGTGATTATCATGCTCATTATAATAATGCTGAACCAGCCAGTGATGGGGGGTATAGAGATTATCGTTCCGCCTGACCTCAAGGTCATATGTGACGGGACTGCTATTCTGGGAGGAATAGAGTTCCTGGGAGAAGGCAGCGGGGGTATTATCGGTTCTTCCTCATCCAGTCAGGAAGGAAGAGAAGACGGCGGGGCGGTGGTAAAAATCTATGGCAGAGCTTTTATGGGGGGAATCGAAGTAACAGTGAAGGAGTAATTGAAACAAAGCTTAATATGATTGAAAAAATAATGGAGGCGGCGAGAAAATACACTATCAAAGAAGAAAGAAGGAGACGGGAATGTCCAAAAAGGTAGACTTTAAAAAGGATTATAAGGACCTTTATCTGCCGAAAACCAGGCCCATGTTGATCGATGTGCCGCCGATGAATTTTATCATGATGGATGGGGCTGGAGATCCCAACCATGAAGAATATCAGCAGGCGGTGGGAGCACTTTACGCCTTGACCTTCACGATTAAAATGAGCAAGATGAGCGGGAACCAGCCCCCGGGGGACTATGAGTACGTGGTGCCTCCCCTGGAAGGGTTATGGTGGATCAGCGGCGGGGCCTTTTCCCTTAACGAGCGAAACAACTGGCTCTGGACCTCAATGATTCGTCAACCCGAGTTTATTAACCCCGCTGTTTTTGCCTGGGCACTAAAAGAATGTCGCCGTAAGAAGCCTGAACTTGACCTTTCGAAAGCCCGCTTTGGAACCTTTGCTGAGGGCCTATGTGTGCAAATCATGCATATCGGCCCTTACAGCGATGAACCAAGGTCAATAGCCATGCTTAAAACATTTATCGAGTTAAACGGCCTGGTTGATCAGACCGGGAGTGAAAGAAAGCACCATGAGATCTACCTTTCGGATCCACGCAAAACAGCGCCGGAAAAGCTTAAAACAGTCCTACGGCTTCCCGTTGCTCGACCTATAACCATGAAGGTTTAGCGAAACAAGATTAGTCGATGATCGCAGTTGATACTTCATTGACGTAGCGGAAAGACTGGTAACAACAGAGGAGAGATGCGCTGCTCAATTTTCTCATTTGAAACAACTTCAGAGTGTATCCAACACCCAATTGGAAGGATGGCCGAAAAATGCATACCATGAATAGAGATAAACGCTTCGGGAAATAAAAAAGTATGTAAGGAGATGGAATTTATGGAATATGTAGGTTTATTGGCACCCATTGCTTTTGTTTTTGCCATAGCAGCGCTGTCCCAGGTAGGTTCACTCAAAAAAGAAGTAGAGAAGTTAAAAGAAGAGCTGCAGTCGAGAAATAATAATTTGTAGATTATGCTCGGAAAAATGACATGAGTTGAAGCAATTTGAATTTAGTGGAATTAAAGCCAAGGGGAATACCGGGACGGGGTTGTTGACAACGCGTAAAAAGAATACGGCAAAACGATATCAATTTACTGATTTAGATGTATAATGACTTAGGTAGGTGATGAACATGTCAGTTGAAAAAGCATCTTACAAAACTGTAAATAAGGATGGTGATTTTGAGATTCGTCTTTATGATCCGATGATCATTGCAGTGAGTCAGGAAAGTGATTTAAAAGGCACTTCTGGTTTTAATCAGTTATTCAGCTATATTAGCGGAAGGAACCAGGAATCAAAAAAGATAGCTATGACCGCACCAGTAATAAACAGTCTGGATGATGAAAAGCCTACAATGGCGTTTGTGATGCCCAAAAAATATAGCATGGAAGAGTTGCCAAAGCCCATGCACACTAATATTCAGCTTCAGGAAATACCCAGGCGTTACGTGGCAACAATATCTTTTTCAGGCAATATCAATCAGAAGATCATAGAGAAAAAGAAACATGAGTTAATAGAATGGTTAAAAGCAAAACAAATCACTGCCCTGGGCTCTATCGAGTTGGCACGCTATAATCCACCTTTTATTCCTGGGTTCATTAAACATAATGAGCTGTTGGTGGAAGTTAATCCTCCTGTGGAATGAGCCCTATATTTAGCGGGGTGCCAAGGGGACGGGGTTGTTGACAACATATGAAAGATCTTTAACATAGAAACCCGACCGGTAAGATTTTGCTTCTTCAAATAAAGTCACTTTTATTCCCAAAGGGTGATCAGATTGCAGCGAACCATATTATTAAAAACGCACAAAAGAGAAGCCCTCTATGATATCACTTCAGACGTTCAAGCAGTGATTAAAGAGGCCGGTGTAAAAAACGGCCTTGTGAATATCTATGTTCGGGGTGCGACGGCAGCGATCATGATCCAGGAGAACTGGGATGAAAGCGTGCAGGAAGACGTTGTAGAATTTCTCAGGAAGATAGTTCCCCGGGGCGTTTGGCAGCACGATCAGCAGGATGGTAATGGTGATGCCCACTTAAAAGCCGGGTTGATCGGACCGGGTGAAACAATTCCAGTCATGAACGGTGAAATCGGGCTTTCTACCTGGCAAAACATCTTCGTGTGTGAGTTTGATGGGCCGAGGAAGACCCGGGAGGTCGTTGTAACAGTGATTAATGCAGGAAAGGTCTGACTATGAAAAAGGAGAGCGTAAAAGGATTATTGGACAATCAGGTCTGATAAAGACTCGGTTTATGGGAGACCAGAAAATGATTAGTTCAGATCTAGACCCGGTTATATTAAAAAGAAAATCTGCTCGCAGGTTTGATAAAAAGGGCAGGTAAAATTGTCTGCGTAAGTTAAAAAGAGAAGGTTTAGCAGTAAGACAACTTGAAAGGTTAACAGGCATCAACAGGGGAATTATACAGAAAGCATAAAGGTTGTTGTCAACAACCCCGTCCCC
>PXFI01000304.1 GCA_003564295.1 Gemmatimonadota bacterium | reverse complement strand
GAGCTTCCCATCAGCTACCACGGCCGCTCCTACGCCGAGGGGAAGAAGATCAACTGGAAGGACGGGCTGGCGGCCCTCTGGTTCATCTTCCGCTCCAACCTCCTGCCTCCCAAGGCCCGTCCCTGGAAGCCGGAAGAGAAGGCGCCGTGGGAGTAGGGTAGAAGGCTCCGGGGTTTCTCCGGGGGCTGCCCCGTCGGGGTGGGGTCCCCCCGGTCCGCCGCCCCCGGGTCCCAGCCCCCCCTGCCTGCGCCCCGAAATCTGCAAGAGATTCGCAGAATCCAAGAGCCGGGGGCCGTCCATGGGGCTGGGCCGAAAGTGGTGTTGAAAGCTTAAGTGTATATAAGACAGGACCTTGCGGCATCGGTCCGGGACTGTGGACCCGGATTTGCGAATCAGGGCATCCGGACGGACAAGAGCCGTTTTCAGTGACACTCAACAGGAGAGACTCCAATGCGTGACCGTAAGGGCTTTACCCTCATCGAGCTGCTCATCGTGGTGGTGATCATCGGCATCCTGGCCGCCATCGCCATCCCCAGATTCACCGCCACCCGGGAGAGGGCCTACGTCGCGGCCATGAAGTCGGATCTCCGGAACCTGGCCAACCAGCAGGAGCTGTATTTCGGGATTCATTTCGAGTATGCAGATAACGAAGACGACCCGGAGTTGGCGTGGGACAGGTCAAGTCGCGTCGTGGTGGTGAGTGTTAACGGAACCGCCGTCGGCTGGAACGCGACGGTGAGGCATCCCGGTATGTCAACCCCCCCCGGGGACCAGTGCTACATCTGGTTCGGTGAGGGACCGGAACTCAACGCTCCTCAGCCGGCAGGCGTGGTGGGCTGCGACGGAGAAGATTTTGAAGTGCCAGCCACCTAATCCCCCCCCCACCCTCCCAGGCCTGACCCTGGCCTGAGAGACGGGGGCGCGGCCCGGACGGCGATCCGGGTCGCGCCCCTCCCCATTGCCCCATCGCCATTCCTCCCAAACATTAAGGCCTCGTTCCACGGTTCCGGGGAGCGGCCGAAGCCGCCCCTCCGGGGAGGGCCCGAAATGCCCCTCCCGGGGGGGGGCGAGCCGCCTCCCGTCCGTTCGCTTCCTTTCCGCCCTGACGCCATGGCCGCACCGACACCTCTACGCCGCGAGCTCTTCATCGCGTTCGGAATCCTCTTCGCCGGGGGGATCCTGGTGGCCATGGTGGGCCTGGCCCTGATCCTTCCGGTGGCCGAATCCCCCGGGGAGGTGGCCCTCTACGTGGGGATCCTGGTCCTGGCGGAGCTGGCCGTCATCTTTGTCTTCGGCAGGATGACCTTGAGCCGGACCCTCCTGAAACCCATGGACCGGCTGGTGGAGGACGCCACCACCATCGCTTCCGGCTCCTACGAGCACCGGATCCGGCCGGTTCCGACCCGGGAGCTCCAGGCCGTGGCGGACAGCGTGAACGCCATGGCGGAGCGCCTGATCCACGATCAGAGCTCTTTGGCCGAGAATGTCCGATCCCTGGACGAGACCAACCGGGCCCTGGTGGAGGCGCGGGCCCAGGTGGTCCGGGCGGCCCGCCTGGCCTCCACAGGAACCCTGGCGGCGGGGATCGCCCACGAGCTGGGCAATCCCCTGGGGGCCCTCATGGCCTACGTGGACGTGGCCCGCCTCCGGGCCGAGGCCGACGGCTCGGACACCAGCCTCCTGGACTCGGTGCGGGAGGAGGCCCTTCGCATCGACCGGATCATCCGGAGCCTCCTGGACTTCGCCCGGTCCAGGGAGGGGAAGACGGAGCCCCAGCCCCTCTGGCCGGTGGTGGAGCGGGTTCGGGAGCTCCTGGAGGCCCAGGGGCGCCTGGAGGGGGTGGAGTGCCACTGGGAAGGGGGGGGGGTGGCGACCCCCGTCCTCATGGACGCCCAGCGCCTGGAGCAGGTCCTGGTGAACCTCCTCCTGAACGCCCTGGATGCGGTGGACGGCCGGGAAGACGGAATGATCCGGTTGAGGGTGAAGGAGGAAGCGGGTCCCGTCGTTGCCCTTCCTCGCAGGCGGAGAGGTGATCCCCCGGGGGTCAACTACTCCCACCGGAGGAGGATGGCGGTGGCGGGGAGGACGGGTGCCCGGGCGCCCCTGGCCACGGCGGAGCGGATGGTGGTGGTCACGGTGGAGGACAATGGCCCCGGGGTTCCCCCCGAGTTCCTGGAGGAGGTCTTCGATCCCTTCTTCACCACCAAGGAGCCGGGAAAGGGCACCGGCCTGGGCCTGGCTCTTTCGGCCCAGCTGGTGGAAGGCATGGGGGGAGAGATCCTGGCGGGGAACCGCCGGGAAGGTGGCGCCGTCTTCACCCTGCGGCTTCCGGAAGCTACCGGAAGGCCGGAGGCGGTCACTGAGCCAGGCTCCGAGGGAGGGGCCCGGGAAGGAGAGATCCTTTGAAGATCCTGGTGGTGGACGATGACCGGGGACTGCGCAAGTCCCTGAGCCTCATTCTGTCGGATGCGGGATACGAGATCCGGGTGGCGGAGGACGGGGAGGAAGGTCTGGCCATGGCCCTGGCGGAGCGGCCCAAGATCATCCTCTGTGATGTCCGAATGCCCAAGAAGGATGGTCTCACCTTCCTCAAAGACTATAGGGACGCGGGAGGAGAGGCCCTGGTCCTGGTCATGACGGCCTACGGGAGCCTGGAGCTGGCCGTAGAGGCCATGAAGGCCGGCGCCTACGACTACCTCCCCAAGCCCTTTGGGGCCGACGAGGTTCTCCTGACGGTTCGGAAGGCTGAAGAACGGGAGCGGCTCCGGGAGGAGGTAGGCCGCTTGCGCTCCGAGGTCCGGGCGGACCGGAGATTTGGGGAGATCGTGGCCCGGTCCCCGGCCATGGTCCGGGCCCTGGAGGTGGCGGGGAAGGTGGCCCGGCACCCCTCGCCCGTACTCATTTCCGGCGCCAGCGGTACCGGGAAGGAGCTGGTGGCCCGCCTCATCCACCGAGAGAGCGAACGGGCGTCAAAGCCCTTCGTGCCAGTGAATTGCGGCGCCATTCCCGAGACTCTGCTGGAATCGGAGTTCTTCGGCTACGTGAGGGGAGCCTTCACCGGCGCCGACCGGGACCGGGGTGGGCTCTTCGAGGCAGCCGACAGGGGCACCCTCTTCCTGGACGAGGTGGGGGAGCTTCCGGCAAGCCTCCAGGTGAAGCTCCTACGGGCTCTCCAGGATGGGGAGGTCCGTCGGCTGGGAGGCACCGACTCCGTGGAGGTGGACGTTCGTGTCATCGCCGCTACGAACAGGG
>PXFI01000201.1 GCA_003564295.1 Gemmatimonadota bacterium | reverse complement strand
CGGATCTCTTCCCCCTCCACCAGATCATCCAGCCGGTGGTCACCGGCCACCACAATGCCGAGGGCGGTGTAGCGGGAGTCCAGGTCCGGCCGCGCCTGGAGGGTGAGGTAGAAGCCATCGGCCCCCGAGAGTCCGAGTACCCCTGGGGCATCGTGCCTGACCTCGGGGTTGGGAACCAGGGGGAGCTCGGCCACAGCCACAGCCCTCTGCCCCTCGGACTCCACCTGGACTCTCACCAGGCCATCCTCCACCGCCAGTATCCGCCCCAGGGCCTCCTGGCGGCCCGGGGCGCCTCTCGGGCCCATGGCCGAAGGGCCGGATCCCTCGAACATGCGCACGAAGTAGGCGGCCTGGAGGGGTACGTTCTGGTAGTCCAGGGAGGCCATGACCCGGGCCCCGGAGGCGGTAACGATGTCTGCGTAGAGACCGTCTTCCAGGTACACTCCCTCCCGGGGGAGGGGCTCCTCCAGGTTCCCGATGCCGTAGGCCACAAGGGCCATGGCGAGGGCCGAGTGCTCCTGGTGCTCCCTGTAGGGGACCAGCTCGCTGTAGAGGTCATAGAGGGTGTGCCAGGCCCTGCCATAGACGTAGTCCGTTTGATTCCTCAAGCCCAGGGTGGGAATCCCCGCCATCTGGAAGGAGGCATGGTCGGAGCCTCCGGGACGATGGGGTCTCAAACCGGGGTAATCGTTCCGGCTCAGGGTGAAGGGCCACCTGGGATCCAACTCCGCAAGGGGGGCCGTGATCTCCTGGAACCCGTCCATCCAGCCCGGAGGGACGGCGGCTCCACTGATGGCACCGGGGCTTCCGTCCCTGTTGATCATCACCACGATGTTGGAGTGGAGGTCCGGATTCCTTCGGAGCCACGACTGGGAGCCCACCAGGCCCTGCTCCTCTGCGGCGAAGAGGATGGCCATGATGGACCGTTTCGGTGCTCCCCCGGCCTTCTGGATGAGACGCATGGCCTCCATCACCACCGAGGTCCCGGATACGTTGTCCACAGCACCCGTGGCACCGTCGAAGGAATCGAAGTGACCGCCCACCACCACGTACTCGTCGGGGTAGGTTGTGCCGGGGATGACGGCCACGACATTGTGGTACTTCACCGGCCCCATCCTGAACCAGTTCCGGATGTCGAATTCCAGCTCCACGGCCTCGCCTGCCTCCGCCAGGGAGCGGATCTCGTCGTACTGGGTGTCCACGAGCTTGATGTCCGGAAGCTCCGGGAGCTGGTCCCAGGAATCGGCGAACCCGTCCAGGATGCGGATGGGATCACCGGACCTCTGGATCGTGCCCAGGGCGCCGGCCCCCAGCAGAGCCCGGGTCAGAGGTGGCATGAGCTGGGCGTCGGAGTACTCGGGGGTGTCCCTACGGCCGTCCCGGGCGAACCCGGTTGAGTTTCCGGCGATGAGGACCCAGGCGCCCTCGAACCTGGAGGGATCGGCCTGCACCTCGGCAACGGCGGCCTCCACCGCCGCCGCCTTCTCCTCAACCTCCTCCGGGGTGGGGTTCCGCCCCGGGATGGAGAAGGGATCGGCCTCGAGGATGGTCACGGGCCCCCGTTGGACCCCTCGTGTGCCGGCGGTGAAGGAGGGGGGGCCGAAGTAGAGGGATTTCTCCACGGGCGACACCATCTTGCCGAACCAGGGTCCCCTGTTGAATCCCACGGGAACCTCGCCCACCTCGTCCAGTTCGGCCTCGATACCCCATTGCCGGAACTGCCAGACGGCCCAGTCCGCTGCGTTGTTGTAGGCGTCGGACCCGGTGAGGCGGCCCCCGAAGCGGTTCGTACTGTAGTCGGCCCACACCATGGCCTGGTTCTCGGTGGTTCCCAGCTCCATGATCCTGCGCACCACCGGATCTTCCTGGGCCGAGACAGACACATGCAGGACTGCGGCGGCCACCAGGGCAAGGGGCAGAGCAGCCAGCCTGAACCGGCCAGGTCTCGGGAAGCGGGCAGCAATCCCAACGGAGCTCGTAGTCATTGATCCTCCCGTTCTTTCACACTCAAGACAGTACGTGGGCGCACCTTGAACCCAGGAGCAGGATAGCCGGACGGCGCAGGGCTGACAATCGGCAACCGCCCTATTCCAGGTAAGCCAGGGGGTGGAGCTCCCTCAGGATGGTCTGCCAGACCTGGGCCCCACTCCCTCCGGGAAGGAGCCACGGCGCCGCCAGAATCAGAATCAGGAACACGGCACCCATCCATACGGCCGCGTGGTCCCCTTTGGTCCAACGCAGCCAGGGACGCAACGAGACCCCCTGGACCTCATGATCCTCCTCCTGGCCCACCTCCTGCTCATCTCCGCCCCTGGCGGCCGCTTGCGCCAGCAGGGCCGCGTCGTCCAGGGAGAGGAGGACACCTCGCAGGGTCCGGGTCCAGCCCGCCACCCGGGCGCCGCTGCGGAAACCCCGGGACGCCGTTTGGGCCACCAGCCGGGAGCCCCCCCCCAATCCCGCCGCCCCCAGCACCACATCCATGTACACCGCCAAGGCCAGGGCGAAGATGAAGATGACGCCATCCAGTTTCATCTCCCAGGCGACCCGCCCTACCACCCCGGGAAGCTCCGGATCCACCGCCAGCTGCCGAAACCACTCCAGCAGCATGTGCACCGCCATGACGACACCGAGCCAGAAGAGCCCGAGCCAGATGCTCAGGACCACCGCCGCACCCACGTAGGCCATGGTGAAGGACCACCGTTCGTCGTGACGGTAGACCCACTCGCGGATGCCCTGGCCCCGCAAAGCCGTGGTCGCGGGTGCTCCTTGCGTGGTCACCAAGCTCCCGGTCCCTCGCCGGCCCCGTGGAGGGCCACCACCACCGGATGGGGCCCGGGCACACCGGCAGGGGGGCCGTGCAGCCGGAAGGGGATGGGGGGGTGCTCCCCCTCCAGAACCCGGACCTTGGCGTCGAGCCCATCCAGGATCCGCTCCGCTTCCTCCCTCTGCCGGGCCCGGATGCCGGCGTCCGGTTCCACCACTTCCGCCAGGGAGTCCAGAGCCGTGACCACCTCCTCCACCCTCCCGGCGAAGAAGGCCAGGGTGGCTCGGTCAAAGGCCAGGTTCACCTCCCTCACCGCTTCGGGGGCCGGCGGGCGCTCCTTGAGGGCATACTCCACCCGCAGAAGGGCTCCCGCCAGGGCCCGAGTCTCCGGCGTATCCTGGGCCATCAGCCCAACAGGGGGGGCCATGAGGAGGCATGCGGCCAACCCGGCCACCGCCCAAGGCCATCTCCATCCATCCAGGAACCTG
>PXFI01000167.1 GCA_003564295.1 Gemmatimonadota bacterium | reverse complement strand
CAACTCTTCCACTTCCTGGCCCGTGATCTCCTCCTTCTCCAGGAGGAGCTCCGCCACCCGGTCCAGGGCCTCCCGGTGGGTCTCCAGCGTCTCCCGGGCTCGGTCCGACGCCTCCTCCAGGATCCGGCGCACCTCCTGGTCCACCTCCCGGGCCGTCTGCTCGCTGTGGTCCCTCTGGCGGGCGATCTCCTCCCCCAGGAACACCTGTTCCTCCCGGGCGCCGGAGGCGAACAGTCCCAGACCCTTGCTCATGCCCCAGCGCAGGACCATGGTCCGGGCCAGCTGGGTGGCCCTCTCCAGGTCGTCCTCGGCCCCGGACGTAGCGGTGCCGAACACCAGCTCCTCGGCGGCCCGGCCGCCCAGGGTCATGGCCATGCGGTCCAGGAGGTCGTCCCGGCGCCAGAGGTAGCGCTCCCGCTCCGGTAGCTGGTGCGTGCTCCCCATGGCCCGTCCCCTGGGCACGATGGTCACCTTGTGGACCGGGTCCGTATTGGGCAGGACCGCACCCACCAGGGCGTGGCCCCCTTCGTGGTAGGCCAGCAGTCGGAGCTCCTCGTGCGTCAGGGCCAGCCCCTCCCGCTTCAGCCCCATGAGGATCCGGTCCCGGGCCGCCTCCAGGTCCTGGGCCTCGATCTTCTCCTTGTTCTCCCGGGCGGCAGTCAGGGCCGCCTCGTTCAGGAGGTTCTTCAGGTCCGCGCCGCTGAAGCCCGGCGTGCCCCTGGCCATGGGCTCCAGGTCCAGCTCCGGGTCCAGAGGCATGGCCCGGGCGTGGAGCTTCAGGATCTCCAGGCGCTCCGTGGCGGAGGGCAGATCCACGGCGATGCGCCGGTCGAAGCGGCCCGGTCTGAGGAGAGCCGGGTCCAGGATGTCGGGGCGGTTCGTGGCGGCCAGGACGATGACGTTCTCGGCGGGCTCGAACCCGTCCAGCTCCGAGAGGAGCTGATTCAGGGTCTGCTCCCGCTCGTCGTGGCCCCCTCCCAGCCCCGCGCCCCGGTGGCGTCCGATGGAGTCCAGCTCGTCGATGAAGATGATGCTGGGCGCTTCTTCCTTGGCCTGCTTGAAGAGGTCCCGAACCCGCTTGGCCCCCACCCCCACAAACATCTCCATGAAGTCCGAGCCCGTGATGATGAAGAACGCCACGTGGGCCTCTCCCGCCACGGCCCGGGCCAGGAGGGTCTTGCCCGTGCCCGGCGGGCCCACCAGGAGTGCCCCCTTGGGCACCTCGGCCCCCAGGTCGTGGAACCGCTTCGGGTCCCGGAGGAACTCCACCACCTCCTGGAGCTCCTTCTTGGCCCCCCCAGCACCCGCCACGTCGTCGAAGGTGGTGGCCGACTTCTCCCGCTGATACTTCCGGGCCCCGCTCCGGCCCATGGAGAAGAACGACTGGGCCGCTCCGGCGGACCGCTGCATGGACATGTAGAGGATGGTCCCCAGGAGGACGAACGGGAGGAAGAGGATCAGGAAGAGCTGGAGCCAGGCCGTGTCCTCCTCCGGCACCACCTCCACCGCCACGTCGCGCTCCAGGAGGAGTGAGAGGAGGGCCTCATCCCCGAAGGCGGGGAGGGTGGTATGGAAGTCCGTCACCGAGACGGTGTCCGCGTCTTCAACCACCTCTATGGGCTCCTTCAGGGTCCCCACCACCGCCTGGCCCCGGATCGTCACCTCCAGGACGTTGTCTTCGGCCACCTCCTGCCGGAACCGGGAGTAGGACACGGAGGCGCCCTCCGGCTCCGCGGCCCAGAACATCCGGAGCGCCAGGTAGATGAGGACCGCCAGGACCCCCCAGATGGCCCCACGGGCGCAGCCCGGCGGCGGCTCGGGACGGGGCCGCTTCTGGGGACGCTGGTCCGGGTCCTCTTGCGAACCCTGGTTCGGGAGCATCTCAGGCATGGGAGCCTTCCCGGGCCGGGGGAGCGTCTCCTTCGCCGCCGTCTTCTTCGCTGCCGCCGTTTCCGGACCCCGTCGGCTCCCCGCCGGCATCCTCCTTGCCGCCCGCCCTTCCGGGCGCCGTTGGCTCGCCGCCGTCTTTCACCAGCGTCCAGGGCCCGCCAGCCACCGGCTCCTCCTTCACCACCTCCTCCGGGTCCTTGTCCCGCCTGAGGCCGAGGAAGCGGGGGTGGCGGAGCTTACCCGTGGCCGTCCACTCCGAGAACCCGAACCGGCCCACCAGGGACGGCGTCACCCAGTGGACGCCCGTCTTCGGCAGATCGCCCGCATCCTTACGTGAGAAGGGCGGGGTCTTGCGGCGCCTGGCCTTCAGCAGGCGGCCCAGCCGCCTCAGCGTGTCCTCGTTGAAGCCCGAGCCCACCTTCCCGGCGTAGCGGAGCACCCGTCGACCAGCCCTGCCCGACCGCCCCCCTTCCCCGGAGCCGGAAGCTTGCCCTCCCCGGCTCCCCTCCGTGCCTCGCTCCCCCCCACCCTGGGCCCCAGCCGCGGCTCCTCCGCCTTGCTTTTCCTTCTCCTGCGCCTTCTCCCAGTAACCCACCAGGAGGGCCCCGAACTCCTTGCGCCGACCGTCCGGCTCCGTGAACCCGCACAGGACCAGGTCCTGCCGCTGGGCGCACTTGAGCTTCAGCCACGCCCGGGAGCGCCCCACCTGGTAGGGCGAATCGGCCTTCTTTGCCACCCCCCCCTCCCACCCCTCCCGGCGCGCCTCCCGGAAGAGGGCCTCTCCTTCCCCGGTACGGTGCTCCAGAAAGCGGAGGGGGCCATGAAACGACACCGCCTTCCGGAGCAACCCCTTCCGGGTCCGGAGAGGCAGCCCCTTGAGGTCGAACCCTCCCAGGTGAAGCACATCGAAGAGGTAGTAGCGCACCGCCACCGGGCTCCGGCGGGCCTCCTCCGGATCGTCGATCCTGATCCGCTCCTGGAGCTGCACGAAGGGCGTCCCGGAGTCCAGGGAGGCCACCATCTCGCCGTCCAGGACTGCCATGGGCGCCTTCTCCCCCCCACCGCTCAAGGCCTCCACCACCTCCGGATAGGAGCCGGACACGTCCATCCCGTTCCGGGCGAAGAGGCGCACTTCTCCTTCTCCCACCACGGCCAGGACCCGCTCCCCGTCCAGTTTCCTCTCGAAGATCCAGTCCGGATCCGAGAAGGGCTCGGCCACAAGTACGGCCAGCATGGGCTTCGGATTTCCGGGAAGGTCCGCCTGACGCAGGGCCTTCCGCTCTGCCGGAGAAAGCTCAGCCAAGGGATTCGTCATACCTACTTCCAGTAGACCGGCCGCCCGTAGAAGTTGTAGAGGCGGGCCTCGTACTTCCGGTTGATGGGCTCGTAGGGGT
>PXFI01000314.1 GCA_003564295.1 Gemmatimonadota bacterium | reverse complement strand
TTCCGTAAATATAGGTTATCCCGGCGATATCACCGGAATGCAGAGACCTTTTCTGCTGCCCCATAGAAACATAGCCGTACATAACATGATCAGAATACTGCAGATCATAAAGATCCTTTAAACATAAAAAATGCCCGAACTCGTGAAGTGCCACCGTTTCAACATCAAAAGCCTTACTTGGAGTCGTCGGATTGGCACTCCAATTATAATAGGAGTTAAAAATCATGTCGCATTCAATAATTTCATAATAGGAACCCCGGTACATCGCCCAGGCGCTAACATAAGCAACAACACCCGTTGATCCAAGATTATGCCACGTGATCTCATTGATGAAGTTCTGGCTATGTGCCCCACTGCGAGTATGTGTTCCATCGTAGGATAAGGTGAATTTTGCTCCAGCATCGTTCCAGGTCAAGGCTGAATTCTTAATCGCAGAAATACTATCAGAAGGACCCCCAACGTGATTAATTTTAAAGTCCACCATCGGCCAATCACCGGACCATCTCCAGCCTTCATAGATAAACCCATCCTGTTGGACCAGCATCTCTGCATTGATGTACGACTCAGTATTGAGCCTGAGACGTTTACTATCTATAATATTATCGACATGGTTTCTGAGTTCATGCAGGCACAAATATCCTCTTTTGTCTTCCGGCACGTCGAATTTTCCTTGGAAGTTTCCATGCGTTGTAAACAAGGGGATTGTTGATGCTGATTCTAAACCCCCTTGAGCGTGAAAAACAGGGTCTCTCCCAAGGGTATCTAAAAAGAGTAAGGCACTTTCACCTTCCGAATAATTTGGCATATCCGAGAACACCTGGATGAGACCGTCAACTTCGCCACCTGGCACAATGATCGTAATCTCCTGGTAATCATCTTTGCCTTTCAATACCTCTTCAACGGAAATGAGCACTTCTGTGTAAATAGAAGTGCGTTCATTGTTCCACCGGCTTTTCATATCCTGGACCTGGCCAATGACAATGGAATCTGCACCGTCGATCAGTTCGTCTGCATTCAATTCGATCATTAACGCAGAAACACTGGCAGCTCCAAAAAACACGGTAAAGAAACAAATGATCAGCATTATTGCATAGCGGCCGGTCTTTAATGAGCAGGTCATTTCAACACATCCCTTCGAGAAGTCGTTCTACTCCAAGAAGGAGCAGATAAAAATGTTTCCAGTGCATTTCTTTTCGGAAGATGTGTGATTTCCTGTTTTGAGAAACAAAAAGATCCTGTCTTCGGCGGCATGGCGATCATGGCTCCATTTGAGCTTTAGATCCATTGCTTTGCGTCCCAGCCTTTCGGCTAGTTTGCCATTATCGGTCAGGAAATCAATCATTTCCATTTAGTTTTCAGCTTTATAGTATAATAAAGTTTCTGCGCTGTCAATACCTTCCTGTTGACCGTGACTGGTCCAAAAGTATACTTTTTTTGGGAAGAAAGTAGAGTTTAGGAAGCCGCAGCAGCCTTCCTGAAAAAACAGGGAACTCTATCCTTCATCTTCAGGGAATGCTGTAAAAAAAGCAAGAACAGATGAAAAAGGTTCCTTTCGCAAGCATATTCATTCTTGAAAAAGAGGCGTCAGGATGGGCTGGCCGTCCCCGTCGAATCCATCAAAGACCAGGTAGGCGCTGGTGGTCTCCCAGCTCTGAGCCGGAGCCGCGGCGATGGCTCCAGCCGTATTCCCCTCCTGGGCGAAGGCCGTGCCGTAGGCGCCGATGCCGATATACTTCTCCCCTGAGCCCACGGCCCGCACCATGGGAACGCTGCCAACGGCCATGTAGTCGTAGGTTTCATTGCCCGGTCCGGCGGCCAGGGCGGACCCGTAGGCCCCGATGGTGAAGATGACCATGTCTTCGCCAATCTCCAGGACCACCTGGTTGATAATGCCGCTGACGAAAAGCTCTTCAAAAGCGACCTGAACGTTCACATCAGCCCGCAGTTCAGGGATAAGATAATTTGTCCCCGGGAAACCGTTACTGATCAATACACCATCTACAAACCAGCCTTGGATCTTGCTGTTTGTATGGGGAACGGCCGTGAAGATCACCGTTGAACCTTCTGCAACGGCTGCCCCAGAGGTAATTGGAACTCCGTCCACAGAGGCTGTGAGTGTGCCATCCCCTTCCTTGACGCCGTACGTTACATGATGTGTAAGAGGTAAGGCTTCTTCCTGCCACTGCAGCATGGGATAGGTCACATTTTCAACAATAGACCATACAGTTGTAAAGTCCCAGCCCTCAAAGGTCCCCTGCTGCTGCATTTGCGCCGTGGTACGGCCTGCGACCCCTACGCCCCCGGCGCTGGTTGCCTGGCCCGAAGTCTGCGTGTCCCAGTAACAGAGGCTTACAGACCCCCCTAGGCTCCTGCCCAAAAAACCCCCGACATAATCACCTGCGCCTGTTACAGGGCCGGTACTGTAGGAACGAAAGACGCCACCGTAATACAAATACCCGAGCAAGCCGCCGACGTGCGATGAACCGCTCACAGAGGCCCGGCTGTAGGTATCGGCAATGATATCAGAGCTGGAATTGGAATAACCGACCAGGCCGCCAACGTATGAGCCACCCTGCACACTGCCGGTCGAAGAAGCGTACCGGATCTCCGTACCGGTGGCGCTGAATCCAACCAGGCCGCCAATAAAGCTTCCTGTAGAAAGGATCTGCACATCAGCGGACGCATTTTCAATCATTACACCGTTACAATACCCCACCAGGCCGCCGCTGTAACCGCCTGTCTGCAGCTGCGCATCTTCTAATGAGATATTGCGCAGCACGGCATTCAAGGTATACCCGAAGAGGCCCTGGTAGTTGGCAGTGGGTCGGTTGATGGTCAGCCCCTTTATGGCATACCCGCCGCCGTCAAAGCTGCCCGTGAAGCGATTTACGGTGGCAGATGAGCCGATAGGCTGCCAGCCCCGGCCGTAATCCCAGATGACCGAGTCGGTAAGGTCGATAGAGTTAGCCAGGCGGTAGCTGGCCGTCAGATCCTGGCGCACGGCGTTGAGCTGGTGTACATCGGTAATCAGGTACGGGTCTGCAGCCGTCCCGGACCCATCCAGATCGGCAAGCTCAACCGCCTGGGGCAGTTGAAAAGCAAGCAGATCCCCAAATACGGGGTAATCGTTGCCTTCGTCAATCTCCCAGAGGTTGTAAAAGTTGTAGCCCCGGTAGTTTCCTTGCTGCTGCATTTGCGCCGTGGTACGGCCTGCGACCCCTACGCCCCCGGCGCTGGTTGCCTGGCCCGAAGTCTGCGTGTCCCAGTAACAGAGGCTTACAGACCCCCCTAG
>PXFI01000098.1 GCA_003564295.1 Gemmatimonadota bacterium | reverse complement strand
CACAATCTCGAACTCCCCGGACCGGACGAGCCCGGACCATAGGACCCTGAGTTCGACCCCCCGTCGCTCCAAGTCATGCACAAGACCCAGCCCGGGCATCGAGAGACGCACGACCGTTCGCTCCCGAAGGTTCACCAGGGTCCAGTCGTCCGCCAGTCCATGCTCCCACGCCGCTCCTCCAGCTTCCGTTTCCGTTCCTCGATTCCTATTGCCGCCTCACTCCCGTACTGCCCAGAGAGTCCCTGCGGGCTGTCCCCTTCCCGGGGTTTCCGGTGGTGCCCCCCAAGCCGGTGGCGCCGCCCGCTCGCGCCTGCCTTCTGTCCCCCTCTTCTATATAGAGACACGCACCGGCGGAAGCGTGCAAAACGACGGGCGGCAACGGAGCTCCGACGAGCGCGCCCCCACCCCCGTTTTGCACACTTTGGACCCAGGATGTCTCTATATAACATGAGGGCGAACGGCGGCTCAGGAGGGAACGGTCATGAACCACAACACCCTAGGGCGTTTCGGCGGTTGGGGCCTCCTTGTCCTGGCGGCGACGCAGGGCCTTCTGTTGGGTTTTCACCAATGGCCCGGCTCCGTCACCAGTGACCCCTGGCTGGCGGCGGGGGACCACCTGCCCTATCAGGAGGTCCAGGATGCCCTGAGCCGGGGGGCGTGGGCTCCTTCTCCGGCGCCCTCCCACCACCCCACCCTCCTGCTGGTCTTCGATCCCGGGTGCGACCCCTGCGCTACCGTGGCCGAAGGCCATGGAGCCCGCATTGCTGAGTTGGTGCCCCTGGAGACTCCCGGGCTGGAGGTGACAGGGTGATGCGCCGCCTGGGGTTGCTGGCCGCGCTGGTGACGGCCCTCGGACCGGCGGGCTTGGGCTGTGCCCAGGCTCCCTTAGCCGAGGAGGCCGCCTCAGAGACCGTGGCCCTGGCCGCCGGGCCCGCCCGAACCCAGATTCTGCCCCAAGGGTGAGCTAGACCATGCCCAGGACATCTGGCCCCACGGCCCGGTTCTACGCCGCCACGGCCCTGTGGCTCCTGGGGATGCTGGTCGTGGGCTTGGCGTACTTCCTCCTGACCAGTCCGCTCCGGGGGCCCTGGCGGGTGATGGAAGAGGTGGTGGTGTGGACGGGGCTCTTCCTTCCCTTCGCCGCCTTCGTCGGTGGCCTTCGGGTCCACCGGATGGCAGGCCCCGGCTCCGTCCTGGCCCGGGCCGTGCTCCTGGCCATCCTCTCCTACGGCCTCCTGGCCTACGGCGGGCCCCTGGTGAACTACCAGGGCGACCTTGCGGCGGGACTCGACGTGGAGACCCGGTTCCCCTTCGGCCCCGAGGTGCCGGGGGCCCTTCGGGACCTGCGGGCCCACGTGGAGGCGAACCCCCCCGCCAGGCCGGGGTTCTCCACCGATGCGCCTCTCGCCCTCCCCCCGAACTGGCTCACGTACCTGCTGCACCTGCCCGCCGCCTTGGCGGCGTTCTCCGTCCTCTCGGCGCTGCTGGGCTGGGTGGCGGGCTTCGTTACCATCATGAAGCCCCCGGCGCCCCGGCGTAACGCCCGGTGGTTCCTTGGGGTGGCCCTGGGTGTGGTGTTCATGGTGACGCTCATGGCTGCGGGAGACTGGGTACGGCGGGATCCGGCCCATTCGGGCGTGCTGGCGGCCTGGGGACCGCTCCTGGTGCCGGGGGTGTGCCTGGCGGTGCTTGCGGCCATCGTGCGCCGTCGCCTGGGGCAGTTGCGCACCAGTTTCACGTGGGACCCTCCCTGATGGACCTGGAGCGGTTCAGGGACGGGGACGGGGGGTACTTCGCCGAACTGATGGCCCGTTGCCAGCCCATGGTGGACGGCGTGGTCCGGGCCTACGCCCGGGACGAAGACCACGCCGACGATCTCTCGCAGCAGGTATGGCTCACAGTGTACATGAGGCGCGAGTCGTGCATGGAGGGGGGTTCCTTCCCAAGCTGGCTCCACCGCCTTGCCACCCGGGTGTGCATCCGTGACCACCGCAACACCAGGGCCCGGGAGCAAATACTCCAGCGCTACCGCGAGGCCCTCAAGGCGCACGGCTCCCTGAAGGACGAGGCGAACCCTCTGGCCGAGGTGGAACGGGACGAGGCCCTGGCCCGGATCGGCCGGGTCCTGCCGGATCTCTCCCCGCGGGAGCGGGAGACCATGGAACTCCTGCTCCTCGAGAAGAGGAGCCCCGGCGAGGCCGCCCAGATCATGGGCTGCACGCCCTCCACCGTCCGCTCCCACCTGCGCCACGCCCTCGTCCGCTTGCGAACCCTCATGGAACAGGAAGAACCATGACCTGCCCCGACGTGGACCTGTTCATCCAGGCCCTGGAGGAGGGCCGGGTGCCCCAGGAGCTGGAGGCCCACATGGAGGTCTGCCCCGTCTGCCGCAAGATGTGGTGGACCCTAGAGAATGCCTCTCCTCGCCCCTACCCGGAGGCGCCGGTGTCGGAGAGGAGGATGCAGGCCGCCTTGCGGGGCATCGAGGCCGGCCGCCGGGAGGAGGAGCGGAGGGCCCGAAGGGTCCACGTCCCCCTGGCGGGCCTCATCGGGTTCGTGGCCACCGCCGCCCTGCTGTTCTTCTCCGGGGCCGGCGGCAGCAACGCCAACCTCACCACCCTCCTCCTCGCCTCCGGCGTGGTGGGCATCGCCTCCGCCCTCTACCGCCTGTGATGGGGGTTCAAGCCCCGCCGGAGCCAGCGCAAGGAGACGCCATCCGCCCCCGGGTAGAGGGGGTTCGAGCCGAGGCGGAGGCTCATGGGACCGGCCAGCTCGGTCGCAAGCCAGTAGTCGAAGGGGCGCCACCGGCATGGCCATGTGAACCGTCCTTACAACGGCGATCCCCCTTCGTTCAGGCTTTCCAGCTCGCGAACGGAGCATTCAGAGACCATAGGTGAAGTTTTCTGCCAGAACGTTTCATATGAAACGTGGCTGGCCCCCAAGCCGAGGTTTCAGGAGCTGCCGAGGCTACCGGCTGAAGGATCGGGCTTGACACCAGCACAGATTGAAGGAAGGCCCATCGCGCCTCCTCGAGGTGGTGTCGAGCCAACCCTGTCTTCCGCAATGCAACGAAAGTGCACCGCGTGCCCTCTGGCACGCACGTCGGGGGTGACGGCGAGGTGGATACCCCGAATATGCTCCGGTGGATGGGAGCCAGGCGGGTGATCCGTCGTGCACGCGATTCCCAGATCGTGAGGGTGTCCCCCGTCCCCAGGGCTGACCCAAGGGATACGATGCGGGCAAGAAGATCAAAGGGCGCAAGCGCCATCCGGTCACCGACTCTGGGACTCCTGGTGGCTGTCCTCGTCACCCCCGGCGCCGCCCGGTCAGGGTGTCCCGGCTGGCCCGTACAACCACCGGTAGATCTCCCGGTTCAGCAGCACGGCCTTCACGTATCCCCTGGTCTCTGTGAAGGGGATGCGTTCCACGAACCTCGGAAGGTCTCCCACCTCCGGGAACTCTCGCCAACGCCGGGCCCGGGTGGGGCCCGCGTTGTAGGCCGACAGGACGATGGACAGATCCTCGCCGAACCGCCGCCTGAGATCGGCGAAGAAGGCCATGCCCAGGTGCACGTTGATCTCCGGGTTGTAGAGGTGGCGGTCGGGATGGAAATCCCCGGGGCCCACCACCCTGGCCATCTCCGCCCCGGTACCGGGAAGTAGCTGCATGAGACCCCTGGCATCGGCCCGGGACCTGGCTTCAATCCAGAAGGCCGATTCCTGCCGCACGAGTCCCGCCATCAGGAAGGGATCCAGGGTTCGTTCCTCGGCTTCCGCCAGGATGAGCTCCCGATGGGGAAACGGATAGATGGCCGAAAGGAGGTCTCGGCACCACGGGACCCCCTCCCTCCGGAGCTCCCAGCCCAGGTTGATGCCCTCTCGGGTGAACCCTCGCTCGTTCAGCTCCAGCGCCAGGCTCAGCAGACCCGCCTGCCTCGCCGATGGGTCCCTCTCCATGCGCAACGCATCCATCATGCGCCTCGCCTCCCACGCCGACCTCTCGTGGAGCCCCAGGGCCACCAATCGGTCCATCTTGGCCAACCCCACGGCAAGGAGGGGAGGGCGGGGAAGGGGCTCGGCCCGGGCCTGGATCTGCGGATCGAAGACCCGTCCAAGGAGATGCCCCCCCTGTACGGCATAGTAGGAGAAGGGGAAGCGTGCCAACAACCGGTCCAGCAGCTCCTCCCCCTCCTCCACCCGGCCCAGTGTCAGGAGTGTCCTCCCGGCCCAGAACGCCGCCTCGTCCCACCGCCTCCCGTCCGGAAACATCTTGAGGTACTCGGAGAAGGTCTCAGCGGCCTCAAGGGCCCGCCCCAGAGAGAGGAGGATCTGGCCCACGCGCATCCGGGCCTCCCCCGCCAGGTTCTGGGGCGGCGCCAGATCCGCCGTCTCCTGGAAGCCTCGGAGGGCACCCTGGAGGTCACCCCGGCTCTGCAGCCCATCCGCCCGGCGGAAAAGGATCTCCACAGCTTCGGGTCGGTGGGGAAAGCGAGCCACAAGCAGATCCTCGGCCCTTCGGACATCCCCACTCCCCCCGAGGCCCCTGAGGGCCTGGATGCGAAGGGCCAGGGCAGGAGCCGCCAGGCCGGCATCATCCAGCTCCACCACCTCCCTCACCTGTGCCAGGACCAGCTGCCATTGCCGAAGGCTTGCATGAACCCCGGCCCTGGCCAGCCGAATCTCAGGCGAAGGCGAAACTCCAGCCAGGAGGGCTTCGTAGGCGTCGTATGCCTCCAGGGCCTCTCCCAGGTGCCCGGCACGAGTCAGGGCCTCGGCTCCCGCCAAGGCCACCCCCAGAGAATCGAACCCGAGCCCCAGGAGACCTCGAGCAGCCGCAGCGCCCCGGGTGCCGGTAGACAGCTCCAGAACCCGATGGAAGGCACCCCGGGCCCCGGATGAATCACCCCGAGCCCTCCGGAGCGCCCCCACCTGCTCCCAGGCCGTGGCCCGGTCTGAGGGGGAGGAGAGAAAGCGAATGGCAGCCCAGTATGCAACTTCGGCCCCCATGGAGTCCCCGGCGGCCAGGAGGGCCCGGGCGGACAGGCTCCACCCCAGCTCTCTCACCTCTGCCTCGGACACCATGGCCAGGAGAGCACGGGTCTCTTGCCTGGCACCGGCTTCCGCCGCCATCTGCGCCACCTCCAGGGCCACCCACCCCCCGAGAGCCGAGTCCAAGGCTACGGCCTTCTTCAAATCGGACAGGGCATCGGCAAACCACACCATGCGGGCCCGGACCAGAGCCCTCCTGAGCCTCGCCTCCAGGCTGAGGAAGGGGGCGTCCGTCTCCGGCCCATCCAGGGCCCGGCCGTAGGCGACCTCCGCTTCCTCCCACCTCCCTCCTTCCTCCATGCTCCTTCCAAGGAGATGCCAGGCCAGGGGATCCCCTACCTCGCCGGCCACCAGGGGCCCCTGGAGAAGATTTCCCACCTCCGGCCAGTTGCCCCAACCGGCTTCGGCCTCCGCAAGGGTGAGGAGCAGTTCCAGCCTGCCTCCTGGCCCGTCAGGATACCGGGTCCTCAGGAGCCGGACCGCCTGCCAGAAGCGTCCTCGTGCCATCTCAGCTCGGGCTGCCACGAGATCCGGCTCCTGGATCGTCGTCCCTCGGGCTTCGGGCACCAGGTCCACCGCGGCCTCCGGGACAAGGGCACGGGCAGACGGAGTCTGGGAGGATGCTGCGGGAGTGCTACCGGTACCGCCGGCCGGGCCGTCCGGCGGAAGGGGGAGAGCGAGGAAGAGAAGAAGGGAAAGGACCATCGAGTGTCAGAACCAACCCACCGGACAAACACACTTCAAGGACGGAGGCCACCCCGCGTAAGGGGTGGCCTCCGCCATCAACTCCGGGTTGCGGTCAGGAAGCCGCCGCCTGCCGCCCTCGTTCCATGGCGTGGAGGGCCTCGATCATCTTCTGCGCCGATTCCTCCATGTCGATAACCAGAGCATCGATCCGAGACACGAAATAGTTGTGGAAGATGCTCATGGGAATGGCGATGGTGAGTCCGGTGGCGGTGGTCAGGAGGGCCACCTTGATGCCCCCGGCGACCAGGGTCGCCTCCACCTCACCCGCGGCCTCAATGGACTGGAAGGCGATGATCATGCCGATCACCGTGCCCAGGAAGCCCAGTAGAGGTCCGACGTTGGTAAGGGTTGCCAGAACCACCAGACCCTTCTCCAGCTTGCTGAGCTCGATGAGGCCCTGATTCTCGATGGCCTTCATGACACGTTCTGTGCCCTCGTCGTGCCGCTCGAGACCAGCATAGAGGATGTTGGCCCCGGGGGAAGGCGATTCCCGGGTCAATTCCAGAGCCTCGTCCACCCGCTGGTTGGTGAGGAGCTCGTCCACTTCCCGAAGGACCTTTCTGGTGCTGGCGCCCTTCGCCGTGAGAGCGAAAAACTTCCAGATGATGACGAGGATTCCCACGAGCAGGCAGGTGGCCAGGGGCCACCTCATGAAGCCCATCTCGGCCCACACGAAGACCATCTGCTCCCGCCAGGTCGCCTCCGGCTGATCGATGCCAGGAAGCTGGAGCAAAGCACCGTAGATTCTCATTGCACCCACCAAAAGGACCTCCTGCCGTAACGGTCGTCAGGCCACATTCAGGCCATATGGACTGAATTCACCCAAACCCAGGGGATATGGATGAGTAACGCCCTACCAAGGGCTCGGCAAGATGCAGAGCCCTGCAATGCATGTCAAGTCCCGGTCCTGGACTCTCTTTTCTTCCAGCAAGCCACCCGTCGGACCGACCCGTAATCCGTCAGCTCCGGAGACGCCAACTCACACTCCCGGTCCTTCCGGGGGTGGGGGCAACGGAGGCGGAACACACAGCCCTCCCGCAGGTGGGCGGTGCTGGGAGGCTCCCCCGGCAGGAGCGCCCACGCCCCGGCCGGTTCACTGGCCACTCCCGCGGGATCCGCCGGTATCGTCCCCGGGCCCGCCACCACTCCTCCCGTGTCCGCCGCCGCCATCAGGCCCCGGGTGTAAGGGTGAACCGGATCGGCGAACAGAGCCTCCACCGGCGCCGACTCCACCACGGTCCCGGCATAAACGAGTACCACCCTGTCCGCCACCTGGCGCACCACGGAGAGATCGTGGGCCACCAGCAGCATGGTGAGGGAGAGGCGCTGCTGAAGATCCTGCAGGAGATTCAGGACCTGGGCCCGCACGGACAGATCCAGTGCCGACACGGGCTCGTCCAGCACCAGGAGCTCGGGACCCACCGAAAGGGCCCGGGCGATTCCAAGGCGCTGTCGCTGTCCTCCGCTAAGCTCGTGAGGATAGCGGTCTCCATGGCGCTCACTGAGTCCCACCAGTCGCAGGAGCTCCACGACTCGTTCCCGCCGGCTTGCCGGACTGGAGGAACCGCCGTGCACCCTCAGGACCTCCTCCAGCATGTTGCCGGCCCGGAGCCTCGGGTTCAGGGAGCCGAAGGGATCCTGAAAGACGATCTGGGCCTTCCGCCGGAAAGCCATGAGCTCCCTGGGGCTCATCTCCAGGACGTTCCTTCCCCGGAACAACACCTCCCCTCCCGTGGGTCGAATTAGCCGGAGAACCGCTCGGGCCAATGTGGTCTTGCCGGACCCCGATTCCCCCACCACCGCCAGACACTCGCCCTTGAAGAGATCCAGGCTCACCCCCCGGAGGACCTGGGTGGTTGCCGCCCTCCTCCTTTCCAGAGGCCCGCCCGGGTGAAAGCGGTGGCTCAAATCCCTCACGGAAAGAAGGATCTCACCGAAGCCGCCACGAGTCTCGCCGGGACCGGCCAGGACCTTCGGTGGGTCGGTCACCATCCTTTTGTCCGGGGATCTCATGTCTCTTCTCCAAGGTCGCCCGAGAACAGCCAGCACCGGACGCTTCTGGCGCGGCTCCTGCCTTCCCCGCCACGGTCCGTAGGACCCACCTCCGAAAGCGAGCCCCCCGGGGGACCCACCACCCGGGAATCCCCCTCCCGGGCTCCCGCCCCCCGGCCGAGCCCCATGGCCACCAGCCGGGGCTCCTCCCGCCCGCAAAGGTGCCAGGCCTCCGAGCAACGAGGATGGAACCGACATCCCTCCGGCCAGGCGTTGGCTTCCGGGACCTCTCCGGGGATGGGCCGCAAGACCCTGCGCCGGTCCTTCAGGAAGAGGCGGGATCCCAGGAGTCCCCGGGTATAGGGATGACGGGGGCTTCTGAGGATGTCCTGGGTGGGTCCCTTTTCCACCACCTTCCCGGCGTATAGGACCACCATGGTCTGGCAGACCCTGGACACGACCCCCACATCGTGGGAGATGAGGAGGAGCGCCATATGGAAGCGGCTCTGGAGCCTCTTGAGAAGCTCCAGGATCTGGGCCTGCACGGTCACGTCCAGGGCGGACGTGGGCTCATCGGCGATGAGGAGGGCAGGACTCCCCGCCAGAGCCATGGCAATCATAGCCCGCTGACGCATTCCGCCCGAGAGTTGGTGGGGATAGGCACCAGCCCGCTGCTCCGGCTCCGGAATCCCCACCTCCCGGAGGAGGCGAATCACCTCCGCCCACCCCTCACGGCCATCCATGGCCCGGTGAGCCTTCACCGCCTCCAGGACCTGGTCACCCACCGTGAAGACAGGGTTCAGGGAGGTCATGGGCTCCTGGAAGACCATGGCGACGGCCCCTCCCCGGATCTGGCGGAGCCGCCTCTCTTTCATCCCCACCATCTCCTCCCCTCGGAGGCGGATGGAGCTTCCGGGCAGGATTCTTCCACTTCCATGGGAAAGCAGTCCCAGGATGGAGAGAGCCAGGACGGTCTTACCGGATCCCGATTCCCCCACCAGCCCCACGGCTTCGCCCCGCTCCATGGTGAGGTCCACACCGTCCACGGCCCGGGCCTCTTCCCCCCGCGTCCGGAAGACGCTACGAAGGTTCCGAATCTCCAGAAGGCTCACCGGGCCAACCTTTCTCCCTGTCTCGGATCCAGGGCATCCCTCAGCCCATCCCCCAGGAGGTTGAAGGCCAACACCGCCAGGGCGATGGCGAGACCCGGAAAGGTGACCACCCACCAGGAGTCCAGCAGGTAGGCCCTGCCCTGGTCCACCATGGTACCCCACGAGGGGATGTCCGACGGCACCCCGAGACCCAGAAAGGAGAGTCCGGCCTCCAGAACGATGGTGTTTCCTATTCCCAGTGAAGCCACCACCACCACCGATGGCATAGCATTGGGAAGGAGATGCCGAAAGAGGACTCGACCCCGGGAGAAGGCGAGAGCCCTGGCGGCCTCCGCAAACTCCCTCTCCTTGAGGGCCAGGATCTCCCCCCTCACGATTCGCGTCGTGTAGGGCCACTGGGTGAGGGCCAGGGCGGCGATTACCAGAAAGGCGGAGGGCTCGAAGAGGGCCACGATGGCCAGGAGCAGGACGATGCTGGGGAAGGCCATGAACATGTCCAGGAGACGCATGATGACCGCGTCCGGGATGCCTCCCAGGTATCCGGCCACCGCACCCAGGATGGTCCCCAGGGCGACGCTGATCCCCACCGCCAGGAGCACGATAATGAGGGAGATGCGGGCCCCGTAGAGGATCCTGGAGAAGACGTCTCGGGAGTATTGGTCCGTGCCCATGATGTGCACCGCAGAAGGCGGCGCCAGCCGCAAGCCCAGGTCCCCCCCCTCTTCGAAGGCAGGCATGGACAGGGGATCGAAGGGCGCCAGAAGGGGGGTCAGGAGCATGGCGAGGTAGAGGGCGACGGCGGCCCCAAGACCCAGGAGGGCCATGCGGTTTCTCCGGAACGCTGCCCAGCCCCCTGAAAGAGGTCTGCCCACGTGCCCCTTTCCCGCTTCCTGCCCGGAGAGGGCCCCGGACCCACTTCTCCACGCCCACGCCCATACCCCCACCAGCACCAGAACGAGGGTCAAGAGTGCGATCCGCTCGTCCAGCCCACCGCGAAACGCCCCCACGATCCGGTCGAAGCGGACCACAGCCAGCGCAAGCAGGCCTAGCCAGAGAGAAAGGAGAACGCCCCCCTCCAGCCACTTCCCCCGGTGGAGATGGGGAAGGCCCGGAAGGGCAAGGCCCATCCAGCTACCCATCGCCACGACGAATCCTCGGATCAACGACCCCGTAAAGGAGGTCCGCCAGAAGGTTGCCCAGGACCACCATCCCGCCGAAGAGGAAGGTTCCGGCCAGAACCACCGGATAATCCTCCAGGAGTATTGAATCCACCATGAGCCTCCCCATGCCCGGCCAGGCGAACACGTACTCGATGAAGACGGTGCCGCTCAGGAGCAGGGGGAAGTAGACACCCAGGAGGGTCACCACCGGAATCAGGGCATTCCGTAGCGCATGCTTCCACACCACCTGCCATTCCGGCAGACCCTTGGCCCTGGCCGTCCGGATGTAGTCCTGTCGGATGACCTCCAGCATGCTGTTCCTCACGTAACGGGCGATTCCTCCGGTGAGGACCAGAGTGAGAGTGAGGGCGGGAAGGACCAGGTGGAGGAGGCGATCCCTCACCCGGGCCATGGGCCCCAGCAGGTCGTATCCGTCGCTGACCATCCCGGAAGGAGGGAGGCTGACGGGCCACCCCCAGACCGTTCCGGCATTCACGCTGAAAACCAGAACCATCATGATGGCGAGCCAGAACGAAGGCATGGAATAGAAGAAGAGGGAGGTGCCGCTCAGCACCGAATCCAGTGGAGAGTGCTGGCGAACCGCTTGCATCACCCCCAGGAAGATGCCCGCCACGAACGCAAGAAGGATGGCGACGGCGGCCAGGAGGAGGGTGTTGGGGAGAACCTCCAGGATCCGATCCTTCACCGGTATGCCGCTGGCCAGGGATTGGCCGAAATCACCCTGGAGGAAGGACAGCAGCCACCGGCCATATTGGACGTGGAGAGGGGCGTCGAGCCCCATGTTCCGGCGTATCTGGTCCAACGTTTCCGGAGACATCCCCGGTCTGAGGTACATGGACGCCGGATCGCCCGGCGCCAGGGCCAGGACCACGAAGACGATGGTGGCCACCCCCAGGAGGAGGGGAACGGCCGCAAGGACCCGGCGGGCTGCGTAGACGAGCAAGGCCTCGGCTCCCCCTCAGGGAGTCCTGCGGTCTTCCGGGGCAATCCACCACCCCCGGATGCTCGCCCATTCCCCCCGGGCGTCCATGACCACCTCCCGCAGCCTCTCGTTCACTCCGTTTCTCCGGTAGGCAGAGTAGAGGTACGTGTAGGGCTGGACCTCCATGATGCGGCTCTGGTACGCTCGCCACACGGGGATCGCCTCCCCACGGTCCGTGATGATCGGCAGGGTGTCCAGGTATCGGTCCAGGATAGGATCCCTGGTCCCGGAGAAGGCCCAGAGGCCGTCTACCGCTGCCGAGTGGAACTGATCCCTCTCGTCAAGCCGGAACTCCGCCTCCCAGGATACCAGGACCCCCTCGAAGTCCCTCTGGCGCGACGTGATCCGCCCCATGAGCGTGGCGAACTCCACGACCCGGGGGCGAAGGTCCACACCCACCTCCCTGAGCTGGACCCGCATGATCTCTGCCACTTCCTGACGCTCCTGATTCTGGTTCAGGATGAGCTCGATCCGAAGCGGGGAGCCCTCCGAGTCCTGCCGGATGCCGTCCCCGTTCCGATCCACCCATCCCGCTCCTTCCAGAAGGGACCGGGCCTGGTCCGGATCGTAGGGCAGGGAATCGCCCAAGGAGGGATCGAAGGCCCAGTGGACCGGCGGGATTCCGGAGTTCACCACCACCGCCCTCTCACCGTGGATCCCCTGCATGATCTGGCCACGGTTCACTCCCAGGGTCAGGGCTCGCCTCACCCGAGGATCGGAGAGCTTGGGGACTCGGCTGTTCCATCCCGCGAAGAGGAAGGAACGGTAAGGGAAGCTCACCACCCTCAGCCCCGGCTCCGCCTCGGCCCGGGCCGCATGGTTCGGAAACATGGCCACGTGAACGTCCACACCCCCGGTCAGGAGCTCAGCCAGGAGGATCGTCTGTTCGGGAATCACCCGGTAGGTGTAACGATCCAGGAAGGGCCGTCCCCCCAGACCGTCGGGAAAGGCCGGATTCGCCTCGAAGAGCCAACGATCGCCGGGCCTCCGGGAAACGAAGCGAAACGGACCGTTCCCCACCGGGCAAACCTCTCCGATGGGATGCCGGGCCAACTCCTCCGGCGGAACGTCTGCCAGGAGGTGCCGGGGCATGATGGCCACGGCCCGCCACGTGTCCATGTACTCGGAATGGGGTCGGAAACGGAACTTCACGGTGAACGAATCCACCACCTCCACCCCTTCTTCCCCAGGGAGGTAGTGCTGGAAGAAGGCCGGGTTCGGAAAACCAGTCCGGGGATCCATCGCCGTGAGGAAGGTGAAGGCCACGTCATGGGCTGTGGTGGGCTCGCCGTCATGCCAGCGTACATCATCCCTGAGATGGAAGGTGAGCTCCGATTCGTCCTCCGAAAGCTCCCAGGAACGGGCCAGGTAGGGCACGGGCTCCAGCTTCTCGTCATACTGGACGAGGGTCATGAGGTTCACGAACAACTGGTGTTGGACCGCTCCCGCATCACCGTGGGCGAAGGCGTTCATCCCGCCCATCTCCGCCGGTGCGCCCACCACCGCCATCCCTCCGTACCGAACCCCCTCGGGGCCGTCGCCGGATACGGTGGCCATGAAGGAGTCCACCCTGGCCAGGGCGGTCTCGCAGAAGCCGTCCATGGTCCTTGTATCCGGGTCGTCGGCACAGGCACCCATGAGGAAGAGAGCTGTCAGGAGGGAACAGGAAAGGACTTGCTTCATCACGCCGACTCCTTACCGGTCTTCCCGGGGTTTACACGGGAGACCCTGTCAGGTGAACCGGGTCTCCCTACATCCGCCACGTCCACCCTGGATCAAGATAGTGTGCCTCGAGCTCGCTCGCCGCCATCTTTTCGGCGTCCCGATAGCACCCTTCCCTCCATTCGCCCCCAAGAGTCGATGCTAAACCGTCCTGGAGAGAACGGGAGAGGGCCTGGAGATCGGGCACCTCCCCCAGCAGGCTGCGGACGTTGGCCGGCGACGGCACCTCTTCCCCGTCAACGCGGATCCGTCCCAGGGCCGACTGATCTCCGTCCAGGATCAAGGATCCGTGCTGGAGGATCCGGTCTCCGATCCGGACCTGTGCACTGCCGATGAGCTTGCGTCCCAGGGCCGTCACCTCCCCCTCCGCCGGCGCCTGGAAGCAGGGGCCTGAGTTGGGGGGAAGGGCCGACCCCTCCCTCACCGCCAGCTCCACCGCTCCTCCCAGCAGCTTCAGGCCCGCCAGGAGACCCTGGTTGACCAGGCGGTAGCTCCTCCTGGGGCCACCGAACTGAGCTGCCGCAAAGATCAGGGCGTAGGTGAGCTCCAGGTGGTGCAGGACGGCCCGCCCCCCGGTGGGACGCCGCACGAAGGACACCCCCTCGGTCTCGGCCGCAGGTAGGGAGTACTTCCCCAGGGCCGGCTCGTTGCGGCCGAAGGAGACCGCCGGAGGGTTCCACCCGTACGTCCGGAATACCCCCTCTCCCGGCCCCACGGAGAGGGCCAGGGCGTGGTCCCGGGCCATGTTGACATGGCCGGGAAGAGGCAAGTCCCGAATCACCCTCCACCGGAGGGCTTCACGGGACGAAACGGCGGAGGGAGATGGGTCACCCCATCCCCCTCCTTCCCGGAATCCGGGATTCATGCCAATCAATCCCCTTGTCTCCCACCTGGCCGTCCCCGACGGCCGGGGCTTAGAACTCGAAGCTTCCCCCGGGCTCCAGCACCTCCACGGCGGCCCTCTCACCCACCATCTCCCTGAAGGCCTCGGGATCCTGGGCGATCAGGTCGAAGGTGTTGTAGTGAATGGGGATCACCACCTTGGGCTCGATGAAGTCCACGGCCTTCGCCGCATCCTGGGGACCCATGGTGAAGTTGTCCCCTATAGGGAGGAGGGCCACGTCCACGGTTCCCTTCAAGAGCTGCATGTCCGTCAGGAGTGCCGTGTCGCCGGCATGGTAGAGGCGCTTACCCCCCAGGTCCATCCAGAAGCCTCCGGGGACCGTGGTGTAGGTGCCGTCGTCGTCCCCCGCCACCTGACCCCCGTGGAGGGCCGGGGTCATCTTCACGTACCCGAAGGGGAACTTGAAGCCGCCGCCGATATGGAGAGGATGGGCGGCCTCAACGCCCTTGGTCTGGGCAAAGCTCACGATCTCGAAGGTGGAGACCAGGGTTGCACCCGTCCGCTTGGCCAGGGATACGGCGTCGGCGAAGTGGTCGAAGTGGCCGTGGGTGCAGAGGATGTAATCCACCTCCTTGATCTCGTCCGCCTTCATGTCGCTGACAGGGTTCTCGTCGAACCAGGGATCGATGACGATCCTGGT
>PXFI01000171.1 GCA_003564295.1 Gemmatimonadota bacterium | reverse complement strand
TTGTTCAGTGGGACGGTACTGTCCCTTCTGCTGGCTGGAGTCCTGGTTCTTCCGGATCTGGCCTCCGCCCAGGCTCAGGCCCAGGGCAGGCCCATCAGGACCAACAAGGACAGGGTGCTGACCCTGGCGGTCCAGGGCCAGGTCGCCCCGGCCCAACCGTCCCGGGCCTACGCCGTCACGTGGGACGGGACGCCCAAGGTCCTGGTGGGGACCGGAGGCATCAACTACAACCTGAAGGTGGGAGCCCCCATCTTCGGTTGGACTGGCGACAGGGCCACCATGGGCGTGGCTGTGGAGGGGGCCGGCGACGACCGGGCCCGGGCAGCCTGGATTACCAGCATCTCGGTGGGGAGCGAGGTGAGGCTCCTTTCCGGGGCGGGCCGGGGTGAGAGGGGCGTGGTCACGGGCAAGTTCGGCAGCATGGCTCTCGTCCATTTCGAGAACGAGGTGCTGGAGAGGCTTGCCATCGGTGACGTCATGCAGGCCCGGGCCGTGGGGATCGGGCTGGAGATCGAGGGGTTCGACGATGTCTTCGTCCACGGGTTGACGCCGGAGGTTCTCGAGGCCCTGGTCACCGAGACGGCGGACGGCCGCCTCCAGGTGCCCGTGGTGAAGGAGATCCCCGCAGAGATCATGGGCCAGGGTGCAGGGGCAGGCAGCCTGAGCGGCCACTGGAACATCCAGACCTGCTATCCGCCCGATATCGATAGGTACCAGCTCAGGGATCTCCGGTTCGGCGATATCGTCTACCTCCGGGACGTTCAGACCGACTACGGGAAGGGCCATTACAGGGGCGGCGCCACCATCGGCATCGTCAGCAGCGGGCCCAGCGACATGTCCGGCGTGGGCATCGCCGTCACCCCCATCCTTTCCAGCCGGGAGGGCAGGCTTTTCCTTCCCCAATTGGATCCGGATGCCAACATCGGCAGGTACCTGGGTATCTCCATGAATCCGGCGACTCCGTCTCCCAGCGCGGCCAGCATGGACGGGGTGTTGAGGACCAACAAGGAGACCCTCATCACCACCGCCGTGGAGGCCGTGGTCCAGCCGCCGGGAGGCAGGGATTTCAGCGTGGGGTACGACGGCACTGCGAAGGTCCGGATCGGTATGGCATCCATCAACTACACGGTATCGTTCGGGGACCCCGCCTACGGTTGGGCCAACGCCGACCATGTGGAGCCGGACGTCACCGTCCAGGGCCGGGACGCCGCCCGGGCCTCCGACTGCGCCATCGCCATCCTGGCCGGGATCGGCAACCCCGCCGAGGTGATCTCCGGGGAGGCCAGAGGGGGCAGGGGGTTCTACATCGGCCGGCATGCGGGCGCCCATGACCTGGTGTGGTTTCCCGAGGAGGTGCTGGAGAACCTGGCCCTGAACGACAGGATCCAGGTCAGGGCCAGGGGGGTGGGCCTGAAGATCGAGGGATTCGAGGACGTCCGGGTGAACAAGGTCTCACCGGAGTTCCTGGAGTCCATGGGCATCGGGGTGGAGGGCGACCAGTTGGTGGTTCCCGTGGTGATGGAGATCCCGGGCCACATCATGGGCTCGGGAATCGGAGCCTCCTTCATCGAGGCCCTGGACTACGACATCCAGACCACCTGTCCCGAGACTGTGGAACGCTACAATCTGAAGAGCCTCAGGTTGGGGGATGTGGTGGCCATCCGGGACCATTACAACTTCTACGGCGCCGGCCGGTACGAGGATGCCGTGACCATCGGCGTCATCGTCCACGGATGGAGCGATTACGCGGGGCACGGTCCGGGCGTCACCACGGTCCTGAGCGCCCTGCCGGGCCGCATCGGGCTCCGGATCGACCCCCACGCCAACGCCGCCTACTATCTCGGCTTGCGGGAGGCGCCGGGGCAATAGATTCCGGGGCCAGCGGGAGAAGCTGAGACGGTAGATTACGGCTTGCGGGAGGCGCCGGGACGGTAGGGCGGATGGCGGGCCTCCGGTCCTCACCACTCCATCATGGCCATTGCCATCCCCTGGGGAATGCCGTGGACCATGGCTGGAGCCACGACACTCCCGCTCCACTCCCGGAGGTATCCGAAGAAGAGACCCCAGGCCGCTGTCGAGACCCCGGTCCCCCAATCCAGGCCCAGATGCCCGGCATAGAGCTCAGGGAGGTTGAGGAGGTGGAAGATGCCGAACAGGGCAGCGGTCAGGGGCAGCCCCCAGCCCATCTGTACACCCCTGTACGTCCAGGGCCGCCCGAAGGCTTGGTTGAGCCTGGACTGGAGATAGCCGCGAAAGAGGATCTCCTCTCCCGGCCCCAGAAAGAGGACATGGAAGGTCAGGGCCGAGGCGGCGCTTGCCGGTCCTTGGCCTCCCAGGAGAACGAGGGGCAGAGCCAGGCAGATGACGACCCCCTCGCCGGAAGCCCGTGGCGGAAGGAGGCGGGTGGAGAGGAAGAGCACGCCCAGGGCCAGCAGCGTGCCCAGGGCCGCCGAAAGGACCGGAGGAGGGGATGCCAGGAGCAATAACCCGTGCGCCCCGGCGTAGGGCACCATGCAGAGGAGGGCGCCATGGGCGTTGTCCTTTAATCGGTGCGCCGAAATCCCGTACGGTTTCAGCCCTCGTCCGGTGAGGAGCAGCACCCCCACCGGCACCGCCATGAGGACCAAGTACTCCAGGAACGGCTTTTCCAGGACCACCTGCTGGCGTACGGCCCAAGACGAATTGGCCACAAGCCCCACAGCCGTGAGGGTCGCCGCCAGGAGCAGAACCACTTCCAGGAGGGCCGCTACGCGCCGTGGTACGCTTTGCCGGTTCTCGATCGCCATGGACGCAGATCCCCTGGGCCTTCCGGTTGGCATGGGCGGTGAGGCCACCGCCCGCTCCAGATAATGCAGTGGCCGTTGCCCTGAGGGCCAGGGTGGGGAAGCTCGCCGGATCCCGCGGCCAGGATCGAGACCACAGGAGTCTTGTCTTCCGGCCAGCTCGGTTCCTGCGATGGAGTCGAAAGGGTTAGATTCCAAAGCTGACCTGAACAGGAGGGAGAGGCAGGGATGGACAGGAAGCTGATCGGCAGTGTCCCCCTGGACTCGGCCTCCACGCTCGTGAAGCCCGCTGACCTCCGGAGCCTCCCTCCAGGCGTCGAGGTCGGGGGATCCCTTCGCTCTTCCGGTGAGCTCACAGATGGCTGAACGGTCCCCATGGGCCGGGCAGCGTCACCGAGGTCCCGAATCGGACAGCTCGGACGAGGACCTCCTGGAACGCCTGGCATCCGGGGATGTCCATGCCCTTGACCAGGTACTGGATAGCCATTGGGATGCGGTGGTGAGCTATGCCTCGGTTTCGGTGGGTTGCAATGACCTGGCCGAGGACCTGGCTCAG
>PXFI01000026.1 GCA_003564295.1 Gemmatimonadota bacterium | reverse complement strand
CTTCATGAGTTGCTCCGCCACCCACGGTACCTCGGCGAGTCCGATCTCCAGGTCGGGCCGGTAGGACCAGAAGCACATGGTCCGGAAACGCCGGAAGGCCCGCCGGGCCTCCCGGATGCGAACCATGTCCCGCGCCGTGGCCGAATCGAGGAACCGGCGACTCTTGCGTCCTCCCCGCCTCCCTATCTCGGCCAGATATCTTCGGATCTCATCCATGATCATATCATAAACGGCTTACGATAGGATGGCAAGAACCCCTGCCGGAGGGGCGAGCAGCCTGGATCAGCCGGGAGCTCTTCGGCGACCTGTGAGGGAGCGGGTCCCACCACCGCTGACCCCCGTAGCGACCCCGGGACACCACCGGACATCCCAAGCGAAGCGGGGAGGGGAGGGGAGGGCCCGAGACAACTGCACCTCCCCGATGTCGGAGCCCAGCGCGGGAAAGGTTCATCCAACCATGGCTTCCGCCACCCCCTCGGCACACTCTCCAGGAGCTCTCAGCGCCTGGAAGGCCACTGTTCCCTTGGACCTGCCCACGCCCATTTCCCTTGCGCCCCAAGAGCGGCCCGCCCCAATGTACCCATCGGGAGACGCAGGTGAGCCTGGCCAGCCGGCCTGGCTCGCCTCTCCCCCGCCACTCGGAGGCTCCCCATGACCGAGCCACTGGACCGCCTGAAGGCCGCCCTGGGCGATCGCTACGCCCTTGAGCGGGAGCTCGGCGCCGGGGGGATGGCCATGGTCTACCTGGCCCGGGACCTGAAGCACCACCGGAATGTGGCGGTGAAGGTCCTCCGTCCCGACCTGGCGGCATCGCTCGGAGTGGAGCGGTTCAACCGCGAGATCACTATCGCGGCCGGGCTGACGCACCCCCACATCCTTCCCCTCCATGACTCTGGAAAGGCTGTTGGGTTCCTCTTCTACGTCATGCCCCTCGTGGAAGGCGAGAGCCTGCGGCAGAAGCTGGATCGCGAAGGCCAGCTGCCGGTGGCCGAGGCCGTCCGGATTGCAGACTGTGTGGCTGATGCCCTGAGCTACGCCCACAGCCGCGGCATCATCCACAGGGACATCAAGCCGGCCAATATCCTCTTCCAGGAGGACGTACCGCTGGTGGCGGACTTCGGCATCGCCCTGGCGGTGACGGCGGTGGGGCAAGGACGGCTCACGGAATCGGGAATCTCGTTGGGGACCCCCCACTACATGAGCCCGGAGCAAGCCGCGGGGGAGGCCGAGCTCACCGCCGCCACTGACGTGTATTCCCTTGGCGCCGTCCTGTACGAGATGCTTACGGGAGAGCCGCCTCACACCGGGGCCACCGTCCAGTCCATCGTGGCCAGGCTCCTCATGGTAGAGCCCACGCGTCCCCGGGTCATCCGATCCTCGGTTCCCCCCGCCCTGGACTCCGCCGTCATGAAGGCCCTGGCCAAGCTTCCGCTCGACCGGTTTTCCGGCGCCGAACAGTTTGGCCGGTCTCTGAAGGATATCACAAGAACGCCCTTCCAAGCAGACTCGGAGCCATCAACCCCCAGCAACCAGGTGCGCCTGAAGACCTTCCAGCTCACCGCCCAGGTCTGCCGACAGATCCATCGCCAGGAGCTGGATCCCCGGATGATCGGGGATCATCTCCACTACCTGGACAACGACGTGCCTTCCGAGGTCCTTGTCATCTACCTCCACGGCTTCGGCGGAGACCACCGCACATTCCAGGAGATCCTGAAGAGATCGCCCTACCGGGGAGTGGCGGTGACCCTCTACGGGTTCGAGCCGAAGGCGTCGAGGCGGACGGTCCTCTCCCTGGGGAGCCATAGCGTCATCCTTCGCGCGTCCCTTACCCACATGGTGGAAACCCTGGCCCCCGAGATCACGATCCTGCTGGGCTTCTCCTCCGGTGCGGACATGGGGTTCCACCTTCTCAGCGACTGGCCTCAGGGGAGCCCGCTGGTGGTGGACGGGTACCTCGGCATGGGGTGCAACCTGAACCTCTCCACCTGCTTCGTCTCTCGTGTGCTGGCGGCTCAGACGTCGGAGGCCGCCACCGAGATCCTTCCCCATCTCCGGGACAGTGGCGCCGGGGCCACTACCCTGGGAGAATGGCTGAACATCCACGAGTATCTGGTCCGCATCCTCCGGAAGTTCCAATCCGATCTCAGGCCCCTTCGCAAGCAGGGGCAGGACATAATCGAGCCCTTCCTGGACGGCGGCGACCCTTTTCCCGGCTGGTTCCGGGCGACAGCCGAGAGAGTGAACGTCGTCCGCTGCGTCTTCGCCGATACCGAGATGGAGAGCCGGCCCGTGCAGAGCCTCCTCTTGGCCAACCTGGACTCGGGCCTCCTGGGGAACGACTACCGGGAGGACTCCATCCAGATCGAACCCGGGGCCGACCATTTCGACCTCCTTGCCCCGGAGAGAGTGAATCGGCACCTGGCGGAGCTGGTGCAGGAGGTCAGGAAGGAACGATAGCCCTTCCCCTAGCCGCCCTCAGTCCTGGGGCTGGATCTCCAGGATCGGAGGTCCATCCGGCCTCAGCCTGCGGCGGGCCAGGACGGCCACGCTCTTGTCCCGCACCTCGAGGCCCATCTTCTTCAGTTCGTCGCCGAAGCTCTCCACGGTCTCCCCCACGGTCCTCCTGGTGGCAGTCCCCACCGCCGCTGCCACGTGCTTCGTGCTGTCGAAGACGATGTTACCCAGCAGCTGGGTCGCCTGCATGACCGCTGTGCGACGAATAGACCGGCGATCGGCCACCACCAGCGCCCGGCAGTACTGCTTTGCGATGATCCCCACTCTCAGGGTGAGGAACGCGTTGGCGGCCCCCGAAGTGACGGAGTTCACGAAGAGCGTGGTGGCGGCTCCGAATCCGGGAATCCCGCCCGCCGCCGATCCGAACGCAGCGCCAAGCACAGGCTGCAGGCGCTCAGCCAGCGTAACGACCTGGGCCGTCTGGTTGGCAACGGTCACGGCAAATCCGACGATCACCTCGACCACCGGCCCCCCGGCCTTGCCGGATAGGTGGCGTAAGCTCTAGCTTTCTTGATCGCGCTGGAGCCGTTCTGCGGGTATCTTGGCTCCCTATTTTCGCTTTCGCTCCGACAGACTGTGTAACACGACGAGGCCTATAAGCCATGCAAAATCACGATTACTCTCAAGCCGGGTATGAGGACGAGCGCCGGCTCACCATGGAAGACAGGCTGGCCGAGAGGTACTTCGGCAACCTGGACCGGGCCGTGATCGGATGGATGGCCCGGGCCGGCCTTCCGATCCTGCGCATCGGATTGGGTATTGTGTTCTTGTGGTTCGGGATCTTGAAGCTGTTCCCGGGCCTCAGTCCCGCCGAAGACCTTGTGCGCAATACCG
>PXFI01000226.1 GCA_003564295.1 Gemmatimonadota bacterium | reverse complement strand
TTACCGGTGTGTGGTCAGTATGAGCGGCGCAGCTGATCAAAACTCCAGCGCTGCGCAAGGCCATAGAGGGGCAGGGCCGCTAACTTATCAGTGGTACAGAAGTTCCCGCGACGACAGCAATAGTACTTATAGTTCTATCAGAGACGCTACCACTAATCCCTATAACGATACCGTTGCCCCGACAGATGGCAGCGGTCGGTATTATGCTTGCCTGGTATCGGCTGCTGGCGCCGAAAGTCGGCCTACCAATAGTGATAGAGGTTTTAGAGAGGCAAGCGGGGAAAAGGTATCATTGACTGTAAAACTAGAAGGTCAGGGCACCACGATGCCTGTCGTGGGCTCCCATACCTATGATGAGGGCACCCGGTTAAACCTGACTGCTGAGCCGGCAGCGGACTGGGTATTCGAAAAGTGGGTGGTCAACGGAACGGAACACACGACGCCAGAAATCACAATCACCATGGATTCAGATAAGATTGCTGTGGCGGTCTTTTTGCCCACAGGAACGGGCAGTATCAACCATGTCGTCCTGGAGATCGGCGAAGATATGGTCGTTTGCACCATCGGGGCTTACGGATCCGCCCTGGCGGCCGGGGCAGGGAACGAGATGTATGATTTCATGGCCGCTGACGGCGTACTCATGGTGCGGGCTGTGGGCTCGGGGGACAAGTATATCGGAATCGGCGCCTACGGTACGGCCTTCGCCCAGGAAGGGAACACCGCAGGCGCCATCGCCGCGGCCTCGGCTCAGAGCTGGGAGACCGTCAGCGCCTACCTGGTCTTTGACGGATTCGACGGGGACGGCCAGCCCATCCTGACGCCGCTTTATCCCTAAGCCTATTATAATTGATAGGTTTTTGCATAGTCCGAACCGGGAGATCGCCAATCAGGGTGGTCTCCCGGTTTTATGCGATAAAACCCATCATAATTATTAAAATATTTCCACATCTGGCAGGATTGTCACATATCCTTGTAGAATATATATAGATACTACATATATTAGGAAGAACCTGCTAATTGTGACGCAGCTGCATTTGACTATTCCTAGACTGCCCTCAGAATACACCAATTCATCGCAATTCCCCAAGAGGTAGTAAGTCATTCTATTTATCATTCGCAATAATCTCTTGCAAATGGCGAGCGATGACTCCCTCGGTTTTACATGGACGCTTACAGCCAGGGGTGAGCCAGTAGCGTAACCGGCCAGAAGGCCGGTTTTTGTTTCTTTGCAGCGCGATGTGTAGTTGGGAAAAATGATCGTGGTTTTCATATATTTCTATTAAGGAGAGGGAAAATGAAGACTTTTAATAAAAGGAAGAAATGTGAAGTGTACCTTCTATTCGCAACAGTGGTTTTGCTACTGTTCATGTTTACCAGTACTGCCGGTGCGCTTCACCCGTTCGAAGGAGGAGAGGGCACATCGGGGAGCCCGTACCAGGTCGCCACAGCGGAACAATTAGACTCCCTGAGGGATTATCTGGATAAGCATTTCATTCAGGTCACAGATATCGATCTCGATGATTCTCCCTGGAACACAGCAGAAGGTTGGGAACCTATTGGAACATCTACCGAGCGCTTTACAGGCCACTTTGACGGAGACGGATACACCATCAACAATTTATTCATTGACCGTCCAGTTGCAGATTACGTGGGCCTCTTTGGTTACACCGGGTCTGGTTCGCAATTGAAAAATGTAGGTTTGCAAAATGTCGATGTAACTGGTAACTGCTGCGTCGGGGGCCTGGTGGGGGAACACTATGGGAGCACCATTAGCGACTCTTATACCACGGGAACGGTTGCCGGAGCGGGCAATTATGTCGGTGGTCTGCTGGGAACAAGTTACGGCAACGTACTCCATTGTTACTCCAAGGCTGCTGTGAACGGCCAAACTGCTACGGCTGGCCTGGTGGGGCTTAATTATGCCACCATCAGCAGTAGCTATGCGGCAGGCCATGTGAGCGGTGGTGCCAGCTACGTCGGAGGACTCGTGGGATACAATAACGGCACTACCACCGACTCTTATGGCGTGGGTTCCGTTACAGGAGCAGGGAGCTATGTCGGCGGCCTGGTGGGATACTCCCCCGGTTTTGTGAATAGCTCCTACGCAAGGGGTGTTGTGACGGGAAGCAGCAATGTCGGCGGCCTGGTGGGAGCAAATTATAATATCATTACCAACTCCTACTATGATCAAGAGACCACCGGGCAAACGAAAGGGGTAGGAGAAGGCAGTGGAACCGGTGTTTTCGGACTTACCAGCGCTGAAATGAAAGATTATTTGTCCTATGTCGACTGGGACTTCCAAGATACCTGGGGAATCAACCCGGCAGCAAATAACGGCTATCCTTTCCTGAGGTGGCAGGGATACGTACATGATCCCACAGCCCCTGAACCCACTGTTTACTCGGTTGCCTTTAGCGTGGTCGGTAACCACGGTACACTGGCAGCCGAAGTTGACGGCACAGCCATCGGCTCGGGTGATGCGGTTGAAGAAGGTAAAGATATTGTTTTTACCGCAGCGCCGGATTCCGGCTACCGGGTAAATAACTGGACGGTAAACGATGATGTGCAAATCGGCGAAACAGGCCAGGAGTTCACCTTGTACAACCTGCAGGAAGCAGTTGAAGTGAAGGTTGAATTCATGGCAGAAGTGGTAGTGGAATACGACTTAACACTTTCGGTTGAGGGCCAGGGCAACACAGATCCTCCGGCAGGTGTTTACACGTACCCGGCGGGGGCAGTAGTGTCCCTAACGGCCTATCCCGCTGAAGGCTGGGCATTTGCTGCCTGGACCGGAGATGCCACAGGTGCTTCTCCGGAGATGACGCTAACCATGGACGATCACAAATTGATATCTGCGGTATTCCAAGAGATAGGCAGCATGAACTCCCTCTGGGCCTGGGGAGGAAATAGCAGCGGCCAACTGGGAGACAGCACAAACACGCAAAGTTCTTTGCCTGCCAGGGTTGGGACAGGTACTTCGTGGGAAGCCGTGTCCGCCGGATGGGGGCATACCGCCGCCCTGAAGGAAGACGGCAGCCTCTGGACCTGGGGTCTGAACAGTTCCGGCCAACTGGGGGACGGAAGCAATACAGATTCGAACGAACCCGTCCAGGTGGGGTCGGAAACCGAATGGGTAGCCGTGACTGCCGGGAATGATCATACTGTAGCTTTAAAATCAGACGGCAGCCTCTGGGCCTGGGGGGCTAACGGCAGCGGCCAACTGGGCATTGGCAGCAACACGAATCAAAATGAACCCACCCGGGTGGGTACGGCCAATGACTGGGTGCTGGTTTCCGCAGGGGCGGAACATACTGCAGCCCTGAAGGAAAACGGTACCATCTGGACCTGGGGGGCTAATTGG
>PXFI01000012.1 GCA_003564295.1 Gemmatimonadota bacterium | reverse complement strand
TGGTGGTATTCGTGAAGCTGGACCGGCCCCAGGGCGCATACTACGGTGGCGCCGCCGCCGCTCCTGTAACCCGGGCGACCATGGAGGCGGTCCTCGCCGCCCGCCAGGCGCCCATCGACCGGGAAGCACTCGCTTCCCTTACCCGGCAGCAGCCGAGGACCTCTCCTCTTCCGGGGGCTCAATTCGCTTCCTCTACCTCTTCCCCTCCCCCTCCGGTCCGCGCGTCCCGGACCCTCGATCAACCGGAGACGGGCGTCCTTGTCCCCGACGTCTCCGGTCTTTCTCCTCGGCAAGCTGTCCGGCGGCTACATGCCCTGGGTCTCCGGGTCCTCCTGGAGGCTCCGGGCATGGTAGTCGGAACCCGACCTCCAGCCCATACCTCCCTCGCTCCCGGGGACACGGTCCGGATCCTGTCCCGGAGTCAGGGCCGTGGGTAGCCCCGCCCTCCCCCTGAGTGCCGTGGCCCGGCGTCTGCGGGAGGCCGGGATCCTTCTCGCCGTGAGCGGTTCCCAGGAGGTCACCATAACGGGAGTATCCCAGGATTCCCGGGGCGTGACCCCGGGGGACCTGTTCCTGGCCTGGAAGGGTTCGGAGCACGACGCACACGAGTTCCTTCCCCAGGCCGTGGAAGGCGGAGCGGTGGCGGCGGTGGTGGAGCGGCTGGTGTCGGAGGTGCAGGTGACCCAGTTGCTAGTGAGTGACGGCCGCCTTGGCGGGGCCCTGGCCGCGGACACGGCCTTCGGCTCCCCCTGGACCCAGCTCTTCCTGGCCGGGGTCACGGGCACCAACGGGAAGACCACCTCGGCGGTGCTGGCGCGCCATCTCCTCCAGCAGAGGGGCCGGGCCCGGGCCCTGGGCACCCTGGGTCTGGTGGAGGAGTCGGGGTCGGTCCGGCCGGGCACGGAGGGGCTCACCACGCCGGGACCCGTTCAGATCTGCCGCATGCTCCGGGAAATGGCCGATGACGGGGTGGAATATGGCGCCCTGGAGGTTTCCTCCCACGCCCTGGACCAGCGTCGTATGGACGGGGTCGGCCTGGACGCCGCCGTCTTCACCAACCTGAGTCAGGACCACCTGGACTACCACCCGGACCTGGATAGCTACCGGCAAGCCAAAGCCAGGCTCCTGGAGCTTCTGAAGCCCGGCGGATGGGCCGTGGTGAACCGGGACGAGGCGGCCTGGCGGGGCCAGCCGGTTCCGGGAGGCCGGACCCTGCACTTCGGATTCGGTGAGGAGGGTGGGAGTGAGGGAGGGGGAGAGGGAGAGGGAGAGGAAGAGGGAGGTCCTGCCCTGGTGGCTCGGGGATTGGATCTGACCCCTGGGGGCTCCCGGCTCCGCCTCCGGGCCGGCATGGAGGAGGTGGAGGTTCATCTTCCCCTTCTGGGGCGGTTCAATGTGGAGAACGCCCTGGCCGCCGCCGGTGTGGCCCGTGTGGCGGGCCTGAGCCTGGAGGAGATCGCCGGAGGGCTCTCCTCCGCTCCCCAGGTACCCGGCCGCCTGGAGCTCGTGGTGGACCTGCCCTTTCCCGTCCTCATCGATTTTGCCCACACTCCCCACGCCCTGGAACGGGTGCTCCAGACCCTCCGCCCTCTGGTTCGGGGCCGTCTCATGGTTCTCTTCGGCGCCGGAGGGGACCGGGACCGGGGCAAGCGGCCCCGCATGGGGGCCGTGGTAGCCCGCCTGGCGGACCTTGCCTTCGTCACCTCCGATAACCCCCGCACGGAGGATCCGGAGGCCATCATAGACGACATCCTCCAGGGCATGGGAACGGCGCCCCGTCTCAGGATCCCCGATCGCAGAGAGGCCATCGCCGCCGGCCTCCGGGAGGGCCGTCCCGGGGACCTGCTTCTCCTGGCCGGCAAGGGCCACGAGGCCTACCAGACCGTGGGCCGGCAACGCCACCCCTTCGTGGAACGGGACATTGTCCTGGAGTTCCTGGGTGGTCGGGAAGGAGGGAGCGCATGAGCCTCTCCTGGACCGACCGGGAGGTGCGGGAGGCCCTGGGAATGAGCACGGACCAGGCCGTGGAGGACCTGACCTTTTCCGGGATCTGCACCGATAGCAGAAGCGTGGAGATTGGCAGCCTCTTCGTGGCCCTGGTCGGGGAACGATTCGACGGGCACGACTTCGTGGCGGAGGCCCTGGCCCGGGGAGCCGCCGGGGCCGTGGTCTCCCGGGTAGCGGACTCGGAGGTGGGGTCGCCCCTGTACCCTGTCCCCGACACCCTGCAAGCCCTGGGGGACCTGGCTCGCCATCGCCGCAAAGAGCTTCGGGCGAGGGTGGTGGGCATCACGGGCTCCTCCGGGAAGACCTCCACCAAGGATTTCCTGAAAGAGGCCCTGTCCGGCAGCATGCGGGTCCACGCCACGGCCGGGAACCTGAACAACCGCATCGGCCTCCCCCTGACGGTCCTGGCGACGCCACCGGACGCCCAGGTCTTGGTTCTGGAGCTGGGGACCAACGAGCCGGGGGAGATCCGGGCCCTGACTGCCGTCGCTCGCCCCCAGCTGGGTGTCATCACCACCGTGAGCGAGACCCATCTGGAGAAGCTGGGCTCCATGGAGGGCATCCTGGAAGAGAAGCTTGACCTCTTCCGGTTCCTCCCGGCGGACGGTCTCGCCGTGGTGGGGGACGATCCCCCGATCCTGGAAGAGAGGGCCAGGTCCGTGACGGCGGAACGGCTGGCGGCGGACCTCCTGGTGGTGGGTTGGAGCGAGCGAGCCCTTCCCCAGCTCCGGCCGAGAGAGGCGGAAGCCATGGAGAACGGCTGCTACCGCTTCATCTGGGAGGGGGAGCGGGTCCAGCTCCGGGTTCCGGGGCGCCATTCGGTGCAAAACGCTCTCCTGGCCCTGGCCGTGGCCAGGGCCATGGGGGTGCCGCCCCGGGACGCAGTCCTGCGGATCGGCAGGGTGCTGGCCACCGGCATGCGAAGCGAGATCCGGGTCCTGGGCAGCCTGACCCTCCTGGTGGACTGCTACAACGCCAGTCCTCAGAGCGTCCGCGCCGCCCTGGACCTCCTGGCCACCGTCCGCCGGCCCGGTCGGAGGGTGGCGGTCCTGGGGAGCATGCTGGAGCTGGGCGAAAGGTCCCAACTCCTGCATCGCCAGGTCCTGGAGGACGCCCTCTCCCGTTCCCTGGACCTGGTGGTGGTCACCGGACTCTTCGCCGAGGCCGCCCGGTTTGTGACCCGGCCCCCGGGAGGGCCGGAGCTGGTGGCTGTTCGAGGGTTGGACGAGGCGGAAACGGTGCTCTTGGAGCGTCTCGGAGGAGACGAGGTGGTCCTCTTGAAGGCGTCCCGGGGTGTGGCCATGGAGGCCCTGATCCCGGTTCTGGAGGCCCGTTTCGGATCCGGAGAGGAGGACTGACGATGCTC
>PXFI01000368.1 GCA_003564295.1 Gemmatimonadota bacterium | reverse complement strand
CCTACCCTGTGCCTGGTTAGCTTTTTCCCTGGAATTCTGTACGGGACAGGGAGGTTCCTGCGTCTTATGCCTACCTATGAGTACAGGTGTCCGAACGGGCACCATTTCGAGCTCTTCCAGAGGATGAGCGACCAGCCCCGGGCCCGGTGCCCTCAGTGCGGCGTCCAGAGCGAAAGGCTCCTCTCCGGCGGCATGGGCTTCCTCTTCAAAGGCAACGGGTTCTACATCACGGATTACCGGAGCGACTCCTACAAGAAGGAAGCCTCCAAGGAAGCCAAGGCAGAGACCTCGTCCGCCTCCCCGTCGCCGGGCAAAGCCGGAGAAGACGGCTCAAGGAAGGCCGGGGGAACCGACTCGGGCAAGGCCGGCGGAGGCGGCTCGGCGAAGGCCGAGGGAACCGGCTCTGCAAAGGCCGGCCCCCAGGAGTCCTGACAAGACATGTCCGAGATACTGATCCGGGCGGCGCTGGAGGGGGTTCTCCGGGAGATGGGGGTGCAGGAGGCCGAGATCCGACTGGAGCGCCCCAGGGACCCGGCCCATGGGGATTGGGCTACAAACGTGGCCCTGAGCCTGGCCTCCCGACTCGGCCGCTCTCCCCGGGACCTTGCCGAGGAGATGGTCCGTAATCTGGACCTGGCAGCGGCAGGCGCCGACCGGGTGGAGGTGGCGGGCCCCGGATTCCTCAATTTCCATCTCTCAGCGGGAGCAGTGGCCGGGATCCTCCCCCACATCCTCCTGAGGGATCAGGATTTCGGGAGGGGCGACCAGGGTGGGGGACAGAGCGTCATGGTGGAGTTCGTCTCCGCCAACCCCACGGGACCCCTCCATCTGGGACATGGGCGTCAGGCCGCCCTGGGGGACGCCATCTCCTCCCTACTGGAGTGGACCGGATGGGCCGTGCACCGGGAGTTCTACTACAACGACACCGGCAGCCAGATGGACCTCCTCGCCCGGAGCGTGTGGGCACGCTACCAGGAACTCCTGGGCCTTGAGGCGGAGATCCCGGAGGGCGGCTACCAGGGGGAGTACGTGCGGGACCTGGCTTCCAGGCTCCTGGAAGAGGTGGCGGATCGATACCGGGGCGACTCATCCCCGGAGACCCTGGACAAGATGAGGGAGTTGGCGGTCCGGATCCTGAGGGAAGAGCAGGACCGGGACCTGGAGGAGTTCCGTGTGGCGTTCGACGAATATTACCTGGAGTCGTCTCTCTACGCCGACGGCAGGGTGGAGTCCACTGTGCAGGCCCTCCAGGAGACGGGCTTCGTCTACGATCGGGACGAGGCTCTCTGGCTCCGCACCACAGACTTCGGTGACCAGAAGGACCGTGTCATGGTGCGACGGGACGGCACCCCCACCTATTTCCTGGCGGACGTAGCCTATCACCTCACCAAATGGGAGAGGGGATTTCGCCACGCCATCAACCTGCACGGGTCCGATCACCATGGCACGGTGACCCGCGTCCGGGCTGGACTCCAGGCCCTGGGACTTCCCGAGGGGTACCCCGAGTATGTTCTCCACCAGATGGTCACGGTGGAACGGGAGGGAAGGGAGGTCAGGTTTTCCAAGCGCTCGGGCTCCTACACCACCCTCAGGGAGCTGTGTGCCGAGGTGGGGGTCGACGTGGCCAGGTATTTCTTCCTGATGAGGAAGCCCGAGGCCCATCTGGTGTTCGACCTGGATGTGGCCATGGATCAATCAGAGAAGAACCCGGTCTACAAGATCCAATACGCCCATGCCCGGATGTGCTCCATTTTCAGGAAAGCCGGGGTGGAGGAAGACGATATCCGTTGCGAAGGGCTGGACCTGGGAGGCCTTTCCCATCCCTTGGAGAGAGAGCTGGCCAAACAACTGGCCGGATTCCCCGAGATCCTGGAGCGGGCAGCGGCATCCCGGGCTCCCCACGTCCTGTGCGAATTCCTGGAGCAGACAGCCAACGCCGTGAATTCGTGGTACCATGCAGGCAACCCCTCCCGGGACCCCGAGCTTGCGGTTCTGGCGGCGGATCCCGGAATCCGTGGTGCCCGCTTGGCCTTGGCCAGGGCCGTGCGGATCGTGCTCCGCAACGGCCTTGGAGTTCTCGGGGTCTCGGCTCCGGTCCGCATGGAGCGCTCGGAGGAGGAAGAGCATGCCTGAACCCCCTGGCCTCAGTTATCGGGCTGCAGGTGTGGATCTCGACGCGGCAGAACGGGCCAAGAAGGCCTTGAGAGCCCTCGTCGCCCAGACCCGGGATGAGCACACCCTCTCGGAGTTGGGCCTTTTCGGAGGGCTCTACGCCGTGCCCGCTGGCTACCGGGCGCCGGTCCTGGTCTCCAGCGCCGACGGAGTAGGGACCAAGCTCAAGCTGGCCTTCCTGTCGGGATGTCACGACACCGTAGGCCAGGATCTTGTGAACCACTGCGTGAACGACATCCTGGTTCAGGGCGCGACCCCCCTCTTCTTCCTGGACTACCTGGCGGCGGGTCGGCTGGAGGAGGGTGTAGTGACGGACGTGGTGAGGGGCATGGCAGAGGCCTGCCTGGCAAACGGGTGCGCCCTCCTGGGAGGGGAGACGGCGGAGATGCCGGACTTCTATGCCCCCGGGGAATACGATCTGGCGGGCTTCATCGTGGGAATCGTGGAACGGTCTCACATGCTTGATGGATCCCTGGTCCGGGCCGGTGACTCCCTCATCGCACTTGGTTCCTCGGGGCTCCACACCAACGGCTACTCCCTGGCGCGGAAGATCGTCTTCGAGGCCATGGGGCTCCAGATCCGGGACGAGATGCCGGGCCTGGGGATCTCGGTGGAAGAGGCCCTCCTGTCCGTGCACAGGAGCTACCTGTCCGCCCTGAGGCCCCACCTCACTGAAGGCCGGGTTCGTGCCCTGGCCCACATAACGGGAGGCGGGATTCCGGGGAATCTGCCCCGGGTGCTGGGAAGAGGGCTGGGAGCACGGGTTCGTCTGGACAGTTGGGAGGTACCCCCCCTCTTCCGGGTCCTTCAGGAGGGGGGTGGGGTGACGGCGGACGAGATGTTCCGGGTGTTCAATATGGGGGTGGGAATGATCGTCATCACCGCACCCGGGGATGCCCATGCGGTGGCGCAGGAGCTGGCAGCCGCCGGAGAGAAGAGCTGGATTCTGGGAGAGGTGGTGGAAGGGAAGGGGGTGGAACTGGCGTGACGCACTCCTGGAAGGGCCGCGCACTCGGTTCGGCACTCCTTGGCTCGGGTCTTCTCGTGTCTCCCGCCCCGCTGGAGGGTCAGGGGGTCAGGGAGCTTGCCCTGGCCTGTGCGGAGGGCGCGGAGGTGGTTCTCTCCTGGTGCCAGGAGACAGCCCTGGCCGCCCAGGCCGCCCAGGGGGGGCTGGGGCTGGCGGCCTCCGCCGGCAGCGACATGCCGGGCTCCGCCAGCACCCTGGG
>PXFI01000103.1 GCA_003564295.1 Gemmatimonadota bacterium | reverse complement strand
TGAAGATCGAGGGATTCGAGGACGTCCGGGTGAACAAGCCCTCGCCGGAGTTCCTGGAGTCCATGGGCATCGGGGTGGAGGGCGACCAGTTGGTGGTTCCCGTGGTGATGGAGATCCCGGGCCACATCATGGGCTCGGGCATCGGAGCTTCCTTCATCGAGACCCTGGACTACGACATCCAGACCACCTGTCCCGAGACCGTGGAACGCTACAATCTGAAGAGCCTCAGGTTGGGGGATGTGGTGGCCATCCGGGACCATTACAACTTCTACGGCGCCGGCCGGTACGAGGATGCCGTGACCATCGGCGTCATCATCCACGGATGGAGCGATTATGCGGGGCACGGTCCGGGCGTCACCACGGTCCTGAGCGCCCTGCCGGGCCGCATCGGGCTCCGGATCGACCCCCACGCCAACGCTGCCTACTATCTGGGCCTAAGGGAGGCGCCGGGGAGGTAGGGACCGGGTCCGGGGGAGCCCCTGGAGCGGTGGACCGCGATCCCTACTTCTCCTCGATCTCTCGCTTCAGCCGCAGGAGGGAATCCTCCACGGTCACCAGTTCGTCGCGGACCTCGTTCAGCCGCTCCGTCTGCGAGACGACGAACCGGCGGTAGGGGGCGATGGCCTCGTTCACCTGCTCGGTGGATTGGCCAATCTCCAGGTGGACCTGGCGCGTGAGGGCGCTGGTGAGCTGATCCTCCAGCGCAGCCAAGCGCTTACGAAGAGCGTCCTTCGCATTCCGGCGCTTGCGGGGGATGAGGTAGAAGCCACCCACCGCCAGGACCGCAGCCAGGAGGATGCCCGTGACATCGGCCGCGGCGCTCATTGCCACGGTGGCTACCACCGTCCCGAGACCGATGGCACCGATCTCGGCCAGAGCGGTGGTGGCGAAGGTGCCCTGGACTTCGTTGGCGATTGCCCGGGCCTCGGCCTCCCGGTCGTAGGTACCCACTACCTCACGGGACAGTCGCCCGATGGAATCCAGGAGGGCTTGGCGGTTGTAGTCGAACGCGCGCCCGACCTCCCCGATGATCTCTTCGCGGTGGCGGGCGATCTTGCGACGATCGATGTAGCCGCTTACATCCTGCCACACCTTCAGGTTGCGCTCCACGATCCAGTCGATGATGCGTCCCACGTCTTCCTCGATCATCCTCGGGGTGTCGCCCACCACCTCCCGGGCGAAGGCCTGGCGGACAGCTTCGCTATCCAGGAGTCCCCTGATACGTCCGATACGGATGTGCTCGTCGAAAAAGGTCTCACCGCGCCGCCCCATCTCTCCCAGCAACAGGCGCAACCGGTCCAAACGGGGCTCGAAATCCTTCACCATTTCCTGGTGGAAGAGAGATAGCTGGCGGTCGATGTTGTGGATGGTTTCCACATCGTCGGCGAGAAGCTTGAGACGCTCGAAGGCCGTCTCCTTATAGGTGGCAGCGAGGCGCAGTCCGACGTTCAGGGGGTTCAGGAGCTTCAGGCGAATCCGCTCCTCCTGGTCCAGAGTATGGAGCAGGTAGTCTTCCACGGCACCGAAGCCACTGGTCTCCCAGAGGGCGCGACGGCCGGCTCCGTCTTCTTCTGTCCGAGCGCTGAGGCCTTGCCGGGCCGAGACCGGGAAGACCTCTGGTGCCTCGCCAAGCAAGGCGGCGCCGTTGTCCCTGACGAACTTCGAGACCTCTTCCCGTTCGGCACCGTCCCGCAGGATATCCATCTTGTTGACGACGAAGACGATCTTCTTGCCCCACTCCCGGATCTGCTCCAGAAACTCTCGCTCGCTCTCCGTGAAGGGGCGATCCACGGAGGTGACGAACAGCACAAGGTCCGAGCGGGGTACGTAGTCCCGGGTCAGTTCTTCGTGGCGCCGGATGATGGCGTTCGTGCCGGGCGTGTCGACGAGGGTGATCTCCCGGAGGAGGGGACTCGGGTGGGTGCGCTCCAAGAGAAAGGCTTCCCGGTCCACCAGCGTTGGCTCGCTCCCGTGGCGGAGGACGTTGATACGGTCGGTGGTGGGGGTCACGCCCTCCGGGAGGACGCTCTCTCCCAAGAGGGCGTTGATGAAGCTCGATTTGCCCGAGTTGAACTCCCCTACCACCACCAAGAGGAAGAGCCCTTGGAGCTGCTCACGGGCCTCCCGCAACCGGCGGAGGTCCTCGCCCGTCAGAGTCGGCTCGAAGCTCTCGATGGAGTCGGCCAGGCGCTCCAGGAGCTCCTGCTGCCGGGCTCGAATCTCATGCTCCCGCTCCGATAGGATGCCCTTCCGCCCGAAGATGCGACCGATCACTGGGCCTCCCTCTGTGCTGGTGGTTCGGGCTGCCAGGGGGCAGCGGGTAATCCGCCTCCGTGCGGGACAGAAGGAAGGCTACCTCCCCACCGGGATGATGTATAGCGGCTCTTCCTCTGCGGCCATGCCCACCACCCTTGCCACCTCATCGTCCTGGAAGGCTCCGATCATGACGGTGCCCAGGCCCAGGGCCACCGCCTGGAGGGCGACGTTCTGACCCACGTGCCCGGCCTCCATGTGGACATATCGAACAGCACGGTCCCCATACCGGCCGGCGGTCCGGGCGTAGACCCCCGCCAGGACGATGTTGGCGGCGGCCTGCCGGACGAATGCCTGCCGCAGGGCGGCGGCGGTTAGTGCGTCGCTGATGTCGCCTGCCTGAACCAACTCCAGCTCATGGCTACCGGGCAGGTAGCGGTATACGCCGGGAGACAGCCCTTCCGTCCTCCGAACCACCAGGAAGGTCTCCAGGGGGAAGAGAGCCCCCGCCGAAGGGGCGGTGCGGAAGCCCCTGGCAGGTTCGGTGATGCCCTGGGCCGCCCACAGGAGCTGTGACGCTTCTGAAAGGCTCAGGGGCTCGTCCTGGTAGCTCCGGACCGACCGCCTCTCCAGGAGAGTCTCCTCCAGGGAGACGGGGCTCTCGTGTCTGGGTTCCGGCAACTGGATGCGTTCTCCGTCGGGTGCGGTCATGCCGTTCCCCTCCGTGACCGTGCAAAGTGAGAAGACCAGGATCATGCTGCCCGTCAACAACAGGATCCCTCCGGACATCAGCAGTTTGCCCATGGCGTTGCCCTCCGCTGCCATTGAAGATGAGTGTGGTCCGCTCCTGCAGGTCATTGTATCACGGGGGGGTGGTGGGAGGCCAGGTTGTGACTTGCCCCCCGGGCCCAAACCTGGCACGTTCGTGGGCGAAGCCTGCCCGCAGAGGGCCTGACCCTCCTCTCGAGTGACGAGTGTAGATGATCATGCGACCAATTCGCAGTCAAGTGAGCGGTGTCCTGGCGGCCCTGTCCTTCGCCTTTCTGCTGCTGCCACTGACGGAGGCCCAGGGGCAGACGCCGGCACAACCCGTCTTCTCCGCGGGCCAGGCCCAGATCGTGCCCGCCTTCGCCGATTCCACGGAGTGGATCCGACACGATCTCTGGGTGGAGACGGAGTTCGATTCAGACGGCGACGGACGGCTCGATCGCATGCACGTCAGCGTGGTCCGTCCGAAGCAGACGGAAACAGAAGGCCTCAAGATCCCGGTTGTCTATGAGACGAGCCCATATTACGCCGGAACCGGCTCCGGAGACCTGCGCTACTTCTGGAACGTACGGCACGAGATCGGCGAGACACCCCCGCCCCGCCTGGAGATGCCGCCGGCACCGTACCGGAGCCTGCGGCCCACCATCTCCAGGTCCCAGATCCACACCTGGGTGCCCCGGGGCTTCGCCGTGGTCCACTCCTCCTCCCCGGGTACGGGACTGTCCCAGGGCTGCCCCACCGTGGGCGGGCCCAACGAGTCCCTGGCGCCCAAGGCGGTCATCGACTGGCTGAACGGCCGGGCCAGAGGCTTCACGAGCCCGGACGGCAACGAAGAGGTGGTGGCGTACTGGACCACCGGAAGGGTGGGTATGACAGGTACCTCCTACAACGGAACGCTGCCTCTGGCCGCGGCCACCACCGGCGTGGAAGGGCTGGAGGCCATCATCCCCATCGCACCGAACACCTCCTACTACCATTACTACCGGTCCCACGGCCTGGTGCGGAGCCCCGGCGGCTGGCTGGGGGAGGACATCGACGTCCTCTTCGACTTCATCAACAGCGGCGATCCCGAGCGGCGGCCCTGGTGCATCGAGGACGTGCGGGACGGCGAGTTGATGCAGAATATGGACCGTATCACCGGCGATCACAGCGACTGGTGGGCCGCCCGGGACTACTTGCCTGTGGTGGGCAACGTCCGGGCCGCCACCCTCATGGCCCATGCCTTCAACGACTGGAATGTCATGCCCGAGCACGGCGTGCGCATCTATGAGGCGCTGAAGGAGCAGGGCACGCCGGTGCAGTTCTACTTCCACCAGGGTGGCCACGGCGGGGCGCCGCCCCTGGAGATGATGAACCGCTGGTTCACGCGGTACGTGTACGGAGTGGAGAACGACGTGGAGTCGGACCCTCGGGCGTGGATCGTCCGGGAGGGTGCCGAGCGGCTCGAGCCCACGGCCTACCAGGACTATCCCCACCCGGAGGCTGGGCCGGTGACGCTGCACCCCCTGGCCGGCGGCGTGCAGACCGGCGGCCTCAGCCTGAACCGGGGGGCCTCCCAGGGCTCCGAGACGCTGGTGGACAACTTCTCCTTCAGCGGCGCCACCCTGGCCATGGCCGAGTGGACGGACCATCGACTTCTCTACGCCACCCCCGAGCTGTCCGGTCCTGTGCACATCTCCGGCACCCCCCGGATCACGATTCGGCTGGCGGCAAGCAAACCGGCGGCGAACCTGTCGGTGTGGCTCGTCTCCTTGCCATGGACGGAGCCAAGAGGGAGGGAGCCGCAACCCATCACCGACAACCTCATCACCCGGGGTTGGGCCGACCCCCGGAACCACCGATCCATCAGCCAGTCGGAGCCCCTGGTGCCAGGGCAGTACTACGAGCTGAGCTTCGACCTGCAGCCCACGGACCAGATCATTCCGGCAGGAGCCCGGATCGGGCTCATGATCTTCTCCAGCGACCGGGACTTCACCCTCTGGCCGGACCCGGGCACGGAGCTCACCGTCGCTCTCGACAGGACGGCCCTGGAGCTTCCGGTGGTAGGGGGGGAGGGAGCCTTCAGGCGCGCGGCGGAGGTGGAAGGGGGCTGATGCCACCTCAGAAGTGGTACCTCAAGGAGGCCGTGACCAGATGGCCGGTGTCGGCGAAGACGGAATCGTCGCTGCCGCCGAAGACCTGACCGAGTAGCCGAAAGTCGAGATCCTCGGTGACGGACAGAGTCACGGAGGGCGAGAGGAATACGGCTTCCTCATCGGGATAGACCATGGCGGCGAGAGAACCATCCACCAACGGATGGATGGGGTAGGTCAGGTGGACCGTGGCCTGGTACCTGGAAGGCGATGGATTGTCGGGTGTGAGCTCTTCGGCCATGAGTAAGAATTCCTCACGACCGCCCTCGTGGTTGTACAGCAGCTCCACGGTCAGGAACAGACTGTTGGCAAACATGTAGTCCGCCGATGCGGAGGCGATGAAGTTCGTCTCCCGGTGGCCGCCGGTCTCATCCAGATCGGCGAAAAACATGGTTTCACCCTTGATGCCTGCACCTCTGAAATCCCCGGCCCATCCGGCACCGGTCGTGATGCGTTTGCGGAAATACCCGCCGATGACCTGGACGTCATAGCCGCCGGCCCTGAAGGCATACAGGGCCGCAGCGACACTCTCTTCCAGATCCCGGGCCGGACTCAGAGTTACTTCGAACCGGGAGCCGAAGCCGATGAAGCGCTGGACGCGAAGGGCATCCGAGCCGGGACGTTCCCGGTAGTCGAAATCGTAGAAGGAGTAGATGTTGAAGATGTCGTTGGGGTTGGTGATCATATTCACCCCCCAATTCACCCGCTGGCGGCCGAGCCGCACGTTCCAGTCCCCGCGACTCCACTCGGCAAAGAGCCGATCCGGGAGGTAATGCAAGAGCCAGGCATCCCCTTCGGAGATCATCCACGAGAGGTTGATCAGGCCATCGTCTCTGTGAACCGCGTCCGCGTAGCCCGGGATGTCACGAACCAGATCCCCGCTGAACAAGCGGGTACGCATCTGCCAGTGGAGCGTGAGATTGGAGGAGGGGTTCCAGCGCACGTTCAGCCGGTTCTGCAGGCGGTATTCGGTCCAGGTGCCCTCACCGAGCGGTTCGGGGAAGGCAGTGGAGATAACCACCGGATTCCCCTGGATATGACCGCCTATCCGCAAATCATCACCGAGCTGAGCCTCCGCGGCAGAAGGCATCCCTGCAAGGGCGAGCAGGGATGCCCCCAGGAAGGGCAGAAGGATCGGTGAATCAGGCTGTGGCGCCTTCATCAGGATCGCGATGCTCATCGCTGTCGACGGCGCCATCCACCAGGGTAATGACTCTCCGGGCCCGGTCGATGACGCGCTGATCGTGTGTGGAGAACACGAAGGTGACGTTCTGCTCCTGGTTCATGCGTTGCATGATATCCAGGAGGTTCATGGCCGCTTCCGTGTCCAAACTGGCCGTGGGCTCATCAGCCAGGATGAACTTCGGCTTCGAGGCGAGGGCCCGGGCCACCGCCACGCGCTGCTGCTCTCCACCCGACATCTGCGGCGGTCGGGCGTCCTTCCGATTGCCCAATCCCACGGCTCTCAGCAGCTCGTCGGCCCGCTCCTGCATCTTCTCCTTGTCCTGGTTCTGCAGCAGCATGATGAACGAGACGTTCTCCCTGGCGGAGAAGACCGGGATCAGGTTGTAGTGCTGGAAGACGAAGCCGATGTTGTGCAGGCGAAAGTTGGTGAGCTCCCTGTCTTTCATGCCTGCTATCCGAATGCCCTCCACTTCCACCTCACCGGAGGTGGGCTTGTCCAGGCCGCCCACCAGGTTCAGCAGGGTCGTCTTCCCGGACCCGGAAGGTCCGACGACGCTGGTGAACTCACCCTTCTCAATGGATACGGACACGTCTCGCAGGGCGTGGACCGGCACAGTATCGGGATTGTAAACCTTCGAAAGGTCTGTGGTCTTCAGGATCGCCATGATGAGGTCCCTCGAGTGTAGATCTCTCCGACACACTCGGATTCAGTGGTCTCTTGCCGCTTCCAGGGGGTTGATTCGTATGGCCTTCAAGGCTGGGTAGACCGAGGCGAGAAGGGTGATGACTATGACGACCGTCACGACCGCGACATATTCCCTGGCACTCATGAGTGGGTAGACCATATAGTCCCAGCCGATTTCTGCCATGCCTTCGGCAAACATTTCGAGATTCACACCGGCTCTCGACAGGTAGGTCATGCTCATCCATGCCAGGCCGATGCCCACGGCAGCGCCGGTGAATGTCAAGATCACCGATTCCAACATGATCATGGAGAACACTCGCGGACGGCTCATGCCGACGGACAGAAGCATGCCGATTTCCCGCATGCGCTCGAACAGAGCCATCAGCATGGTGTTCAGTATGCCGAATGCCAGAGCGGCCATGATGATCATGGTGATCAGGAACACCATCACCCCACCGAGCTCCACCAGCATGCTCAGCTCCGGAGAGAGCTCCCTCCAGGTTTGCGCTTCCGCCCCGGTGAATTCGGAGTTGAAATCGGCTACGAAGGATTCTGCCACCTCCTCGCTCTCCAACATCACCCCGATTTCATGGTAGACGGGCCGATCAGCAAGCAAGCGTATGAAGTCATCGGATCGGACAAGAACATTGAGCTCGTCGTAATCGGCGGAAGCCGATTTGAAGAGGCCTGCGATGTTAAAGGAGGCGGAGGCCAGCCGTCCGTCGGTATCCTCAAAGGTCAGCACGATGCGGTTGCCCAGGTCCAGGTTGTGCTCTTCGGCCAGGCGCGTCCCCATGAGGACCGCATTGCGCACGTCGGTGTCCAGGTACTCCCCTTCCACCAGATTCTCATGAAAGGTGGTGGTCCGAACCTCGGACTCTACATCGATCCCCCGGATCCGAACCCCCGACGCCCTCACTGGTGACTGCAGCACTCCATCGGATAGGGTGCGGGAAGTGTGGGACTCCACTCGGGGATCGCCGTCAAGCCAGGAAATGATCCGATCATGCTCGGGTATGGAGTGCCAGGAGTGGCCCTCGGCCAGGAACTCAGGATGATGAATCTGGGCATGGGTCAATTCGCTCTCGATCAGGTAGTCCACCCGTTGTCGCATCAGCCCGTTCATCGTACCCACGGTGACCACACCGGCGCACAGGCCGACCATGATCGCCGCCAGCAAGACTCCACTTCGAGCCGGATGCCGCCAGATGTTGCGCCAGGAGAGGCTCAGCAAGGTATTCATATCATGACCTCGCGGCTTCTATGATGTTCAGGCGAAACAGCTTCCAGAGAGGAAACAGGAACACGAGCATGGCGATCAGGAAGACGTAGATCCCCTGTGTGTAGAACTGATCCGGCGCATACGACAGGGGAAGGACGGGCTCAAACCCCATGTCGATCACGGCCTGGGCCGCCCTACCTGACAGCCTGATGGGATCGATCAAGGCGATGAGACCCAAGGAAAGGATGACGCCCGTAATCACACCCATAAGGCAGATGAAGAGAGTTTCCAGGAATACCACAGCGGCCAGCCGCACCCGTCTCATGCCTACAGAAAGCAGCACGCCGAATTCCCGTATTCTTTCCATGGTCATGGTCAGGATGGTTCCGAAGAACCCGAAACCGATCACCACGTAGAGGATGACGGTCATCAGCCGCGGGCCGGCCAGGTCGAATTCCATCAAGTCGAGCAATTCGGGCATCAACTCGGGCCATGTGAAGACGACCAGTTCGTCGTCATGGCGAAGGGCCTGGCGAAGCGCAGCCGCGACAGATTCGGTCTGGCGCTCCCGCTCCGGCGCGATCATGAGGGCTGTCAGGTGATCCTCTGCAGACAGGAACTCTTGGGCGGTGTTCAGAGGCAGATAGACCGCCTGATTGTTCATCTCCCGGATCGGGTGGTCCATCAATCCAGTGATTTTGAACAAACCGCTGGCCGACATCCCAAACCGGCCCTGTCCAAGGAGCACGAGGGTGTCACCAACGGTAAGCTGGAGGCGGTCGGCCATTCCCTGACTGAGCACCGCCGCCTGCTCATCAAGCTCGAAGAACCTGCCTTCGGTCTTATAACCCTTCAGGTCGTTGAAGCGGTCTTCCTTTTCCGGATCGATACCGAAGACCATGGCGCCCCGTGCGGAGGCACCGTTTGCAGCCAGCATGAAGGTCTGGAGCCGCGGGAGGATCTTCCGGATGCGATCATCAGCATGGAGTACGCGCTCCCTCAGTTCCTCATCATAGAAGAAGGCGTTGTCGAGGGAGGCCTCATCGTCGTATCGAAAGTCCTGTATCTGGAGATATCCTGTGTTGAAGCTTACCATCCGGTCGATCATCATTTCATAGCTGCCACGGTTCAGTGACTGCAAGAGAACCGAGACAATCACGGCAAAGGCGATGGCGGACACGGTAATCATAGTGCGTCTCTTGTTACGCCATAGATTCCGCCATGCAAGCGTGATATAGGTAAGCATAATATCTTCTCTTTGGTTCGCCTCAGACAAGCCAGACGATCGTCATCTGGCTCTCTGCATATTCGCTTGCGTGAAGAAGCCCTCATCGATTTCAATGTCGAACTCGACTTCTTCATAGATGAGGATCGTGCGCTCGTCATCTTTGTCCGCCGGGATCACGGTAGCGCGGGCCGGAATCTCCCGATCACCGAAGAGCGTGATCTGATCGAGTTTCATAGTGTTGGCGAGCTCATTTCGCTGATCGTAGTTCTCCACCCGGAGCTGGAATTTCTCATCCACGCTGATCCACATCTTCACCTTGCCCCACACGATGGGAGTGTCAGGCTTGGGGATCATCTCGATGACATAACATTCATGGCCCTCGTACTCTTCGGTGCGCAGCAGCTTGTGCTCGTAGTCCTTTAACGGATCGGTGTCCCGTACCAGATCATCGTTCGTGAAGTCGGATCCCATCCAGGATTGGGCCATCATGGAGGAAGGCATGCGGGTGGTGCGGTCGATGTTGGGATCATAATTCCAGATGTCGTCTTCCCGCATCAGATAGGCGGTGCCCTCATCCCGGGCAGGACCGGTGATGATGATCATCGTGTACTCTCGTTCCAGTTGCCAGCCGCGCATGGATATTTCTCGTTCATAACGCGGGCGCACGACCCTCATCGTCATCTCGGCGTAACTCGAGTTCCCCCGCATCACCTGTTCCATCTCGTCGATGATCTCCACCGGGTCCTGGGCGAATGCATGAGAAGCCAGGAGAATCGACATCATGGCGGAAATCAGAACGGCTGAGCGTTTCATGGCCTTGTCCTTCTGAATGCAGGGAGATCTTGGAGCACACCTCTCTAACTCTCAGCCATCTCTCCTCGGAAGACCATGGAACTGGATGGAGGAACCGGGTGGAGATCCCGGTAGATCGGGGGAATTCGTGATCGTGCCGTCCGTGGTCCGATTGCGGATCCTCAGGTTGCGCCCCTGGGTCGGTGGAGCAAACCGGGGGCTTCTCCAGCCGGGGACATTGCGCAAGCCACCCTCCTGGCTCATTCTAGGCGGCGGTCGGGGGCAGAGTTGGCTTCACCCCAGCCGTGGCGAAGCCCAGATCGTAGAGGAAGTCGTGTGCGGGCTCCGCCTGAAGCCCGGAACTCGAGTCATGGGAGGGACAACGGTGGGAGACATGAAAGGCGAAGGCTTCACGAGGCGGGAGTTCCTAAAGGCGGGCTCCGTCGGCCTGACCATGGCGGCGGCGGCTCCCAACTGGCTGGCAGCCGGCCAGCATTCGGGTTCGTCTCTGGAATACAGGGTGCTGGGCCGCACCGGATTGAGGGTGACCACCGTGTCCATGGGCTGCGGACAGAACAGCGCTGAGGAGGTCCTGGCTGCCGCCGTGGACCGGGGCGTCAACTGGCTGGACACGGGGCACAGCTACAAGAACGGGCAGAGTGAACAAGAGATCGGCCGGCTCCTGAGGGGGCGGAGCGAGAAGCCCTACGTCTCGACGAAGCTGCGGACGGTGCCGGTAGAAACCATGCGGTCCCAGATCGACCTGAGTCTCAGACGTCTGCAAATGGACACCGTGGACTGCCTCATGATCCACGACGTGCGGAGCCGGGCGGACGTTTTGCGGGAGAGCAACATGGAGTTGCTGGAGGAGACCAGGGCGGCGGGAAAGACGCGCTTTTTCGGCTTTTCCACGCATCGCAACATGGCGGAGTGCGTGGATGCTGCGGTGGAATCGGGGTTTTACGACGTGGTCCTTACGTCGTTCAACTTCACCGTTGGACAGGCTGCCCTGGTGGAGGCCGTGGCCCGGGCCCACGCGGCGGGCATCGGGGTCATCGCCATGAAGACCCAGCTCGGCAACTTTCCGGACCCGGCTGGTGGGCTGACGCCGCACCAGGCTTCCCTCAAGTGGGTGTTGGAACACGAGGGCATCGCCTGCGCGGTTCCGGCCATGCGGGATTTTCGCGAGCTCGACCAGAACCTGGCGGTTATGACGCAGCGCCTGAGCTACCGGGAAGGCCGGGCCCTGGAGGCCTACGCGGTGGCCACGGCGTCACTGCGTTGCAGGGACTGCGGGGCTTGCGAGAGCACCTGTCCCCACGGAGTGGACATCCGGGACGTCCGCCGCTGTGCCATGTATCTGGACGGCTACCGGGATCCGGCCCTGGCGAGGGAGAGCTACGGACGGATTGCGGCCAACGCCGCACCATGCGCAGACTGCCGCAACTGCACCGTCCATTGCTCGGCGGGCACCGAGCTTCAGCCCCTTCTGCGCCGGGTCCATGCATCTCTGGCCTGACGCCCGGCCCAGTCCGGCACGCTTCGAGACCGAAAACCCTGATGGGAGACTCACCATGCGGCGGACCAATTTGGGGGCCACGGCGCTCCTGACCCTGACCGCAGCTCTGTACCCCCTCTCTTCCCTCGGTGCCCAGGGGATCTCCCAGGCCCGTGCCGGCGGGACCGCGGCCGATCATCCCAGGGTGGCGGAGGCCCTGAGGGTCATGGAGGTCTGGCTGGAGGCCCAGATGGCCTACGAGCAGATCCCCGGGATCTCGGCGGCCGTGGTTCACGACCAGGAGACGATATGGACGGGGGGCTTCGGCTATGCTCACCCGGAACGGCGGGAGCCCGCCACCCCCGAGACCATCTATAGCATCTGCTCCATCTCGAAGCTGTTCACCGCCATAGCCCTCATGCAGCTCCGGGACCAGGGGGTTGTGGCCCTCTCGGACCCGGTGGACCGTCATCTTCCCTGGTTCGACTTGCGGCAGGCGCACCCCGGCAGTCCACCCGTCACGGTCGAAGGAATGCTGACCCATGCTTCCGGCCTGCCCAGAGAGTCGTACCACCCCTACTGGAGTGCCCCCGATTTCCGGTTCCCCACTCGGGAGGAGATCATCGAAGGACTCAGCAACCAGGAAACCCTGTATCCCGGCTGGCGCTACTTCCAGTACTCGAATCTGGGCTTTGCCCTGGCCGGCGAGATCGTTCGGGAACGATCGGGCCGGTCCTTCGAGGACTACGTGCAGGAACGGATCCTGGACCCATTGGAGCTGGCGGACACCCGGCCCCACATGCCGGAGGAGCTGTGGGGCGGCCGACTCGCCACCGGCTTCAGCGCCCGGACCCGGGACGGAGACCGAAGGCCGGTGCCGTTCTTCCATGCCCGGGGTATCGGGCCCGCCGCCGGATTCTCGTCCAATGCCACGGATCTGGCCCGCTTCGCTGCGTGGCAGTTCCGTCTCCAGGGTGATACGGAGGAAGTCCTCCACGCCCACACCCTCCGGGAGATGCAGCGGGTGCATTGGATCGATCCGGAGTGGGAGACCTATCGAGGCCTGGGCTTTGGCATCCTCCGGGCCGACGGCACCACGTTCGTGGGCCATTCGGGAAGCTGCCCGGGCTACCGTTCCCAGCTCCTCCTTCAGATGGACCGGAAGGTCGCCACCATCTTTCTGGCCAACGCCTCCGCTGTGGATACGGGCAGGTACACCCAGGGGATGTATGGTCTGGTGGCTCCGGCTCTGAAGGAGGCAGCTCGGGAAGACGCAGGGGAGGGACGCGCCGCGCCTGACGCCGACGTCCCTCCAGCCGGCGACGCTGATGCCCGGCCACTGCCGGGAGCGGCCGCTGCCGGAGACCGAGGCGGCCCGGAAGACGTGGACCTGGACCTCTACCTCGGTACCTACGATGCCTTCCCATGGGGCGGCGAGACGGCAGTAGTGCGTTGGAGGGACGGTCTGGCCCTCCTCCCGCTGCCCACGAGCAACCCGACCCGGGGCTTGATCCGCCTCGAGCACGTGGAGGGACACACGTTCCGCCGAGTCCGAGCCGACGACGAACCTGGAGAGCCGGTCCGCTTCGAGGTGGACGATGCGGGGCGGGTGACGGCATACCTGCGCTTCGAAAACCGGTACCCGCGGGTCTCACCTTGACCGAAGAATGCGGCGGCTTCCCGTCATGAAGACCCGGTCCCCGAGGTCACCGCTTCACGCCTCTCTCAGCCATTTCCGCACCTCGGACCATGCGGGCTCCTTGCCGTACATGAGCATGGCAAGCCGGAAGATCTTTCCTGCCGCCCGGCGGACCAGGAGCCCGAGAGCCACCAGGAGAACAGCCGCAAGACCCACTTCCCACCATGGAACATCGGTTACCAGCAGGCGTGCCGGCATGACGGCGGCGGAGGTGGGTGGTATCAGTCCCAGGAGCCGGGCCCAGGTGGCCGAGGGATCGGTGAGGGTGACGAAAGCGGGGACGGCTGCCAGGATCGGCAGGAAGAGGAACTGATTGCGGGTGGAGGTGTGGGGATCGTCCATCAGTGCGGCCACAGCCGTGAGAAAGGCAAACCAGAAGAGGTAGCCCAGCAGGATCATGAAAAGCGCCGCAGCCAGGAGCTCGGGGCGCTCCACGGTGGTGGGCAACGTGATTGTCATGTCCCATGCGACCCGACTGGCACCCAGGTAGAGCAGGCCAGCCGCAAGAGTGACGAGAATCGCCACCATGGAGACCGCCGAGAGGCCGAGAATCTTCCCGTCGATCCAGGTTTGGGCCGGAATGGCGGAAACCACCTGTTCCGACAGTCTGTTCTGTTTTTCCCCGGTCACGCTGGCGAAGATATAGCCGATGCCGGTGAACAGCCCCACCAGCATCAGGGCCAATGCCACGATGGCGGCGATCCGCTCTGCTCTACCTGCCCGTGGCGCTGCCTCCTGGACCTCCAGCTGAAGAGGTGCCTGGAGCGCCATCAGCTCTTCCGGGGCGATGGGAGACGTGGCGAGGCGATGCGTCAGCAGGACGGCCTGCAGCTCGCGCTCGAGATCTCCGCGCCAAGCCGGGTCCTGGCGGGTGTAGAGCTTAGCCCGGCCACCCGGGCAAAGGCGGAGGAGGCCGGCGAGCTCCCTTGCCTCCACCTCTCCGCGGAGCCGGCCCTCGTCTTCTCCGCCCCGGGGCAGGAATCGGAACCTTCCGGACTCGTCAGGAAGGGTGGAAAGGTGTTCTGCGCCGATCACCGCCAGCTCGATGACGAACGGACCGCCGGCCAGCCGCGCCACATAGGTGCCAGCCATCATGAAGACGAAAGTGAGGACGAGACTGAGAACCTGCTGCTTCGGCTTTACGTACCGCAGGAACTCCCAGCGAGCTACCTCCCCGACTGCCCGAACCCGGCTCATCTGGCCACCTCCTGCCCACCGGACTGGACCCAACCGTGCGCAGATAGATGTCGTGAAGCGTCACCTCCTCCGTACGGAGGTCGAGGACATGGTACTGACTGATGGTCCGGAGCAGCTCACCCAGGGTACCGTCTCCCCTCAGGACCAGCTCCAGCTCACCCTTCGCTGTCCGCTGAGCATCCAGGACTCCGGCCGCAGACCGCAGAACGGCCAGATCCGGTGTCTCCTCCAGTCTGAGGCGAATGCGGCGCCCGGCGCGCCAGCGCTTCCGCCACTCGTCCAGTGTGCCCTGCCCCATGGACCTTCCTTCCCGTATCAGGATGACCCGGTCCGCCAGGCGCTCCACGAGCTGCATCTGGTGCGCGCTGAAGAGCACCGTCGTGCCGGAGGTCCGGAGCTCCCGGATCAGATCAAGGAAGAACTCCTGGTTCAGAGGGTCTAGGCCGGAGAACGGTTCGTCCAGGACCGCCAGGCGGGGCCGGTGCAAGATGGATGACAGGAACTGGACCTTCTGCTGGTTTCCCTTGGAAAGATTGCTGACCTGTTCCCCCGCCCTGTCTGCCAGCCCCAGCCGATCCAACCAACGGGCTGTTTCGAGGGCGGCGTCAGTCCGCGGCATGCCCCGCAGTGTGGCGAAGTAGAGCAGCACCCGGCGAACCGGAACGTCCGTGTAGAGGCCCCGCTCCTCAGGGAGGTAGCCTATGCGATGAGGGTCCAGCGACTCCGACGGGGAGCCGTTCAAGCCAAAGAGGATGCGGCCCTCGTCCGGACGCAGCATACCGATGATCATTCGGAGCAGGGTGGTCTTTCCCGCTCCGTTCGGTCCCACCAGGGCCACGAGCTCCCCCGCCTCGACCTCCATGGAAAAGTCGTCAACCGCCACGACCCGGTCGAAGCTCTTCTTGATCCCGTCAAGGGCGATGAGTGGTACCGTCAAGACATTGCTCCCGGGTGAGAAGGCGGGAATAGGCTATGGGACCCGCGACTCATTTGATCTCCTTGGCACGGACGTTGGGCCAGGTGGAGTCCCTTCGGCCCGGAGGCGGGGCGGCGCTGGTCGGGGCGGCGTCCAACTCTCTCAAGCTCACTACCTCCAGGCGGGATCGGTGGGGGCCACCATGGTAGAGACTGAGCCGGACCGGGCGGAGGGTGATGGCCAGCAGGGGGTCTTCCCCCGTGTTGGGGTTGCGGTCGAACTTGGGGAAGTTCCCTCCCGTAACATCCACCCGCAGTCGCATGCCCGGTTCCAGTCGAAGGGCCCGCTGCCCTAAATCCACATGGACCTCATTCACTCCTGGGTGAAGCCTTGGCAGTCGGCGTATGCCGTCCTCCATCAGCCGTGCGGTACCGTCTGGTGCTACACTGATAAGCTTGACGGCGACATCCGTGGAAGGGGCATCCGCCTCCAGATAGAGCACCGCACGGGCCGGACCGGCCATGATCAGGGGACGGTCCAGCGCCGAACCCACGAAGGTAGCCACATCGGTCCGCGCGTCCAGGGGCCTCTGGTCCAACGGACCCAGATTCTGTGGGAAGAAGTGGGAGTTCACTCCCCCCAGCGTGGGCATGGGGTTCTCCGGGTCGTACTCGAAGGTGGTGACCCCGGCCTCTTCCCGGGAGCGGTCCCGCAATTCTCCGCTCTCAGCCAAGTACCAGACGCGGGTCTCCGCAGCCGACGGTGGCCAGTGGTCGAACGCACGCCAGGCGTTCTTGCCCATGACGAACACGCGAACCGGCGGGTCGGTCTCCGGCAGGCCTCGCAGGTGGACATCGAAGAATCTACGGCTCCAGGCGGCGATGCTGTCCCTGCCGGCAGCCGCCACCGGTCCGAAATCCACATCACCTACCTGGGTGCCGCCAGACAGCTCCTGGTTGTGGGACCACGGTCCGATGATGAGCCGTTGAGAGCCATGAGGCCCCTGGGTGGCTCGAAGGGCTTCATAGCCACGGAGTGCGTCGCGGTAGATGTAATCATGCCATCCGGTTATGTGGAGTGCGGGCACCCTTGCGGCGTCCCAACGGTAGGGTCGGTCCGCCATCTCCATGAGGGCGGAGGCCGGCTCCAGGAGAGGAGCAAGGGGAAGGGTGTGGAAGAGGCTATCCAATCCGGCCTGGGAGGGCATGCCGCCGCCCCCGCCGAAACCCATGAGCCAGGTGAGGTGCGCCTGCAGGTGGAACGCCCCGCCCGGGAACATGAAGGGCTCCATCTCGGCCCATGCGTTACCCACCACCATGGCCCACACGGCCGGGTGCCCGGTCTCGGCCAGGGCATACGCGGCCCAACCCGAGTACGAGACCCCCAAGAGCCCTACCGGGCCCACCCAGTGTTGCTCCATGAGCCAGTCCAGGGTGGCGATGCCGTCGGGCACGTCGAAACGGAAGGGAATGAACGTGCCGCCCGATCCACCCGTGCCACGGACATCCTGCTCCACCACGGCGTAACCGTGGGGCACGAGGCGCTCCGCCAGCCATTCCATGGGCCCCCCGCGAGTGCGGTAGGGGTTGCGCAGGAAGACCACCGGGTGTGGTCCTTCTTCTTGGGGGAGGTGGATGATGGTCAGGAGCTCCACCTGTGGCTCCACCGCGATCCGCACCGTATCCGTTTGCTGGGCCTGTAGCAGCCCCGCAGGCAAGCACAGGAGGAGAAGGGGGAAGAGCAGCATTACCGCACGCCTCATACCAAGACCTCTTCTCCAAGAGTGCGTCAGGTACCGGCCACCCGGCCGAAGCACCGGGATGCCATACGACGAGGGTTCCATGTGGGTTTCCAGCGGCAAGGAGCCCAGAGGTGGACCGGCTCGATCAGGTATCTACTCTACGTAGCCATTGGCCTTTTCGTTCACGGTGCCGAAGCAAGCGTGCGGATGGTCACCTCCCGGGCCGGTACGTGAGGGAGAGGCCCAGGCCGCTCCGGGTGAGGAGGTAGAAGTCGGCGAGGCTGTATCCCCCTTGATCCGCCCATGTGTGAGTGAGGGCCAGGTCGGCCCTATCCCCCACGTTGTAACGGGCCGACACATGGAGCTCCGTGAGCCACCCCAGGGCCAGGTTCTTCCCAGGTAGGGTTCCGAGAGAGGATTGATGAGTCCTGGCCAGCCCAATCTTGAGGCCGTTGGTCAGGTCCCCTTCCAAGGCGAGGAAGGAGAGGGGGCATACTGAGTCTTGAGTGTAAGGGAGGGAGCGATGTGATAATCCCGGAGGACGATGGCCATGCCCGGTCCGCCGGATTCCGCTGTCCAGGTAGAATCCCCCGAAGCGGCTAACGGAGAAGGAGAAGGCCCGGCCCCTCCCATCCCGTTCGTCCCCGTACCGGAAACCCAGCTGGACGCCCTCTCCCACCAGCCGAAGGTCCGGGGCTTCCTTCACCCGAAGCCCCCACCCACCCAGCTCGGCCACGTCCCGGTAGACGCAGGAGGCGGGTCCCACCATGAGGGTGAGGGAACGGACCGGTCGCAGGATCCTGCACTCGTCCTCCACCTTGCAGCCCTGAGCCAATAGGAGAGCGGCTGGACAGGAAAGAGCAGCCAGCAGAACAAGGGGGGAAGATCCCCGTCTCATCTTTCTCGTCTATGGGGTCTCGCCGCAGTCTTGGCAATAGCCACCCGGGGGGGTCCTCCAGCGGCCCTCACCACCCCACGCCACCTTGCAGGGCCTTCACCGGATCGGACCGGATCGCTCGCCGGGCTGGGAAGAGACTGGCCAGAACGGCCACCGCGCCCAGGATGAGGGGGACGGCGGTGAAGGTAATGGGATCCAGAGGGCTGACGCCGTACAGGAGCGCCTGGAGGAAGCGGGTAAGGCCGGCGGCCATGGCCAACCCCACGCCCGTGCCCGCAGCGGCCAGGAAGAGGCCGTGGCCCACTACGAGGCCCACCAGGTCCCGGCCCCGGGCCCCCAGGGCGATGCGGACGCCGAACTCCCGAGTGCGCTGGACCACCTGGAAGGCCAGTACGCCGTAGATCCCGATCCCGGCCAGGATGAGCCCGGAAAGTCCGAAGAGCCCGGCCAGATATGCGGGGAACCGCTGGGGAAAGAGCTGCAGCTCCACTTCGGCGGTCAGGGGGCCTGCCCTCTCAAGCGCCACGTTCGGATCCAGGGATGCCAACTCCCGCCGCAACGCCTCCATGATCTCCCCTCCCGGGGCTTCCAACCGAACGTGGAGAACCTGCCTGTGGGCGTAGTGTGGACCATATGGGAAGAAGACGAAGGCGGTGGGATCCTCCGTATGGAAGGTGTACCAGGCATGCCTGGCCACCCCCACCACCCTGTGCTCGAGCTCACCCACCCTGATCCAGCGGCCCACCGCCTCTCCCTCCGGCCAGAACCGTTGGGCCAACGCCTCACTCACCACCACCACCGGAGGCTCTAATAGCTCGTCCTCGGGCGTGAAGGGACGACCGGCCACCAGCTCCACCCCCAGGGTACGGAAGAAGCCCGGGCCCACGACGTTATGCGCAACGTTCATCCCTGGCCCCGGATCGGCGGCCGGCGCCACCCAACCTGCCTGCACGAAGGCGGATAGTGGAGGACGGTGGGCGAGGCTTACGTCCTGCACGCCGGGCAGGGCCCTGACCCGCTCCACCAGCTCCCGGTAGAACACCCGGCCCTCCTCCGCAGTGTACCCGTGGGGCTCCAGATTCACCGTGCCCGTCACCACTCCCTGGGGGTCGACGCCGAACCCCATACCGACGGTACTCTGGAGGGTGCGGACGAAGAGTCCCGCCGTCACCAGGAGCAGGACGGCGACGGCCAGCTGGCCGCCCACGAAGAGGTTGCGACCCCGGGCGGAACGGGGGCTCCCGGTGGGGGCGCCTTCTTTCATGGCGACCGTGAGATCGGCCCGGGATCCCTGGAGAGCCGGCGCCAGACCGAAGAGGACGCCCGTGGCTGCCACCAGCGCGCAGGTGAAGGCCAGGATGCGCAGGTCCGGGGTGGTGTCCAGGACCAGCGTCATCCCCGGAAAGGAGATCCCCTGGAGCAAACGTCCTCCGAAAACGGAAACCAGAACACCCACGGCTCCTCCAAGGAGGAACAGAACCAGGGTCTCAGCCAGGAGCTGGCGCACCAGCCGGGCGCGAGGAGCTCCCATAGCCATGCGCACCGCCACCTCCCGACGGCGGGATACCCCCCGAGCCATGAGCATCCCCGCGATGTTGGCGCTTCCGATGAGGAGAACGAGAGCCGCCGTGGCCAGGAGGAAACCGAAAAGGCGGGCGGCCATGCGGCCGTTCTCCCCTGGAATTCCACGGAGAGGCTCGAGCCGTGCGCCCTGAACCTCCACGGAAGAGGTTTCCGGGGGAATTCTCCTGGCGATGGCATCCAGGGCTGTCTCCGCGGCAGCGGGGGTCACACCTGGTCGCAAGCGCCCGAAGATTGCCGCCCAACTGCTGACAGAACCCGCCCTGACCCCATCCTGGGCAACCTCCCAGGGGACCCAGAGATCCGGGGCAAGGATGGAGGTGGTGCCCGAGAAGCCTCGGGGAGCCACTCCCACCACCGTGAGGGAACGCCCGTCCACCTGGACGGATCGTCCCACCACCCCGGGGTCGGCCCCGAAGCGGCCCATCCAGAGCCCGTATCCGAGAACCACCGATCGCTCTTCCGAGGCCTCGAAGAAGCGTCCCAGCTCAGGGGTGATCCCCAGCACCTGGAAGTAGTTGCCCGTGACCGCCACCCCCGGGACCGGGAGAGGGTACTCCCCCATCCGCAGGGAGAAATCTCTGTACTTGAAGGCCACCAGCCCCTCGAACACCTCTCCGGTGGCCGACTCCAGAGCTTCGTACCGATCGTAGGGGAGGCGGATCCCCTCAAACCCCGCCGACCAGCCCGAAGAACGCAGTTCCTGGACGGCGAACAACTCATCAGGGGAACGGACCGGGAGGGGACGAAGGAGGAGAGAGTCCGTCATGGAGAGGAGGGCCGTGGTGGCGCCAACTCCCATGGCGATGGTGAGGATCGCCGCCATGGCGAAGCCCGGGCTGCGGCGCAGGGAACGCACGGCCAGGTGGGTGTCTCGCACTCCGTCCTCGACCCAACCCAACCGCCTCCCTTCACGCATTACCTCCCGGTGCCGCTCCACCCCTCCGAAGGCCACCAAGGCGCGCCGTCGTGCCTCCCGGGGCTCCATCCCGGCTCGAATGTTTGCTTCCGTCTCCAGCTCGATGTGAAAACGGAACTCCTCGTCCATTCGGGCATCCGCAGCTCCCCGCCGGATCATCCCTCCGGCGCGGGCTCCAAGTGCCTTGAGCCAACTCATGGGCCGATTCCCTCCAAGACTTGAGGAAGAGCCATCACCCGGACGCCTCCAGCAAAACGTCCACAGCCGTCACGAACCGGTGCCAGCTCTCCTTCTCCTCACCCAGGGCCTTGCGCCCCCGGGGAGTGAGACGGTAGTACCTGGCCCGGCGGTTGTTATCCGAGGCTCCCCACTCGCTTCCGATGAGCCCCCGCTGCTCCAGACGCTGGAGCGCCGGGTAGAGGGAGCCCTGGTTCACCTCCAGCGCTCCCTCCGAGAGCTGTTGGATCCGTTTCCCGATCCCCCACCCGTGAAGAGGGGAGAGGGTGAGGGTCTTGAGGACCAGCATCTCCAGGGTACCCCGCAGGACGTCGGACTGGTTGGTGGGCGACATGAGACGCTCGTTGTTCAGGTCTGAGAACCAGCTCCTCTAGAAATCGAGATCAACGCCGACAACAATCTGGCGACCCTTCCTCTAGATGTCAATAGGAGCCGGGACAGGGAAGGAATCAGCGTGCTCGCCGGCTGTAGGAGCCGGATTCAAAAGCTCGAACCCGAGGGAGGAGATGGCCGGGCCAGCTGGCTACGGTCGCAAGCTCTCCCACCGCCATATCCCGAAGAGCTGACGAGCTCCTCCGCAGGAGTATTCCAGGGATCCCTTCAGATCGAAGTGGAGATGTGGGACAGGAGATCCTCCGCCGATTCGAATTCCTCCACCGGTAGCGGTTCTGTCCCGTTCACATAATCCTCAAGAAAGTTGTCCCATGCCGAGCCCGTCAGCTCTTCCAAGGCGACCAGCAGATTGGCGTGGGTCAATCCTTCTTCCAGGATCTTCTCGTCGGTCATGAGAACGGACATCAGGTCGTCGAGGGTGCTGCGGTGTTCGGTCAGGGTCCGGATCTGCCGGTCCATGAGGAATGCGATCAACGCACCCTTGCGGTACACCAGATCCCGGAACTGGTCCGAACTCCAGAACAGTTCCCCCTGGTCCTCCACGGGTGTGTTCAGGGCAAAGGGATTCTGCCGGTAGGCCGATACGGCTCGGTTGAACCATCTCAGGTAATCGTCCGGACTCACGATTCCCTCCCGGAGGAGGGTCAGGTAGGCGTAGTAATCGGTGAAGCCCTCCTTGAACCAGTTCATATGACCGAACAGACGCAAGTGGATGCCGTTCCAGAGGTGGAAGAACTCGTGGGCGATCAGGTAAGCGGGCAGGGAGCCATGATCGGTCAATTCCGTGGCGGGGTCAAAGTAGAGTGAGACCGCTCCCGGAACCGCAGTGCCTCCCATGACGGACGAAGAACCCATGGTCAGGCTTATGAGAAGGTCTTCGTTGAAGGGGATGATTCCCATGGAGTTGGCCTGGCTGACGAGGATTCTTGAGGCCAGATTGATCAGGGTCGCCGGGCTGGTCTTCCAGTCTCCTGCCTCGACGATCAACCGAACCGTCCTTCCGTCCAAGGGGAAGTCACGGTAGTGGTAATCGCCCCACGCAAGAAACAGGTACCGGAGTTCGCCAAGGTTGGTCTGTTGTTGTTGGCCGATGTTCGAGAAGACCCTCTCGTAATGCTCAGGAGCGGTAATGGACAAGCTGACCCTGGTGTCCTTGAAGGTCTCATCCCCGGGCAGGACGAGGAACGTCGGACCCCAAGCGAGTCCATGGGACTCAAGGATCGTTGGATACAAGAAGTCCCATGTGTCCTCTCCCGCGAAGGAGTTCTTCGTGGGGTGAACCCTGTAGGTGAGAGTGAACGGTTGTTGGCTGGTCGGGACCCGCCAGGTCCGCAGGCCGTCGAAATCCACTTGGAGCTCGTTGCCATCCGCGTCATACGCCCTGAGATCGCTGATGCTCTGCGAGTAATCGTTCCTTCCCGCCCAATCACTGATCTGGAGATCAAGGACTTCCTGTCCGTGTTCCCGTATGAGCAGCTCAACTACGATAGCGTCGCGAAGGATCTCAATCTGGCAATGAACGGTGGCTGGTTCCTCGTCGGCGGCTTCACCTCCTGCCGCCGGTCGTTCTGCGGCGATCTGGTTTGATCCCAGAAGGAAGGTCACCAGAAGACACCAGCCTGGAAGAAGCCTCTTCCAACACATGATCTATTCTCCTTGCTGCTCTCCGTGCGTCGACAACCTCCGTCGGCCTCCGACCAGTGGTGGGATGTTCCAGGACCCTGGAGGGTTGCCTGCCGCATCAGGGTGGGCCGCCCGAAAAGGCCGAGGGAAGAAACGGCCTCCGTCATCGAGTTCATGCCGGCCCTTGAAACCATTCGCCTCCGCCCGTCGTCATAGGGGAAGAGCGCATCTCTCGTTTTCCGAGAGAAGGGGAGGGCGGCCATCCACGAGGAGGCCACGGTGGGAAAGGACAAGACCGACATGATCCGGGGCACGCTGGACATGCTCATCCTGAAGGTTCTCTCCCTTGAGCCCATGCACGGCTGGGGGGTGTGCGAGCGAATCCAGCAGATCTCACGCGAGGATCTCCAGGTCAATCAGGGCTCCCTCTACGCTTCCCTCCACAAGCTGACTCGGGAGGGGTGGATCCGGTCGTACTGGCAGGTCACAGAAAACAACCGCCGGGCTCGTTACTACGCTCTTACCCGGGCCGGCGAGAGGCAGCTCGGGATGGAGCGGGCGCACTGGGAGCGCCTGGCTGCCGCCGTGGACCGGATCCTGGCCGCCACCTGAGAACAGAACCGGGGCTGCGGCTCCCCTGACTGCCGTGAGGAGGACGTTCATGCGCTGGATCTCGGAAAGCCTCTTCCGCCTCCGGGCGACTCTCCTTCCGGGCCGCATGGAGCGGGAAATGGAAGAGGAGATGGCCTTCCACCTGGAGATGGAGGCTCAGAAGCTGGCCCAGCGAGGCCTGACACCGGACCAGGCCGTGAAACAGGCTCGGCGCAATTTCGGCGAGCCCCTACGGCACAAGGAGAAGGCCCGGGAGGCCTGGGGAATCACCATGATCATGAACCTGCGCAACGACGTGCGTCTCACTCTTCGATCCCTGCGGCGCAACCCCGTGTTCGCCGTCGTCTCCGTCCTCACCCTCGGGCTCGGCATCGGGGCGAACACGGCCATCTTCAGCGTTGTGAACGGAGTCCTCCTCCGCAGTCTCCCCTTCCCCCATGCCGACCGCATTATCTCCCTTTGCGAGGCCCGTCCTGATGAAGCCGGGACCTGCGTCACCGCCTCACCTCCGAACGTTGCGGACTGGGCCGAGCGGAGCCGCGCCTTCGAGGCGCTGGGAATCTTCCGCTGGTGGCCTTTCAGCCTCTCCACGCCCGAGGGAGCGCGAGGGGTGAACGCCACCATCGCCACTCCCCAACTCATGGACGTCCTGGGATTTCGACCTGCCATGGGGCGCCTCCTCCTCCCGGAGGACCAGGAGGAGGGGCGGAGGCAGGTGGCTGTCCTGACATGGGACTTCTGGCAATCCCGCTTCGGTGGAGATCCTGACATTTTGGGTTCCACGGTGGAACTGGATGGAATGCCCTTTGAGGTGATAGGCGTCCTCCAGGAAGGGGACGATCCGCCGGCCGTCGCACAGGCCAGGACCCACCTGTGGGCCCCTCTTCACATCGACCCGCGGGATGAGCAACACCGGAACTGGCGGGGGTTCCTCGCCCTGGGCCGCCTGGCCCCGGGTGTGAGTCTCGAGGCCGCCCGCCAGGAGATGGAAGGCATTCGCGTGGAGCTGGCCCGGGAGTATCCTGAGGCAAACGCCGAGTGGGGGCTCCGCCTCACCACCCTCCAGGACCTGGTGGTAGGGGATGTTCGGACCACCCTGCTGGCCTTCCTTGGAGCCGTAGGGTTGGTTCTTCTCATTACCTGCGCCAACATCGCGAACCTCATCCTGGCCCGCATGTCCGGCCGGGAAACGGAGCTGGGAATCAGGGCCGCCCTGGGGGCCGACTCCCGGCGATTGGCCGGACATCTCTTGACGGAGGGGATGGTCCTGGCCCTCCTGGGGTCCGCTGCCGGTCTCCTTCTGGCCCGTCTTCTCACTCCCCTCTTCATTTCGTTGGCCCCCGCAGGGATCCCACGCTTGAGCGAAGTGGGGATGGACTCCACCGTGCTGGCATTCACTCTGGGGCTGGCCGTTCTGGCGACGCTGGTTTTCGGTCTGGCCCCCCTTGCCCGGGCATCCCTCCTTCAACCCATGCAGGCCCTCCGGCGCGAGCGCCTCGGTAGGCCCCGGGGGCGGTTGGGCGGGTTGAATGGAGCCCTGGTCGTCTCAGAAGTTGCACTGGCTCTGGCGCTCCTGGTGGGAGCGGGGCTGCTGGCCCGGAGCTTCACGTCGTTCCTGCGGTGGGATCCCGGTTTCGAACGTGAGAATCTCCTGGTATTCCAGGCGTTCCTGCCCATGGACAAGTACCAGGACTCCGAGGCCCGCCTGCGACTCATGAACACCCTGCAGGAAGAGGTGCAGGCCCTTCCCGGGGTTCATTCCGTCGGGCGAGCCTCCGCCGGGCCCCTCTTCGGGGGTTGGGAGCCCGACCAGATCCACCCGGGTGACGGACCGGGCCAACCCGGCTCGGGGCCCTCAGTGCGATGGTATGACATCAGCCCGGGATACTTTGAGGCGCTGGGCGTGCCCATCCTGGCAGGTCGGGACTTCTCCCCTGACGACGGGCCGGGGGCTCCGCTGGTGGCCATGGTGAACCAGAGCCTGGCCGACCTCCTCTGGCCGGGTGAGAATCCCGTTGGGAAGAGCGTCTGGCTGGAAACCAACCAGGTCAGTCGGATGGTGGTGGGGGTGGTGAAGGACATTCCACCCTTCAACCCAGATGCGCCGGTAGAACCGGAGATCTTCTGGCCTCAGGCCCAATACACCCGTCCCGTGAGCTTCTTCGTGGTCCGTACTTCCGGGGACCCTGCCCTCCTGGCCAGACCGATTGCGGATCGTCTCCTCCAGGTGGAACCTGACCTCCAGGCCGGAAGTCCCGTGACCTATGATGAGTTGGTGAGGCGCCGCCTCGTCGGTCCTCGGTTCAACATGCTCCTCACCGGCGTCTTCTCCCTGGTGGCTTTCCTTCTGGCTGCAGTAGGGATCTATGGCGTCGTATCCCGCTCCGTGGCGGCCCGCACTCGGGAAATCGGCATCCGGGTGGCGCTGGGGGCGCCCCGCGCCCGGGTGATCCAGGAGGTAGTGGGGAGCTCGGTGATCCTGGCGGGGGCGGGAGTGGCCATAGGCATCGGGCTATCTCTTCTTCTGTCCCGCTTCATCGAGAGCATGCTCCACGGGGTAGCGCCCACGGACCCTGTTACCTACGGCGGGGTGGCGTTGGCACTCTTCGTGGTGGCGTTGCTGGCAAGCCTGATCCCTGCGACGGCTGCCAGCCGAGTGGACCCCCTGGAGAGCTTGAAGGGAGAGTAGGGAGAACGGGATGTGGCCAGCCGCACGGCCCTCTCCCGCCCCTGACCTGCCGGCGGCCACGGCTCCAAGGAGCGAGTCCGCAGCCGCCGGCGAGGAAGATCAGCTCGGCATGGTGGCCGAACCCCCGGTGTTCCTACCGGTCCAGGGGCCGCGTCTTGAACTTTTCGAACAGGGCCGTGTGGTAATCGTCGAACGGTATCTGGCGGCCTGCTATGAACACGTGCGCCACCTGGCTTCGGGCGTCCATGGGGCTGCCGGTGGACACGAACAGGTCCGCGCTCTTGCCCACCTCGAGGCTGCCGATCTCTCCGTCCACGCCCCAGATCTGGGCGGGCCAGATGGTCAGGGCGTTCAGGGCCGCGTCCTCGGGCAGACCGTAGGCCATGGCCAGGGCGGCGTGATGCGCCACGTGACGGGCGTTGGCCACGTCGCCAGTTGAGAAGGCCAGCTTCACGCCGGCACGGTATAGCACGCCAGGCTCGGCGTAGATGGCGTCATAGGGGTCGTCGGCGCCCACCGTGCTCTGGAGCGAGCCCAGGATCACGGGAATCTCCCCTTCCGCCAGCCGGTCGGCCAGATGATAGGAGCCGCGACCGCCCACGATGACGATGCGGATGCCGAGCTCCTCGGCCATGCCGAGGGCGGTCTCGATCTGTTCCCGGCCGTTGGCGTTGATGATGACCGGTACCTCGCCCTCCAGCACGGGGCCCAGGGCCTCGAAGCCCAGGTCCACGGGACCTGCGCCCCCGGCCCGAACGCGGTGGTACTCACGGGCCGCGGCGAAGTAGTCGTATACCTCCTGCAGGTCAGGTGGCCTGCGGGCGGCACCGCCACGGGGGCCACGGCCGCCACCGCCGGGGACATTCATGATCAGGGCCGCGTAGGGCCTGAGGGCCATGGCCTGAGCGGTCCAGCCGTCGAGTTGCAGGAGGGCTGCCTGGCCGCTGATGATGCCGCCCGTGGGCCGGGTGATGGCGGCCGTCACGCCGTTCACCCGAGTGATGGGGATCATCTGTGTGTGCGGATTCACCGCATTGAGGGCACGAATATGCGGGTTGAAGTCGCCGGCCTCCCGGAGATCCACGGTGACCTCCACGGCGCTGATCTCGGATAGGCCGAGGCCGGTGTTGGAGTTGATCATGCCGGGGTAGACGTACTTCCCCGTGGCGTCGATCACGATGGCATCAGCGGGGGCCTGGATGTCCCGGCCCACGGCGGCGATGCGCCCGTCCCGGATAAGAATGCCGGCTCCTTCCAGCCTCTGGCCGCCGGTGGGGATAACGGTGCCGCCGCGGATGAAGAACGTGCCGTCCGCCCCGCCCAGGGACAGGGATTGGGCGGCGGTCTCATGGAGCGCCCCGAGGGCCGCCGTCAGCGCCAGTGCAAGGGCCAGGGAGCCGAGGCGCCGGAGCGCCGCCGGCTGGGGGAACCGCCGGGGGGCGCGCACCCGTGAATCTGCTGTCATGTGGATCATCGGTCGTCCTCCCTTTCGGCAGCGTTGCGCGCGAGCTGCTTCTCCAGCGTCTCCGCCTCTTCCCGATCGAAGTAGACGCGGCCGTCGATGATGGTCATCTCCACGCGGGAGGCCGGCGCGAACGGGGGACCGTTGAAGATGGCGAAATCACCGTCCTTGCCCACCTCGATGGATCCGACCAGGTGGTCGATGCCCACGTCCGCCGCGGCGTATAGCGTGATGAGCTTGAGGGCCTCGTCCTCGGGCATGCCGCCGTACTTCATGGCCTTGGCGGCTTCCTGGTACATGCGGCGGGTCCGCTCCCCCGAGTCGGAGTTCAGGGAGACGCGCACCCCCCGACTCCACATGAGGTACATGGCGTGGGGGATGGCGTCGAAGGCCTCCACCTTGTAGGCCCAGTTGTCGGCGAAGGCGGATACGGCGGCACCGTGGGCGGCGAGCTCATTGGTGATCTTGAACCCCTCAAGGCCATGCTGGAAGGTGGCCACCGTGAAGCCGAACTCGTCGGCCACTTCCATCATCATGATCATCTCATCGGCGCGGTACGCGTGGACGTGGGTCAGGATCTCGCCCCTGAGCACATCGGCCAGCGCTTCCAGGCGCAGGTCCCGGCGTGGCGGGACCAGGTCCGGGTTGCGCCGCCGGGCCGCCTCGTAGGCGTCCCATTCCTTCATATACTCCCTGGCCTGGTTGAACCACCAGCGCAGCGTGTGCTCTATGCCCATGCGGGAGGCGGGGTAGCGACCCGTGCTGCGCTTGGGGTTCTCGCCCAGGGCGAACTTCATGCCCCGGGGAGCGCCCTCCACGTACATGTCCTCCAACGGGTGGCCCCAACGCAGCTTGATGACGGCGTTCTGGGCGCCGATCACGTTGGCGCTCCCGTGCAGCACGTGGATGGTGGTCACCCCGCCGGCCAGGGCCCGGTAGAGCTGCGGGTCATCGTTGCGCATGTCTATGATCAGCTCCGGCGTGACCGTCTCGGAACCCTCGTTCACGCCCCGGTCCATGGCCATGTGGGAGTGGGCGTCCACGATACCGGGCATGACGTACCTGCCGCTTCCGTCGATGACAGGCACGCCCGCCGGGATCGGTACGTCCTGCCCCACCGCCGTGATCTTCCCGTTCCGCACCACCACGGTCCCGTTCTCGATGGTGCCGTCGGTGACGGTGAGGATGGTGGCGCCGCTGATGGCCAGGTCCTGAGCCGCCGCCTGGCTCATGAGGAGCAGGAGGGGGAGGAGGACGCCGCCGGCCAGCCGCGTGCCGAGTCTGAGACCGTTCAGTACCCGGATCATGAGTCACCTCCTGGCGTGCGCGTGGCGGTGAAGGGGATGGTTTCGTCGAAGTCCGGGGAAGAGACCGTGCCGCTCATGCGATTGTCGTCCACGGTCACATGGATGCGCAGGGTGAGGCCGGCCATGGAGCTGCTCAGCCGGACGGCGGCTCCATCCACGTCGCCCTGGACGGGCGCGGGGCCCATAGGCCCGGTAAGCTGACCGGTGACTCGGTTGCCCTCCTGCTGAAGCCGTATCTGCAACGAGAACGCGCCCATGGGGGAGCTGATGTTGGCGTGCCAGTTGCCCGAGACGTTCACCTCGCCCGGGGCGGCGGCAGGTGTCGGCTCACGGTCTGGGATGTCGAACCGGCGTCCCTCAACGAACACGTGCCGTACCTGGGCGTCCTCGGCGAAGAGGTCGCCTTCCAGGACGGCGAGGTTGGCCAGCTTCCCGGCCTCGATGCTGCCCAGCACCGCCTCGAGCCCCAGGAGCCGGGCGGGGGTCAGGGTGAGGGCTCCGAGAGCGTCGTCGGCGGAGAGCCCGGCCTCCATGGCCAGGCGCACCCGGTCCATCAGGTCCGCCGGCTGGAACAGCCCGTGGCTGGACAGGGCGATGGGTATGCCGGCGCCCAGCAGCGTGGCCGGATTGGCGTGGAGCGCCCGGGTGATCATGGAATCCGCAGCGGCACGGGGCATGGCCTGGCCCGGCGCCGCCGTGACCGGCGAGTGAAACGCTCGGCCGGTGACCGCCCCGGGGGCCGGGAAGTCCAGACTCACGATGACGGGCCGCCCCTCCGCGGCCAGCTCGTCCACCACCCGGTAACCCTCCTGGGCGCCGAGGAGCACGTAGTCCAGGCCCATCTCTTCGGCAAAGGCCATCATCCGCTTGAGGTCGTTTTCCCTGCTGGCCTCGATCCATACGGCCAGCTCCCCGCTCACCGCCGGTAACAGCGCTTGCTGCTCCGCCGTGTGTACGGGTCTGGGTCCCCCGGACGGGTTGCGGGCGAATGCCTGCAATTGCAGACGGTAGTGGCCGGCGTCCAGGAATGCCTGGCGCAGATAGGCTTGGGTGGCCATCAAAGTGGCCGGATACCCGCCGCGCCGGCCCTCCAGGGCCACCTGCACGGCCACGGGCGACCGGAGGATCTGCAGGTGGGGATCGCCGGCGCCCAGGTTCAGCGCTGCTGACCGACCCGGCAGGACGCCACCCTTGAAGGCCAGGCCCACGGTGGTGACGCCGATGGCCCGGAGGGCGTCCAGGGCCGAATCGTCCGGGCGGTACACGTCGGCGGCCAGGCGCCTGGCCTGGAGCCCGGGCACGCCGGCTGCATCGTCGTTGTTACCGTCACCGGCGCCGGCCGAGCCGCCGGGGGGCAGGCCGAGGGTGGAGGCAACGTCGATGAGGCCGGGATAGACGGTGTGGCCGGTCATGTCCAACCGGTGGGCGTCCGCCGGTATGGCCACCTGCGGTCCCACCGCCTCGATCCGTCCGTCTCGGATCAGGATGGTGCCACGCTCCATCACGCGGCCCGGCATCACCACGATGCGGGCGTCGGTCAGTGCGTAGACGGTCGTCTCCTGGCCGTCGGCCGGCGCCTGCACTCGCTGGATCTGCGCCTCCGCGTTCGTGGCCAGGAGCAGGGCACCGACGAGGGCCGCCGGCAATGCGTGTCTTGTCATCTGGAACAACTCCGGGCTAGGGTTCTGGGGGCGGATAGGATAGGCCGTTAGTGTAGGCGGGTCAAGCAAATACGGGCCTCTGGCGGAGTGCTGCGGTCGGCGCCTCCCACGGTTCCCTCTCCGAACCCCCTTGTGGACTTCACACCCACCCTCGCCGGCGGAACTCCCGGAGGATCTCGGCGAACCGGCCCATCTCTTCCGGGGTGCCGAAGGAGAGACGGTTGTGGCTCAGGAAGGGGGGGAACTGCCGGCCGACCCACGCCCCGGCTTCCCGCATCCGCCGGATGTACTGGGCCTGGTCGCCGGAGATGCGGTGGAGGACAAAGTTCGCGTGGCTGGGCAGTCGCTCGAGCCCCAGTTCGTCCAGGACGTCGTAGGTGACACGCCGGGCATCTTCGTTGGTGCGGAGGGAGTGTGCCAGGTGGGTGTCGTCGCCCAGGGAGACGGTGGCGGCAAGGATCCCCATGGCGTTGAGGTTGCTTCTCCCGCTGAAAGCCTGGATCCGGCGCGCTGCCTCGGGGTGAGCCAGGCCGTAGCCCATGCGGAGGCCCGCCAGTCCGTAAACCTTCGAGAAGGTTCGCGTCACCACCACGTTGGGTCGCTCCAGGGCCAGAGGCAGGGCTGTTCGGTAGGAGGGGTGATCCACGTACTCGAAGTAGGCCTCGTCCACCAGGAAGACCACGTCGTCGGCCTCACGGATCCAGTCCTCGATCTCGCGGCAGGGGGTCAGGGTTCCTGTGGGGTTGTTCGGGTTGCAGATGTAGGCCAGAACGGGGCCCCGGGATGAGCCGCCACGGGCGGCTCGGGCGGCCTCCCGCATGCGGTCGATGTCGTGGCGGTGGTCGGGCCGGAGGGGGACCTTCAGGAGCTCCAGGCCCCAGGGGCCTGCGTACTGCTCCACGTGCTCGAAGGTGGGGTCCGGCACCACCAGCAGCGCCGGGCTCGGGCCCCAGCCCCCGGGCCCGGCCATGGCCTGGACTGCCATCCGGAGCACCTCCGTGGAGCCGTTGCCCAGCACCACCGACGCCTCGTCCACGCCGTGGTGGGCCGCCACCCGGGCCCTGAGCTCTCCTGCCAGCCCGTGCGTATACCGGTTCGCCTCCCCCATGCCGTCCAGGATGGCCCGGCGAGCCGCCTCCGAGGGGCCCAGGGAGTTCTCGTTGGAGCTCAGCCGGAGGGGGCCGTCGGTGGCCCGATCCCAACGCCGTTCGTCGAGCCCCAGGGAACGGACGGGGACGGCGGAAGCGGCCCGGCCCACGGTGAGGGTGGCGGCCGCCGCCGTGCCGGCGGCCAGGGAGGTGCGGAGGAAGTGCCGTCGTTTCATGATCGTCGCCCCGGTCGTAGTCGTCCTGGGGCAAGAATACGCTCGGGCGGGCGAACGCGCCAAGGGTCTTGGGGGCTGGGGGACGGGGGGTGCCGTCATGGACGGGGTCGGCACGTATCGCCGCTGTCGGAGGGGTCTGTTACCTTGCCGATGGATTCGGAGCCATGGCACGGCCATCGAGACGAGCCCGGCCACATGGGTCCTCCTGTGAGGAGTCGGGGCGGGGGTGGGTGCATGGCGGAAGGACTCCAGCGAACCGGTGGCCGAAGGGGGGCAGGGGCTGGGCTTGACCACGGCGACCATGGTCCATGACAGTCCCGAAAGGAGAGGGCGTATGAGCACGAAGGATCTGTGGGTCCTGGACCGGATCGAGGACCAGGACAGGGCCGTCCTCATCTCTGAAGGCGGCGACATACGGGAGGTCCCGCTGGCCGCCCTTCCGGGAGATGTCAGGGAAGGGGACGCCTTGCGGGAGAGCCTGCAAGAGGGAAAGGCCCGATATGCCATGGACCGGGCGGCCACCGCTGCGCTGAAAGAGAAGGCGGAGCAGCTCCGGTCCTCCCTTCGGCGGGGACCGTCGGGCCCCATCTCGCTCTAACCGGAAGGTGGATTGCATGCGTGGCCTCGTGCTGGCTGCCCTCCTGGCCCTGTGGCCTGTCGGGACCCCGGGGCAGGAGCCGTCCGATGCACTGAGGATCTACTTCTTCGATGTGGGACAGGGTGATGCAGCCCTGATCGAGTCTCCCACCGGCCAGCGCGTCCTGGTGGATGCGGGACCGGACGGGGGGGTCGTCGAGCAACTCCGCGCTGCGGGTGTGGACGCCATCGACCTGTTCATCGCCTCGCACAACCACGCGGATCACATCGGGGGAGCGCCGGACGTGTTGCGGAGCATTCCGGTTCGCTTCTATATGGACAACGGCATCCCTCACACCACCCTGACCTACCGGACCGTGCTGGAGACGCTCCTCGAACTGGACGTTCCGCTCCTGGAGCCCGAGAGGCGCACCATTGAGCTGGGTGACGTGGTGCTGGAGATCCTCCCGCCCCCGGGCGATCCGGATCTGGGCCAGAACAACAACTCCATCGGCGTCCTGGTTCGATTCGGTGAATTCCGAGCCTTCTTGGGCGGCGACGCCGAGGGCCGCCTGTGGCGCTACTGGCTTGAGAACTTTCCGGAAACCATCACCCGGGTACAGGTCCACAAGGCCTCGCACCACGGCTCGAGGGCCGGAGATGTGCCGGAGGCCATGGAACGCCTTCGCCCGCAGATCGTGGTGGTGAGTGCCGCCTCGGAAAACCCTTACGGACACCCCCGTCCGGAGGCCCTTGCCCTATACTCTCAGGTGGGTGCTACGGTCTTCTTGACCGGGGAGCACGGCACCATCGTGATCTGCGCTGATGCTGACGGGGGCGTTGAGGTGAAGGCCGAGAAGGGTGAGGATCCGGTCCAGTTGGCCTCGTCCGCTGCGTGGGCCGGCCAGGAGGCAGGGGCGTGCGCCCCCGGGGAGGGGGCCCCGTCATGGCCCTGAAGCTCCTGGCCGCTGCCGACCTCCATCTGGGCCGCCGTCCCAGCCGGCTCCCTGCCTCGCTGACGGACCGGATTACGGCCCGGGAGCTGGGACCCGCCGGCGCGTGGGAGCGGCTGGTGGACCTGGCCCTGGAGGAGGAGGTCCACGCCGTGCTCCTGGCAGGGGACGTGGTGGAGGGGGAGCACGATTTCTTTGAGGCATACGGGGAGCTTCGCAAAGGAGTAGTGCGTCTGGTGGAGTCCGGCGTCCGGGTTCTGGCCGTGGCCGGGAACCACGACACCAACGTCCTCCCCTACCTGTCGGACGAGCTGACGGGGTTTCAGCTACTGGGAAGAGGTGGCCGTTGGGAGGCCGCCACTCTTTCGGCAGGGGGTGAGGAGGCCACGATCTGGGGGTGGTCCTTTCCCCGCCCGTCCGTCCGGGAAGACCCGGTCACGGGCCATTCCTTCCGTCGGGGGCCGGGGCCGAACCTGGGCCTTCTACACTGCGACCGGGACCAGGCCGGGAGCCCCTACGGGCCGGTGGCGTCCAGGGCTCTGGAGGCCGCCGAGCTGGACGGCTGGCTCCTGGGCCACATCCATGGTCCGGACCCCCTCTCGACCCCTCGCCCCACGGGATATCTGGGATCCCTGACAGGTCTCGACCCGGGGGAGGCGGGTCCCCGGGGTCCGTGGATGCTCAAGGTGGATGGGGCTGCCCTGACCGGCTTGGAACATCGGCCCATAGCCCCCCTTCGTTGGATCGTCCTGGACGTGGGCCTGGACGGCCTCGGGGAGCCGGAAGAAGCCCGTAGCCGGTTCCTGGAACGTCTCCGTGCTCTCCATGAAGGGCTCCGGGAGGAGGCCCGTCCGCCCCTGGCGGTTGGGATTCGCCTCACGTTCGTGGGACGGACACGGTTCCGGCAGGAGGTGGAGAAGCTCTTCCAGCGAGAGGAACTGGGAGACGTGAGCGTGGGAGACGTGAGCGTCCACTACTTCGTGGAAGCCCTCCGGGTCGACACCTTGCCTGAGGTGGAGCTGGAGGAGTTGGCTCGCCAGGGCGATCCCGTGGGCCTCCTGGCCCGGCGCCTCCTTCTCCTGGAGGCGTCCCCGAAGGATCCGGAGCGTCAGGCCCTCATCTCCCGAGCTCGGCTGCGGCTGGAACGAGTCGCCCGGGACCCCCACCGGCAGGGCCTGGAGCGGGATGGGCCAGATGGGGACGAGACGGTGGAGTGGCTCCGGAGGGCCGGAAAGCAGGCCCTGGACCTCCTCCTGGCCCAGAGGGACGGGCCATGAGACTGGAGCGGCTCCGCATCCTGCAGCTTCCGGGAATCCGACCCGGCTTCGGCCTGGAGGGCCTGGATCCCGGGATCAACCTGATCGTGGGCCCCAACGCCTCGGGGAAGAGCAGCCTGGTCCGCGCGTTCCGGCATCTGGTGGGCGGGAGGGATCGGGACGACCCACCAACCCTCTACCTGGAAGCCGAGCTCCAGAGCCGGAGGGGAAGCTGGCTCGTGATGCGCACCGGAAGTCAGATCTCATGGCGCCGGGACGGATCGCCGGCTGACGCTCCGCTCCTTCCGGACCCTCGCTTCTTCCACTGCTACTGGCTCAGGGTGGAGGATCTTCTCCACTCGGAGCACGAGGGTGACCAGGAGATCGTAGCCCGGCTTCGGCGGGAGCTCACCGGCGGATACGACGTGGACGGGCTCCTGGGTCGGGACGGCCCCTTCCAGGTGGGAGCTCGCCACGGGGCCAGGGAGGCCAGGGAGTTTCGTGAGGCCCGGGACGGGTTGCGGGAAGTTGCCCGGGCCTACGAAAGCCTCCAGCGGGACCGGGAACGATTGCCGGAGCTGAGCCGAAAGATCGAGGATGGGGCCCGGATTCGGGTTGCCATGGACCGGACCGACCTGGCCCTCGAGCTTCTGGAGGCCCGGCGGAAACGGATGGAGGCCGAGGCTGCCATGGAAGAGCTCCCGGCGGCATCGGAGGAGATGGCGCGCCTCCGGGGCGACGAAGGGGAGAAGCTGGACCGGCTGGGGGAGCGGCGGCGGGGGTTGGAGGAAGAGCGGCAAGAGTGGCTTCGGAAGAGGCGTGACGCCGAGGCCGCGTTACGGGGCACGGGCCTCGTGGAAGGGGCCCCCGGCAAGGAGGACCTGGATCTTCAGCGCAGGATCCTCCGAAAGGCCCGTGAGCTCCTCCGGGACCGGAAGGCGGCCGTGGAGAGGGAGGAAGAGGCGCTGGTTGGGGCGGGGCTGGCAGCCGGGCGCCTGGGAGCCGCCCAGGGGGCTCGGCCGGCCCTGGATCCGGAGGCGGTGTCGAAGGCTGAGAGCCTGGCGGTGGCGTTGGAGGAGGTACGGAAGTCGATCCAGGAGTTGGAAGGCCGCGTCGAGGGAGCGCCGGATCCCCCAGAAGCGGACGACCTGGAGGCTCGCCGGGAGGCGGTGTGGGCTCTGCGGGCATGGCTGGGAGCGGCTGCCACCCACCTGGGCAAGCTCTTGTGGCCGGCTGTGGGGGTGCTGGTGGGATCCCTGGTGGCCGTGACGGCTTCCATGGCCGACCAGGCCGCCGTGGCTCTGGGAGCCGCAGCCCTGGCTGCCCTCTCGGCCGTGGGAATCGGCGTCCTGGCGTGGACGGCACGACAGGAAAGAATCTCGGCCCGGAACCGCTTTCACGGGGTCGGCCTGGAGCCTCCTCCGGGATGGACGGTTCCGGAGGTGACCACCCGCCTGGACGAGTTGGAGAAGAGCCTGGTGGAGCTCAGGGAGGCGGACGCCCGGGCCCGCCGGGCCCAGGGAGACCGGGAGCGCCTCGAGGCGGCTCGGGAGGAGCTCCGGGAGTTGGAGGCCCGCAAGGGAGAGTTGGCCGGCCAGGTGGGGTTCGACCCTGAGCTGACGGCCAGGTCCCTCCATGAGTTCGTGCGGCTGGTGGATGAGTTCCAGAACGCCCGGGCGGACGGTGAAAGGGCTGCCGCGGAGGTCCGGCGGCTCGACGCCGAGATCTTCCATTGCGCTCAATCCGTGGGGTCCTTTCTGGATGAGTGGGAGGGGGGCGGGGGGCCGTATGCCGAAGCTCGGCCACCGGAAGAGTTCCGGCCGCCTCAGCCTTCCGAGACCGCTTCGGATGCCCCTGAAGCGGTGTTGAACGCCCTGGAAACGTCCCCGCCCCCGGCCGAGATCGCTGTGGACGCCCTGGAGGCCGGGCTCGAGAGCCTGGCGGGTCGATGCCATGTGGCGAAGGAGGCCCGCGACACCATTGGAAGGGCCCGGGAGACCGTTTCCCGATCGGACCAGGAGCTGAAGAGGCTGGACGAAGAGGAGGCTGAAATCTTTGACGGGGCGGGGCTGGCCATGGGGGCGCGGTCCGCCCTGGATCTCCGCCTCGGGGTGCTGGAGCCCTTCCGCGAGCGTGACGAGGAACTCCGGGAGGAGCGGAGCGCCGAGTCCCGGCTTCGCACCCGCCTGGGAGACGACGAGGAGCTCCTGGCCCGGGTGGAAGCCGACGACGAGGAGGGGCTCCGCCGGGTCCTGGAGGGGCTCGGCGAAGAGGCCGAAGAGGTGGAGGATTGGAAGAGGAAGCGCACCGCCCTGGAAACCCGTCTCCAGGATGCGGGCGCCGACGGCAAGCTGGAAGAGGCCATGGCCCGGGTGGAGGAGGCCAGGGCAGCCCTGGAGGATGCCCACGACGAGGCACTCCTGGCGGCTGCGGGACAGCTTCTCCTGGAGGAGGTGAAGGAGGAGCACCGGACGGAGCACGAGCCGGCTGTCTTCCGGGACGCCCGGGAGCGGTTCCAGCGGTTCACCCACAACCAGTGGACGCTGGAGCTGGACGACGACGTGGGCTTCGCCGCCCGGGATCTTACCATGGGTGAGAAGCGAAGCCTCGGCGAGCTGTCTTCCGGCACCCGCATGCAGCTCCTCCTGGCCGTCCGGGTGGCCTGGACCCGGACCCTGGAGGAAGGGCGGGAGCCTCTGCCCTTCTTCCTGGACGAGGCCCTCACCACCAGTGATCCGGCCCGTTTCGCCAGTGTGGCGGAAAGCCTGGCGTCCCTGGCCCGGGAAGAGGATCGCCAGATTTTCTACCTCTGTGCCCAGCCGGCGGACGTTCAGCTCTGGGAGCGGGGGGTGGGAGAGAGGCCCCGGGTGATCGATCTGGCGGAGGCGCGCTTCGGCTCCCCCTCGGAGGCAGGGCCCGACGACTTTTCCCTCGCCGGTGGAGAGGAGATTCCCGAGCCGGCCGGGGAGAGCCCGGAAGGGTACGCGGCCCGTCTCGGCGTTCCCCCCATCGATCCCTGGGAGAATCCGGGGGCCGTCCACCTCTTCCACCTTCTCCGGGACGACCTGAGTTTACTCCACAACCTGATCTCGGCCTGGGGCGTCGCCGCCCAGGGTCCCCTGGAGGGGTTGCTCAAGAGCTCGGCGGCGGAGCACGCGGTGCCGGACCCGGACAGCCGCATGCGTCTGATGGCCCGCTGCAGGGTTTCCCGGCTCTGGGTGCGGGCGTGGCAGACGGGTCGGGGTAGACCCGTAGGCCGGGGGGCCCTGGAGGAGAGCGGAGCCATCTCCGAGACCTTCATGGACCGGGCCAACGGGCTTGCCAACGAGCTGGGCGGAGACCCCCGGGCTCTCCTGCGGGCCCTCCGCGACCTCCCCCGCTTCCGGGCAGGCAAGGTGGAGGAGCTGGAGGTGTGGCTCGAGGAGCATGGATACCTTCTGCCCGGTGACCCCCTGGGGCCCAGGGAGCGAGAGGCCCGGGTCCTTCTGGAGGCCAGGGGGCTGCTGGAGCCCGGCCAGGTCCGGGAGGTGGTTCGCTGGCTGGAGGCGGGAGTGGGCAAGGGCCTACACCCTCCCGGATGATCTCTACCTGAATCTCTATCCTGGCCGTCTAACCCGGTTCATCTCCGGCGCAGGTCTGCGAGCGTATTTTTAACCGGCATGGATTGTCCATCACCGCCAAGCTCCACACCAGGAAACGCAAAAATTCCACTCAAAGCAGGTGATGCTATGAACAGCTTCTTGGCTGAGCTCCAGCAGACGCTTGGGCCGGTTTGGCCGGTCCTCATCTTCATCCTGATCCTCATCGCCGGTTACATCGTAGCGAAGATCATCGAAAGGCTTGTCCGTGCGGGACTGCGGAAGACGGGACTGGATGATCGCCTTGCCGATCACATGAAGTATGATCGCAAGACCGCCTCCACCGAGAGGATTGGAGGCAAGATCGCCTTCTGGGTGATCATGGTGATCGTCTTCATCGCCGCCTTCGAGGTGGTGAATCTGGGAGCAGTCAGTGGCTCCCTGGGCGTGTTCGTCGAACGAATCCTGGGCTTCCTCCCGAACCTTATCGGAGCCGCCCTGCTGGTGTTTGTGGCTTTCGTGGTCGCCACAGTGATGCGCATGCTGACGAAGAAGGCGCTGGAAGCTTCAGGTGTTGACGAACGTCTTCGGAAGGCGGGAGGGGACGAAACGGAAGAGGATCCCGCAACCCCACCGCCTGCGGGAACAGCCGATACACACGAGACCCCCGCCAGGGGAACACCATCGGTATCCGGAAGCCTCAGCGAGGCTGTCTTCTACTTCATCCTGCTCCTTTTCCTTCCGGCCATCCTGGAGGCCCTTCAGCTCCACGGCATCCTGGTTCCGGTGCAGGGTCTGGTCAGCGAGATCCTTGCGTTTCTGCCCAATCTGCTTCTGGCGGCCGTCGTCCTCCTGGGAGGCTGGTTTGTGGCAAGGGTTGTTCGAAAGATCGTGACGAACCTCATCGCTGCGGCCGGCGGGGATCAGTTGGGTGAACGTGTGGGGATGACGAGTGCCACGGGCCGCATGCGCCTGAGTGACCTCATCGGGCTCGTGGTCTACATCCTGATCCTGGTGCCCGTGATCGTTGCGGCCTTGAATGCGCTTCAGGTCCAGGCTGTAACGGAGCCGGCCAGTGCGACGCTGGCACAGTTCCTTCTTATCATCCCGCGGATCTTCGCTGCGGCGCTGATCCTGATCATTGCCTACGTCGTGGGCCGGCTGCTTGCCTCGCTCCTGACGAACGTTCTGACGGGCGTGGGCTTCAATCGGATCTTCGAGCGACTCGGTTTCTCACAAGCGCGTCCGGCGGAAGAGGCTGGGGACGAGGCCGGGGCAGGCACGGGATCCATGACGCTCGATACTCGTTCCCCATCCGGCATCGTGGGGATCATCGTCCTGGTTGCGGTGATGCTCTTTGCCGCCACCGAAGCTGCGAACGCTCTTCGGATGGAGAGTCTGGCCCACCTGCTGGCCGATTTCACCGTCCTCACCGGTCGGATTCTTCTCGGACTGTTGATCTTCGGCGTGGGCTTGTACCTGGCGAACCTGGCATACAGTGCAGTCCAGCATAGCGACACAGCCCAGGCCACGGTCCTGGCCCTGGCGGCCCGGGTCTCCATCATCGTACTTGCTGCGGCCATGGGCCTCCGGCAGATGGGCCTGGCGGATTCCATCATCAATCTTGCCTTCGGGATTACTCTCGGCGCCATCGCAGTAGCTGCGGCCCTGGCTTTCGGCCTCGGTGGACGGAAGGTGGCGCGGGAACAGTTGGACAAGTTGGTCCGTCGAGCTGAGGGGAGGGGCACCGATGCACCGGGTGGCCCGAAGCCGGACCCGTCGGAGCCGACGGCGTAGGATGGGCGAAAGAGGCTAAGGAAGCCGCTTCCTGGCGGCCGGCTCCCACGCCGCTTCCGTGCGCCCTCCCCCGCCTCATGCTAGACTTGGAGGGAGGGTTTGCAGGGGAAGGGAGCGTTCCCGACGTTCCCGCATCCGCAATGAAGGGAGCAGTTCATGAAGAGGTGCATACTCGTTCTTGCCGCCCTGGCGCTTTTCCCGGTTTCTGGTTCCGCCGCCCCCATGGCGGACATGAGGGCGACGTCCTTGGGACCCGAGGCCACGCAACCCGTCAAGATCGGCGTGGCCTCCACGGGACCCGCCGCCGACGCGCCGATCAGCGACGAGGCGGCCCGGGCGCCGTACATCCTGATCTTTGATGACGAAGGCGAGCTCGTTGAAGTCATGGAGAACCGGGATCTGCCCGCCCGGCAAGCCGGTCAGCAACTGGGGCCCGTATTGCAGGAAAAGGGGGTGACCCACTACGTCGCCCAGAGGTTCGGACAGAACCTGATCAACGCCCTGCGTGCAGTGGATATCAAGCGGGTTGAGAAGACAGGACCGGCAGATGAAGCCGTGAAGCAGCTCCTGGAGGAGCTGGACAAGTCGTAGATGGGTTCGAAGATGATCCGGCGCCATCGTCCGCGCCGAGTCCTGCCCCTTCGAGCAAGGCCAATCCGGATGAAAGGGTCCAGCGTGTACATGGTGGGGGTCCTCGTCGGGACGCTGCTCACTCTGGGGGTGGCTTCCCCAGCCCGGGCCCAGGAGGGGCTACCCCCCGACACCGCTGCTGTGGCGTCCGTGTACACATTGGCCGAGATCGTGGTTCTGGGGAAGAGAAACGCCGTCACCCGGGCGGCCACGGTCCACCAGGTCGATCGTAATCGGATCGACGAACTGGGCATCCGGAGTCCCCGGGACGCCATGGAGCACGTTCCGGGCGTGTACTTCTCACGGAACATTCGTAACGAGAACAGCTTCCTCCTGCGAGGCTTCGAGCAGCGGCAGGTGTCGGTGTTTGTTGATGGCGTGCCCGTGTCGCTGGCCTACGACGGATTGGTTGACATTTCCCAGTTCGTTGGCGCGGACCTGGAGCGGGTGCACATCTCCCATGGCTTCTCCTCCCTCCTCTACGGAGCCAACTCCCTGGGGGGGGCCGTCAACCTCCTGACCCGCCCACCCTCGCCCGAACGGCGGGCGTCGGGCCGCCTGGAGGGGTCCGATCATGGCCGGGTGTTCGGCTCCGTGGAGGCGTCGGGTGGCACGGACCGGCTGCGGCTGGGGGGCTCGGCCGCCCTGGAGCGGGCAGGAGCCTTTTCCTTGTCCCGCGGTTTCACCCCCACGCTGAACGAGGAAGGAGGCGAGAGAGCGAATAGCTCGTACGACCGGCGGAGGGCGGGGGTCAGAGCCCAATATCTCATCACCGACTCGCACCAGGTGGCACTGAACCTGAGCGGGACCGACAATCGGTTCGACGTCCCGCCCAATGCCCTGGCGACCCGGCCACGCTACTGGCGGTTTCCCGTGTGGCGGAGGGGGCTGGTGAGCGTCAACACCCGGCACCTCCTGAATCCCGGCGTGGGCCTGCGGACCACCTGGTTCCACGACCGCTACCGGAACGTGCTCCGGTCCTTCGACGACGACACCTACACCACCCAGGAGCGGGGCTACGCCTTCGACTCCGAGTACGACGACTACTCCAACGGCGTCAACCTCTACCCGTCCCTGTCAGTGTTCTCCATGGGCACCACGGACGGAGTCATCTCGTACCGGAGGGACGTGCATCGCCAGCGCAGTGGTGATGCCCCCTTCGAGCGGTATTCCACGGACCTGCTGACCGTCGCCCTGGAGCAGGACGTGGACTGGACGGACGTCCTGAGCATGATGATGGGTGTCAACGTCAACCATCTGCGGCCCATGGTGGCGGAGGGGCATTCCGCCACGGATCCGCGGACGCAGGTGAACGCCCAGGGGGCGGTGCAGGTAGCGTTGGGACCTGCGGTCTCGTCCCGCATTGCCCTGGCACGGAAGAGCCGGTTCCCCACCATGAAGGAGCTGTACGACAGCCATCTGGGCCGAAACCTGCCGAACCCGGGCCTCCGTTCCGAAACGGCGGTGCACGGGGAGGTGGGGTTGGATGTGGCATGGGGGGGGTGGCAGGGTGGTGCGGCGGTATTCCGGAGCGAGGTTCGGGATCTCATCGATGCCATGGCGGTGGGCGAGGGACTGGTCCAGCTACAGAATAACCACAGGGCCAGAATGGAGGGGTTCGAGGTGGACCTGCACCACCGTATGGAGGTGGGGTGGGTCAGCGTCAACTATGCCTATCTCCGGGCGGTGAACCGTTCGACGGAGAGGGATGCGGACCGGCTTGCGTATCGCCCGGCCCATCGGGTCAACGCACTGGCGAGGGTCCGCGTCCGTGAACGGGTCTGGGTAGGTGGGGAGGTGAGCTACACGGCGAGCCAGCACTATCAAAACCCGGACAGCCGGGAGTGGGAGCGGCTCAACGACATGATGTGGATCAACATTCGCATGGAGCAGGAGCTCCGCGGCGGGCTGGGGTGGTACGTGAGGATCGATAACGCCCTGGACGCTGCCTACTTCAGCGAGTTCGGCATTCCTCTCCCGGGCAGGGAGGTGAGCGTGGGAATGAGGGTGGGAGGCTGATGGCAAAGGAGAACCCGGCCACCAGGCTCGCCATGGACTCAGCCCGGACCCGGGGGCCCGGAGCCCGCATCCAGGCCTGGCTGGTCCACGGTTATACCGCCCTGGGTCTCGTCATTGCAGGGTTCATGGCTGTGGTCATCGTCCAGGGTACGGACCTGGCGTTCCGGGGGGCTTTCCTCCTCATGGGCCTGACCATGATCGTGGACGGCACGGACGGTTGGCTTGCCCGCCGGGTCAGGGTGGAGGAGGTGATCCCCTGGTTCGACGGACGGCGGTTGGACGACATCGTCGACTTTCACACCTACACCTCCCTGCCCCTCTTCCTCCTGTGGCGAGCCGGGGTCCTGGAGGGTGCTCTGGCGTGGCTCCTGCTGGTGCCCCTGTTGGCCAGCGCCTACGGCTTTTCACGGGTGGATGCGAAGACGGAGGACGGGTACTTCCTGGGGTTTCCCTCCTACTGGAATGTGGTGGCATTCTACCTCTACTTCCTGGTGCCTTCCCAGGCCCTCACCGTGACCCTCCTCCTGGCCCTGTCCGTCCTCACGGTGGTGCCCTCCCGGTACCTGGCCTCCACTCGGCCGGGTCCCCTGTCCCTCGCGTCCAACCTGCTGGGCGGGATCTGGGGCCTCCTGGTCATTGCCTTTCTGGTGGGAATTCTGGAGGGACAGGCCTGGGTGTGGGGGACGCTCTTCTTTCCGGCCTACTACCTGGGGGTTTCCTGGTGGTTGAGTCTCGTACGCTGGGGCAGGGGGGGAGGAGGGGGGGGCGCCGCCACGAGTCCCGGGACGGGCAGGAACGCTATCTGACTCACGCCGCCTGGCCACCGCCGGTGGCCGTGGAAGACCGTCTCGCAGTGCGGCTTTGCCGCGTCTACACAGCTGGAGCCTGTGTCTCAGGACGAGGCTATTGGACCGCGAGGGCGTTGGGGGCCATATTGTGCGTTACCCGGGGATGGGGTCCGGGCGGCGACAGCCCCGCCCCTCTTCCCCCGGCTACCTCAAGGCCACCTGGACACTATAGGAGAGAACGATGTTTTCCATGAACCTGGAGAAGTTCCGGGACGTCGCACCCCTGCTCCTTCGAATCGGGGTGGGTCTGATCTTCATCCACGCCGGATGGGGTAAGCTCACAGGGATC
>PXFI01000110.1 GCA_003564295.1 Gemmatimonadota bacterium | reverse complement strand
ATGGAGCGGACCTTCCCAAAGATCGGGCCCTCGGGCCATCCTCGGTCATAACGGCCCAGGCACCAGAAGATCCCGCTGTAGGAGTTGGGATCTTGCCCGTCCACCGCCAGGCCATCGTTCAGCTCCACCATGACGTCCAGGGCCTCCCTCGCGGAAGGTGTCCAGTGGAGGATCTTCTTGCCCCAGAGCATCCGAAGGTAGTTGTGTATGGTCCCTTCTTCCAGGAGCTGGCGTTGGGCTGCGTTCCAGAGGGGATCGTGGGTGCGGGCCTCCCGGAGCTCCTGGAGGGAGTAGAGACTGGGGCGGGGGTCCCCCTCGTGCTCCTCGAGAGTGGCTCGGGCCCAACCCGGCAGCGACTCGTATCGCGCGTATCCCTCCTCCCGGAAGGTCATGTTGAACCCCAGCTCCCTCCAGGTCACGAGCTGATCCAGGAAGGCCTCGGCTCCCGGTCCCATGCCCCACCATCCGGTCCTGGCCCCGTCGGTCCGCTCCGACAGGCGCAAGGGGGTCCACCCCTCCCAGGCACTCACATCGGAGAAGATCTCCTGGCTGGATATGGTCCCGAAGTGCAGGAAGGGCGACAGGCCGCTGGTGGCATCCAGGTCCGGGTGGTTTCGGTCGTCGGCGTAGCGGCCAAGCCGGTCCTGAACAAACTCCTTCAACCTCCGGCGGGCCTCCTCCCCCGTTCCCGGGAAGCCCACCGGCGCCACGGAATCATCCACGGGGATCTCTCTCAGGATCCGGCCATCCCCGGAAAGGATGGATGGATCAGCAGGAGGCCAGCGCTGGAGGATTTCGTCGGCCACCGTTCCTTCGGCATCCTCCAGGGGCTCGGCAAGAGGAAGAGCCTCCGGAAGCTCCGGAAGGTGATGCGGGAGGCTCTTCTGGAGGAATCGCCGGAAGTGGTAGGCAGCCGTGAAGGTCCTGTCCGCCACCGCCAGGGGAAGGAAGCCATTGGAATCCACCAGGTCGAAGCGGACGCCAGCGCTTCCGGATACGTCTTCCACCATCCGGGGAAGCGAGGAGGAGGGGAAATCGTCCACCACCACGCAGCAGGCCCCGGCCGCCAGCGTCGGAAGCAGCCCTTCCCCATCCCCGGGCTCTCTCTCCACGAAGGGGTAATGCAACACGGGTCCGCCATCCAGCTCCCGGGACCTCTCCGCCATACCGTCCAGGATGAACTGGTGGTGCCGGTAGCTGGCGTAGGGATAGTCCGCGAAAAGGGTCTCCAGGAGAACCAGTGGCTTCTTCATGTCCCGGGAAAGGTCAGCGGCGTGCTGGAGGGCGAAGTTCCAGCCCAGCCGACGGAAGGCCGTCATCCAGTAGAGGACATAGCCTCCTTCAAGATTCAGGTCTTTCCGGTTTCCCGGCCTGATCCGGATCTCCGGCACCGTGCTCATCCCGCCCTCCTAATGGTCTGTGACTCTCCGCCAAGAGTTCCTCCCCGGGCTGCCTCTGGGCACCGCCTTCCTTGGTGAAGACAATCATGAAGGTGGAACCCTTCCCGACCTCGCTCTCGGCCTGGAGGTCGAAGCCCATCAGATGGCAAAGGGAGCGGGAGATGGTCAGGCCGAGGCCCGTACCACCGTACTTGCGGCTGGTGGTCCCGTCCGCCTGCTGAAATGCCTCGAAGATGGCGTGCAGGCGCCCTGGAGGGATTCCAATTCCCGTGTCCCGGACCGAGATGGCTGCAGGGGTGCGGCCATCATCCCGGGTGGTCACGCTCACGGTCACCTCACCCCTCTCCGTGAACTTCAGGGCGTTCCCCAGCAGGTTGAGGACCACCTGCCTCAGCTTGCTCGAGTCGGTGCTGAGGGGATCCAGGTCATGAGGCACCTCCGCCTTCAGAACGATGTCCCTATCCCTGATCTGGCTTTCCATCTGACCCAGGGTCTCCAGGACAAGGGTTTCCAGGTCCACTGAAGCACTGGTAACCTCCATACGCCCTGCCTCGATCTTGGCCAGATCAAGCACTTCGTTGATGAGGGCCAGGAGCTGTTGGCCGTTGGCGGTAATGCGCTGGAGGAAGCCGAGCTCCTGCTCGTTCAGCTTCCCGCTCCGGTTCTTCAGCAGGATGTTCGTGAATCCGATGACGGAGTTGAGGGGAGTCCGCAGCTCGTGGCTCATGCTGGCCAGGAACTGACTCTTTGCCTGGTTGGCTCGCTCCGCCTCCTCCTTGGCCATGCGCAGGGCCAGCTGGGTTCGGCGTTGGGCCGTTACGTCCCTTCCGAAGACGGCCACCCCCGTGATGCCCATGGCTTCTCGGATGGGGTTGAAGGAGAACTCATAGCTTCGAACCTGCCCCCCGATCTCCTCGTCCCGAAGCTCCGAGAACGCTCGTCCAGCTATAGCCTTCTTGTACATCTCCTCGTACCACGGCACATCTTCGGGCATGAAGCATTGCGCCGCTCCGGCACCCACTTGGGGCTCCTTCCCCGTCCGGACCTCCACGGCCATGGAGAAGCCGGTGTTGAAGGTGATGAGGCGTCTGGACCGGTCCACAGACCAGATGGCGTCGCCGGTGTTCTCCACCAGAGCCTGCAGGTTCGCCTTGAAAGCCTCCAGATCCCGCCTGGCCTGAACCTGCTCCGTCACGTCCCTGAATATGCTCCGCACCGCCACGGGCTCTCCCTCCTGGAAGCGGGCGTTGGAGCTTCCCGAACAGCTCACCACTCTTCCGTCGGCGGCCCTGAATCTCAGTTCCAACGCCGGGAGGGTATGACCCTCGAGCACCGAGGCGAAGTCCCGCCGGCATCGTTCCAGGCAGCTGTCATCCAGAATGTCAAAGAAGGAGAGGCCCTCCAGGTCCTGGTCGGTGTACCCCAGCACCACCTTCCAGGCTTCGTTGGTGTAGAGGAATCTCCCGTCGGGGCCCACGCTCTGGATGAGGTCGTGGGCGTTGTCCAGGAAATCCTGGAGCCGCTCCTCGCTCTCCTGGATAGCCCTCTCAGCCTGTCGCCGGATATCGATCTCACGGGCAAGGGCAGTGTTGGCGGCCTGGGTGGCCTCGGCCGCTTCCTCCTCCCTTTGGAAGGTGACGTATACGCTCACCACGAGTCCGATCAGGGCGCTTGCGTAGCTGAGAACCTTCAGGAGATGGGCGACCGTGGATCCCAGATCATGGGCCTGGTGGGAGAGGGTCATATAGGCCCCATGAGCCATGACGGAAATCACCAGGGCAACCACAAGCCAGTGCTCGAAGGCGTCGAAGCGCCAATGGCCCTTCCAGAGGTAACCGACCAGGGCCAGGAAGAAGACCAGGGCCGGGAAGAGCCCCGCCAGCTGACTGAACATCCGGCCAGGGTCCATGACCCGGGACCCCGGGAGGAAGGCGAACGCGGCGAAGGCCACCACCATGAGGAGCGCAGCCCAGAGGTACACGGACAGCTCTCGGGACTTCGGTCTCTGGGGATGGAGGCGTTCCCGGTGCCAGGCCACCCAGCTCATGAGCACGAAGAGGGAGAGGAGGGCTCCAGGAGCGGTGAAGCTCAGGCTGGCGAGCTGCTGGCGCCCCGCCGGCTCCGGGTCTCCCACCAGACCGGTGGACGCCAGGGCGTGGAACGCGTCCAGGACGGCGGTTCCCAGGAATCCCGCCCCGATGAAGAGAAAGGTCTGCTGCTTCTTGCTGTAGAACCGCACCAGGGCCAGGGCGCCCATCACCAGGGCGAGGACGGTGGCCAGGGTTTCCAGGATCCCGTGGACCGGCTGGTCCAGAGACCATTCCAGGTCCCTGGGGCTGAACGCGCCAACGAAGAGGACGAGAAAGAGAAAGAAGTACAGGGCGGCTCGGTGGAAGGACCTGTCTCCCCTGAGGGCCGTGGGTGCTTCCGCACCCCACAGCTTCTGCTCCGGGCCTTCGCTCCGGCTCTTGGATGAGGAAATGGTCAAGGCGTCTTCAGGCAACGGGAAATGGTATCGAGGAGGACGGACTCGTCCACGATGGGCTTCATCAGGTATGCGTCGAAGCCTTCGGCCAGGAATCTCTCCCGATCTCCCGCCATGGCGTGTGCCGTCAGGGCCACGACAGGAATCGTCTTGAGGCTATCCTGGCCCCGGATCCACCTCAGGACCTCGGGACCGTCCATCTCCGGAAGGGAAATATCTAATAGCACCAGGTCCGGCTCGGCCTGGGCCAGTCCGGTCACGGCCTCCATTCCGGTCTCGAACTCCGTGAGCACGTAGTGGTCCTCCAAGAGGGCCCTGACCAGGAGCCGGTTGTCGGGGTTGTCTTCCACCACTGCGATCCGGGCTCTCCTCATTGCGACAGTCCCTCTCTGACGGTTCCCAGGACCTCACAGGCCGAACGGAATTCCTCCTCCAAGGCCGGGAAGAGCTCCTGGAGCTCGCCCATCTTCCCGGCCTCAGCCATGGACTCGGCCTCGGAAGCCAGCTGTTGCAGCCGCCGGGCTCCCACGTTTCCCGCGCTGGACTTGAGGGTGTGAGCCCCCGTCTCGGCCGCCTTTCGGTCCGGAGCCCATAGTCCCTCCCTGATCTGATCGACTCTCTCCCCGGCATGGGCCAGGAAGAGGTCGATCATCTTGCACTGCAGATCCGTCCCGCCCCACTCATGGAGGCGTTGAATCTGGCTCTCATCCACGATGGGCAGATGCTTCATCCCGCTTCCTTTGTCGGAGCCACGGAAAGTGAGGACCTGAGTGACCGCACTCCTTCCCCGGGCCCATCCGGATGTCCGAACACAGCCGAGCCTGCCACCAGAACGGTGGCCCCGGCCCTCACCAACTCGGGCGCCGTGACGGGATCCACCCCCCCGTCCACCTGAACCGGGACCTCCCCCCGTCCCTGGGCCTCCAGAAGATCCCGGGTCCGCCTGATCTTGCCGGTGGAGCCCGGAATATAGGCTTGCCCGCCGAACCCCGGGTTCACCGTCATGATGAGGACCAGGTCCAGACAGGGCAGCACCTCCCGGAGGCTCTCCACGGGAGTGGCAGGGTTCAGGGCTACCCCCGGAAGGGCTCCCAGCTCCCGGATCTGCTCGAGGGTCCGGTGCAGGTGGGGACACGTTTCCTGGTGGACGGTGATGCGGTCCGCTCCGGCCTTCACGAAGTCGGCCAGGTAGCGTTCCGGTGCCTCGGTCATGAGGTGCACATCCACCGGAAGACGGGTGGCGCGCCGGACCGCCACCGTCACCAGGGGCCCCATGGTGAGGTTGGGCACGAAGTGCCCGTCCATGACATCCACATGGATCCAGTCCGCTCCGGCCGCCTCCACCGCCTGAACGTCCAGGGCCAGGTGGCCGAAATCCGCCGAGAGAATGGAAGGTGCGATGAGGGTCACGCCGCTTCTCCTGGGTGGTGATCCGGTCCCGGGCCGGATGGTATTCCTGGGGTCGCCTTCAAAATCACATTGCCCCTTCACCGGATCGGCTCAGTCTGCGAACCGTTCCCTCCCCGCCCACAAGGACCTCATGTGCGAGCCCGAGAAAAAGCCCCGTCTCCACGATGCCGGCCCGGGAGGCCAACGCTTCCTGCAAAGACGAAGGATCCTGGATCCCCTCTGGAAAACTGCAATGCAAGATCAGATTCCCATTGTCGGTGAGGTACGGCTCTCCATCGGACCGGGTCCTGAGGACGGCCTGAGCCCCCATGGAGGCCAGGAACGGCAGGTGGCACCTCCATGCAAAAGGCACCACCTCCACCGGCAGAGGACCCCGGGTCCCGAGACGACGAACGAGCTTCTCCTCGTTTACGATGATCACGAAACGCCGGGTGGCCTGGGCTACCATCTTCTCTCTGAGAAGCGCCCCCCCCAGGCCCTTGATGAGATCGAGCCGGGGGTCCACTTCGTCGGCCCCATCCACGGTGAGGTCCAACGAACCCGCCTCTTCCAAGGTAGTAAGAGGGACCCCCTGTGCTAAAGCATCTTGTTTCGTTCGCAGGGAGGTGGGCACGCCCCTGACGCCGGGCAGCTCTCCGTTTCGCACCCGCCGGCCCAAGGCCGCGACGAAGAAGGCTGCCGTGCTGCCGGTGCCGAGGCCGATGGTCATTCCGGGAAGGGCGGCCTCGGCGGCCCTGGTTCCCGCCGCTTCCTTTCCCCGCTCGGCAGGGCCATGTGGGACCAAGGCTTTCCTCCGGGACAGGCTTCGGTGTGTGAGATGAGGAGGGTGGGCCTGCCATTGCTCGCGGGGCAATCTAGGCACCGCCCCTGGTCATGGCCAGAGTTCGGAGGCATGGCTCGACCCGCCGGGGACCCCACCCGCCCTGGCCGGAGCCCGGGGGCAGTGGCGCCCCGGGGGCCGTCCTCAACCCCATATAGCACCACCGGAGCTATCCACGGCCTGCGAGGAGGGCCATCTCAGCCCTCAGGGCCTACGGGCGATTTCCCTGATCCGGGCGCGGACGGTTTCCAACGCCTCCGGTTCCCTGAGGATGAGTAGAATGGTGTCGTCACCGGCGATGGTGCCGAGAACCTCCGGCCACGCTTCCCCGTCGATTCCCAGTGCCACTGCCTGGGCCCCGCCCGTCAGGGTGCAGAGCACCAACAGGTTGCCCGTACCTTCGGCGGACACGAAGAGGTTCGGCAGGAGGGCCTCCAGGGAAGGAGCGTGCTCCCAATCGCTGGGCAGGGTGTAGCAACCCCCTCCCTTGGCCCTGGGCACCTTCACGATCCGAAGGTCCCGGAGATCACGGGACAGAGTCGCCTGGGTCACCTCCATCCCTCGAGCCGCCAGGAGCTTCCTGAGCTCCATCTGGCTCGAGACCCTGTCGCTACGAACGATCTGGAGAATCGCCTCCTGCCTGTCCCTCTTCCCCACCGGTTGCTCGTCTTTCACAAAGCCTCCAGGGCCATCTTCTTGATAGTCTGAGAATCGAAGCCAACGCTCCTGCGCACCTCCCTGCCGTGGGAGAAGAGGATCACCGTCGGGATGCTCTGGATGCCCAGGGCGCCCGCCACCGAAGGAGCCCGGTCAGTATCCACCTTCACTACCAGGACTCGCCCCACGTGCTCTCCGGCGATCTGATCCATGAGAGGCGCCATCATGCGGCAGGGCGCACACCAGTCGGCGTAGAAGTCCACCAGGACCGGGACACCCGCCTGCCGAACCGATCGGTCGAAGTCTTCCTCACTGATCCTCAGAGGACGGTCCAGCAGGATCGGCTTCCGGCACTTCCCGCACCTGGGGCGCTCGGCCGCCTTGGCCATGTCCACCTGGTTCAGCGTGGAGCAAAAGGAGCAACGGAGCGTCACCTTCCGTCTCTCTCCCGGCACGTCCATGATCTCCTCCTGGCACATGGTTCCTGGTGCTTTCCACGGACACGCCCGGGACCAGCCACGTTCCTCCTGACCCGGGAGAACCGGAAGATGGCCCCGATCCCGAATATGGGTCCCAGGGCCAGGAGGGAGAAGCTCCACTGCCAGCCCACAGCATCGGTCACCAACGGGAGAGCCTGGATGGTGACCATGGTAAGGAGGAACCCCACGGAGGTCTGGAGCGTCAAGGCCGTCCCCACGGCCTCCTGGGGGGCCACCTCCGTGACCAGGGCGCTGAACTGGGCAGAGTCGGCAACCACGAAGAATCCCCAGACCCAGACGATGGGGGCCAGGATCCACAGGCTCCAGCCAAAGAAGAGGCCAACCACCAGGGCGCATACACCGCTCACGGCCATGGCCAGGTTCACCAGACGCTCTCTACCCATCCGGTCAGCCGCCCATCCTCCCCAGACACACCCCGCCCCCCCGGTGGCGATGGCCCCGAAAGCCACCAGATCCACCACGGCCGGGGATGAAGCTCCAGCCGCGGCCCCGGGAGCCAGGCAGGCGCTGGCCAGCAGGAATGCGGGCACCCAGGTCCACATGGCATAGAGCTCCCACATGTGGCCCAGGTATCCTGCTATGGCCAGGCGGGTTTCCCGGTGGCGTGCCACCCGGGACACCAGGTCCCAGGAGAAGGGCTGGCGGATGAAGGGAAAAGGTCCGTCCCGGTAGTAGAGAAGGACCAGCACTCCTCCCACGAGGGCGGCTCCGGAAGCTCCCAGGACGACTCCTCCAATGCTCACCTCCGGAAGGGCCTTCAGGAGGTAGGGCGTTGCCTTTCCCACAGTGAGGGCCCCCACCAGCGTGCCGATGGCCAACCCACGGTTTTGACGGAACCAGGTGCTGATCATCTTCATGGCGGGTGGATACACGCCGGCCAGCATGAACCCCGTCATGAAGCGGGAAGCCAGAGCCAACGGCAGCCCGGTGGCGACCAGGACGAGGGCGTTGGCCCCTGCCGAGAGGAAGGCGGCACAGGCAAAGTAGAGCCGGGAGGGAAGGATGTCCGCCAGGTTCAGGAGGGCGGCGGCCGCCGTGCCTGCCACGAAGCCCAGCTGGACCGCAGCCGTGAGCCAGCCCACCTCCGAGCTGGACAGATCCCAGCGGGCCTGGAACTCCGGGGCCACGGCGCTGGCGGTGAACCAGACGGACATGACCAGGAGCTCCGCCAGCGACAGGAGGGCCAGGGCCCTCCAGGGACGGGTCCCCCGGTCCACTTTCATCCTCCCGGTACTGCCGGGATGAACCCCGGCTCCAGGAAGTCCCCCAGGCCAGCTTCCCGGACCGCCTTCCTGAAGCCGGCGATCCTCCCCACCAGGAGGGCGTTGTACCTCATGATGATCCGCTCCGTGATATCAGCCATCCTGAAGAGTGCCATGTGCTCGGCCTCCGTCGGCCCATCCCGGGTAGAGGCCATGCCCAGGACGATGGAGCGGTGCCGTTCCGCCTCGTCCAGCCACGCGCCCATCACATCCATCTCCGCCCTGATGGAGTCCAGCCCGGTCCGCAGGGTCCGGGCCTTGTCGTCCTGGCGGGAGGCCAGGAGCTCCCGGATCCTGGCCAGGTCCCGGCTCACCTCCCCCCGTCGTTGCCGCACGGTGGAGAGGGCCTCTGCGAGCCCCAGGCTCCGCTCGAGGGCATTGCGCTTCCGTATCCTGTCCACCATGGGGATCTCGACTCGGGGGTCCGGGACCACACTAAGCTGTCTGGAGGACTCGACCTCTCCCACACGGACCCGTACCCGGTAGAGACCAGGTAGAACCTCCAGGCTCAAGAGCGGCGCCGACATCCCGGAAGGGGCAGCTCCGGGCCGACTGTCCTCCCGGAGGTCCCAGGCCACACGGTTCAGCCCAGCCCGGACCGGTGCCTCGAAGCTACGAATCAGGGATTCGTCACCATCGAAAACCTCGATGACGGCCGTCTTGCCCTCCTCGCTCTGGGCCGCCAGGAACGTGAGCATGGCCCCGGGCTCCCTGGTTCTTCCCTGGAACATGGCTTCCCCGGGGGAGTGATGGCCGTCAGCGGCGGCCCCCGGCCCCAGGTAGGCTGGTGGCGGATCGAAGAGGTGGAGGGTGGAATGGAGGATCCCTGGATCCCGGGCCAGGGCCCGGAGTGGCCGGACGTCGTCCAGGACGTAGAGGGCCCGCCCATGGGTTCCCACCACCAGGTCATGGTCCCGGGGGTGGAGCGCCAGAGACCGCACGGGCACGGCAGGAACCCCGTGTCTCCAGGGGAACCAATCGGCGCCGCGGTTCAGGCTTACGTACAGACCGAACTCGGTGCCGGCGAAGAGCAGGTTCGGCGTCACGGGATCCTCTTCCAGGGTGTGGACGAACCCTCGGATCTGGTCGTCAGGAGCGACGTTGGTCCATCGGCGGCCGTAATCCTCCGTTCGGAAAATGTAGGGCCGCCAGTTGCCCCGGCGATGGTCGTCGAAGACCACGTACGCCACGCTGGCATGATGCCTGGAGGGTTCTATGTGGGGGATCCAGGTCCCCTCGGGCACGCCCCTGATCCGGCTTCCCACCTCCTCCCAGTCCCCTCCACCCGAACGGGTGAGGTGCACACGACCGTCATCGGAGCCCACCCAGATCAGCTCCCGTTCCACCGGGCTGGGGGATATGGTTAGGAGCGTCGTGTGGTCCTCCACCCCCGTGGCCCACCCAGGGAGGCCTTCCCTCCCCCTCTGCTTCTCCGGGTTGTTGGTGGTAAGGTCCCAGCTGATGATCTGCCAGCTGTTTCCTTGATCCACGCTCTTGTGGACGAACTGGCTTCCCATGTAGATGGTCCCGATCTCGAAGGGATCGGCGGCCAGGGCGGCGCTGCGGCTGAACCGGAGCTCCACTCCCTCGGGAGCCCAGGGGCGGATCCCCTTCCTCTCACCCGTCCTCAGATCGAATCGGAACAGCTCCCCCCCGGGGGACATGGAGTACCCCCTGTTCGGATCCGTGGCATCCGGGAGGATCCTGAATCCATCCCCGACCCCCACCTTCGTCCAGTGGAAGCTCCGGATCCCCCCCGCTGCCCAGACGTCCGACGGTCCCCGCCAGGACCCATTGTCCTGCATGCCGCCATAGACGTTGAAAGGCAACCCCATGTCCAAGGAGACGTGGTTGAACTGGCTCACAGGAAGATTGTCCACGAGTTGCCAGTAGTTTCCTCCATCCCGGCTCATGTACAACCCCCCGTCGGATCCCAGGTAGAGGAGGCGCGGATCGTCAGGGTGAACCCACAGGGCGTGGAAATCCGGATCGAGATGCCGGGCTATGGGTCGGAAGCTCCTTCCACCGTCTTCCGAGAGCATGAGACCTGAGTGTAGGGCGAAGATCCGATCCTCATCCCCCGGGTCCACCACGATTCCCGCGGAGTAGAAAGGCCCCGGGGCGATTTCCCGCCTCTCGTTCACGGCCTGCCAGCTCCGGCCGCCGTCGTCGGAGCGGAGGAGGGCGCTCCGTCTCGCCTCCACCAGGGCATAGACCACCCGGGGATCCCCCGGGGCGATGGCGAGACCGATGCGGCCCAGTTCCCCGGAGGGGAGTCCGTCCTCGTGGGAGAGGCGGGTCCAGGTGTCTCCACCATCGTGGGTGAGATAGAGGCCGCTCCCCCGCCCGCCGGATTGGAAGAACCAGGGCCCGCGCCGGAATTCCCACATCCCGGCCAGAAGCCTAGCGGGGTCGGAGGGGTCCATCACCAGGTCTCCCACCCCGGTCCTCTCGTTCACGTACAGCACTCTCTGCCAGGTGACCCCTCCGTCGGTGGTCCGGTAGACGCCCCGCTGGTCGCCGTCACTCCAGGCAGGGCCCATGACGCCCACAAAGGCCACGTCGGGGTCTGTGGGATGCAGGACGATGCGGTGGATCCTCTCCGAGCGCTCCAGGCCAAGGGGGGTCCAGGTGCGCCCCCCGTCGGTGCTTCTGAAGACTCCCGCCCCCACGCCCGCGCCGCTCCTGGGAATGGCCTCTCCCGTTCCGACCCAGACGATATGGGGATCGGCAGAAAATACGGCCAGGGCCCCGATCCCCAGCACGGGTTGGTCGTCGAAGAGGGGTTCCCAGGTGTGCCCTCCGTTCACCGACTTCCAGAGCCCTCCTGTGGCAGCCCCCACGAAGATGACGTTCGGGTCCGACTCCAGGGCATGGACGGAGGTGATTCGGCCGCTCATCCCGGCAGGTCCGATGCTACGGGCCTCCATGGCTCCCAGAAGGGCCGGATCGATCCCCTGGGCCATGCCCTGGTGCTGGGGCACCACTCCCAGGAGGGCCGGGGATGAGAGAACAAGCAGAAAGACCGTCCTCGACGGGCGAGGAGGAAGCGAAGATATCATGGGACTCCAGTGTACACGGTGGCCGGAATCGGGGCGTGGCTTGCCCCTACTCCTTCCCCACGTGGAAGTCGAAGATCCGGCGAGAGATCATGGCGGCCAGGAGGAGGATCGCGGAAGCGGTAGCAGCCATCTTCTTGGGCGAGCTCCTGTCGTGGTTCATGAAAAACCTGTGGGGCAGGGGGACCGTTTGCCCGACTCCCCTTGTCGGCCGGGATCGGAAAGCTGGGCTAGTCTAGAGCCAGAGAGCCCGGGAGTCCACATGCCGGGTGACGTCCGCTCACCCCGGTCCCGGAGCGGCGTTGCCCGCCCGGGATGCCGGGAGCCATATTCGGCCTGGTCACCGGCCTTCTCTCCGGCATCGTGAAAGACCGGGAAGGGAAGATTCGGCAACGCAGCCCGGAAGCTCCAGGAGGTCGCACCATGATGCCCCGGACCCTGTTCCCCGCCTGTGTGATTCTGCCTCTCTTCCTATCTTTTCCCGTTCAGACCCCCGCCCAGAACGTAGACGTAGAGGCCCTCAAGGAAGAAGTCCTGGCCGAGGTGGCGTCGCCCGAGCTCCAGAAGCTCAGCCAGGAGATGGTGGACATGATCTTTTCCTTCGCCGAGCTGGGCTTCCAGGAGTTCTGGACTGCCGATTACGTTACGGGAATCCTGGAGGGGGAGGGGTTTGCGGTGGAGCGAGGCTGTGCCGGAATGCCCACCTGCTACGTGGGAAGCTGGGGCTCGGGAAAGCCGGTGATCGGGTTCATGGGAGACATCGATGCCCTGCCCGAGACCTCCCAACGTCCGGGAGTGGCCTACCAGGATCCCCTCATTCCCGGAGGCCCGGGCCACGGCGAAGGGCACAACAGCGCCGCCGCCGTTGACGTGGTGGCCGCCATCGCCACCAAACGAGTCATGGAACGGCACGGGCTCGAGGGGACCCTCAAAGTCATACCCGGAGTTGCCGAGGAGCTGGTCGCCTCCCGCAACTACATGGTGAGGGCCGGCCTCTTTCATGACATGGACGTCATGCTCTCCACCCACATCTCCACCTCTATGGGGACCGGTTATGGCCTCAGCGGGTCGGGGCTGGTGTCCACAATGTTCACCTTCAAGGGCAGGTCGGCCCATAGCGCCGGGGCTCCCTGGGAGGGGCGGAGCGCCCTGGACGCGGCCATGCTCATGGAGGTGGGATGGAACTTCCGGCGTGAGCACCTCCGCCTTCAGCAAAGGTCCCACTCCGTCATCACCCGCGGCGGCAGCCAACCGAATGTGGTACCCTCGGAAGCCACCATCTGGTATTACTTCCGGGAGCTCGATTATCCCCGCATCAAGGAGCTTCACGAGCTGGGTCGTACCATGGCTCAGGCCGCAGCCATGATGACGGGGACCACGGTGGAGGAGAGGGTCCTGGGAGCCGCCTGGCCGTCCAACATGAGCAAGCCCCTGGCGGAGGTCATGCACGCGAACATACAGGTGGTGGGCATGCCCTCCTGGACCGACGACGATCAGGCCCTGGCCAAGGCTGCCCAGCGGATGATGGGCCGGGATACCACGGGCCTCCCCACGGAGGTGCCGGACACCTTGAGGGAATTCCAACAGGGGATGGGAGGCGGAAGTGACGACATCGCCGAAGTCTCCTGGAACGTGCCCACCGTCCGCCTCCGCTATCCCGGCAACATTCCGGGCATGACCTTCCACCACTGGTCCGCCGGCATCGCCATGGCCACGCCCATCGCCCACAAGGGGGCCAATTACGGATCCCGGGTGATAGCCACCACGGCCGTGGACCTCCTGACCCGGCCCGAGCTCGTGGAGGATGCCTGGGAGTACCACCGGAACGTCACCACCCGGGATTACACCTGGGAATCCCTGATCCCCGAGGGAACGGAGCCGCCCATCTTCCTGAACGCGGAAAAGATGGAGAGGTTTCGGCCACTTCTGGAACCTTTGAGGTACGACCCCACCCGCTTCGATACCTACCTGGAGCAGCTGGGGGTAACCTATCCAACGCTGGAGAGGCCCTCAGGGGACGGTAGCTCCTCCCATTAGCCAGTCCCAGCGAGCCTCGGCCGTCTCCACCGCAATGAAGGCGTCCTGCGGTAGGAGGAACCCCTCCCGGACCAGCTCCCGGGTGGCGGCCCGGGCCTGCTCCATGTAGACCTCCTTGCTCCCGAAGAGGCCCTCCACACTGGGCCGCGGGTCTCCTCGGGCCCTGCGTTCCTCTTCCGTGCGGGGGAGGGGGACGAAGGTGCCCAGGAAGTCCACCAGCTCGTCGTTGGGGCCCGGGTATCCCACCCTGAGGTTCCAGGGAGCGTAGGTGGCAAGAGGAGCCCTCAGCTCCGTGGAGCGGATGCCTGCAACCTCGTTTCCGAGTCCATCCACCTGGGAAACCTGGGAGGGAAAAGCGGCGCCGACCCCCGGGGGCTCCCGGTCGATGATTCCCTCGCTCCACCATCGCGGCCCGTAATCCAGCCGGTAGGCCTCGTGGACGACCTTGGGCGCGGAGACACCCGGAATGAGTGGAAAGGCCCCTCCGGACGCGGGTACCAGCGTTCCATCGCCCACTCTCGGGTATAGGCTGGCGGGCGGATCCCGCCTCCCTTCAACCCAATTGATGAGCCGCAGCGCCAGGGCCCGCAGGGTGAGGGAGAAATCCAGGGGGTTTCCGCGATAGGCGGCAACCCCCTCCCCTTCCATCAACGAGCCGTCCTCGGGTGGAAAGGTACCCACGAAATGCTGGCCGCCGGCCAGATGGTAGATCCGCTCGTTCTCCAGCGGGGTGACGTCCTGTCTCCCGTCCACCGAGGTATGGATAAGGGAGGCGGCCCGACCCCAGTACTCATATCCAGTGTTCGAATAGAAGACCAGGGGGAGGTGTTCGGGTCTCTGCTTGCTGAAGAGGCCCTCTTCCCGGCCGGACAGAGGATCCCTCTGGACTCGGCTGGTGAAGGGGAAAAGGTCTGTGGGGTAGAAGAAGGCCGAGTACCGATGGCCGTCGCGGGAGGGTTGGGCGAATCGATGGTTGAAGCTCCCCCGTCCCGCACCGGCGGTATGGATGAACATTCCATCGAAGACCT
>PXFI01000311.1 GCA_003564295.1 Gemmatimonadota bacterium | reverse complement strand
CGACCCTTTCCCGGTTTCTCACCGAGTCGGGGAAGATCCTGCCCCGGAGGACGACCAAGGTCACAGCGGCATTCCAGCGTCAGCTCGGAAGAGCCATCAAGAAGGCCCGCTACCTTGCGTTACTCCCCTACCTTCGGGATCACGAGGTCTGATCTTCCATGGAACACACGGCCACCGAAGGGTCTCGGGGGTGGCTCCGGGCCGCTGGGCTCACAGCGGTGCTGGGCGCCCTCTCGGTGGTCAATCCGGCTGTTCTCCTGGCGGGACCCCTGGGCCTTCTGATCCTGGCACTGTCCCCACGGAGGCTTTCCGCCCTGGTGGTGGCGGTACTCGCCGTCGTGGTGATCATGGGAGGCGATCCGTCCTCCGGTCTCTGGTACCTGGAGAGAGGATGGGCCCTGATCGTCGGAGGGTGGTTCGTTGCTCTCACCCTCCGCTGGCCCGAAAAGGGGTTCCTGCCAAGGGGGCTTGGGGCACTGGCGGGAGCCTTCGCTGCTGTGACGCTACTCTTCCGGGTTCGGCCCGGGGATTGGGCGGTCGTGGACTGGGCCGTAGTTTCCAGGATGGAAGCCGGAATGGCAGCGGCCTTGGGGCTGATCCGGACAAGCGTTGGGCCGGGGGCCGTGTCCGGGACCTTCGAGGCCCGGGCCCTGGAGGTCATGGCTCTGCAGGGATTGATCTTCCCGGCCCTCCTGGGGCTCGCCACTCTATCGGGGCTGGGCCTGGCCTGGTGGCTGTATGTACGGTTGAACCGTATCCCTCACCATGGGGTCGGGCCTTTGAAGGAGTTTCGGTTCAACGACCAATTGGTGTGGGTCCTGATCCTGGGCCTGGTTGTGGTCCTGGCGTCCTCAGGCTTGTGGGAGCGGTTCGGGACCAATGCCGTGGTCTTCATGGGTGCCCTTTACACCCTGCGTGGCGTGGCGGTGGTCCTATTCTTGGCGGGGGGGATCTCCCTGCTCGGGGGGATTCTCCTTGCTCTGGGCCTCTTGCTCCTGACTCCCGTCCTGATAGCCGGCGCCTTCGTCATCGGGTTGGGAGACACCTGGCTCGACCTGCGGAACCGACGCCGGGAACCATCCCTTCCTCAAGCTTGAGATAACGACTGTAAGGAACGAATCCATGAAGCTCATCCTACGCCAAGCGGTGGAAAATCTCGGAGATCCCGGTGACATCGTGGAGGTCGCACCGGGATATGGCAGGAACTACCTGCTGCCCCAGGGTTTGGCCTACGAGGCTAGCGAAGCCAACATCCGGCGCCTGGAGGAGGAGAAGGCCCAGGCCGTCGAGCGGTCCCGCCGGGCCTATCTGGAAGCGAAGAGGCGGGCCTCCCAATTCGACCACATGGTTCTGGGCTTCCGAGCCCGGGCCGGAGAAGACGGCAAGCTCTTCGGGTCCGTAACGGCCGGGGACATCGCCGACCGGGCCAACGCAGAAGGACTCGATTTCAAGCTGGAGCGCAAGCAGGTGATGCTAAGCGAGCCTCTGAAGACCCTGGGAGCCTCGAAAGTACCGATCCGCCTCCACGCCGAGGTGGAGGTGGGAATCGAAGTCCGGGTGGAGCGGGAAGAGGGTTGATGCAGCACTCCTCGGATCTTTCCCCGGTTCCCGAGGCCGACGGCCTCCCCCCCGGGGTTGTCCGGGCTGCTGATCTCGCCCTGGACAAGAAGGCCGAGGACGTGTTGGCACTGGATCTCAGGGGTATCTCCTCGGCCACAGATGTCTTCCTCCTGGCCACGGGTAACTCGGACATTCAAGTCCGGGCCATCGCCGAGCACATCCTGGAAGGGCTGGCTGGCGAGGGGATGCGTCCCCTCCATACGGAGGGGCTGGATCGCGCTCGATGGGTGCTGCTGGACTTCGTGGACTTCGTCGTGCATGTCTTTCACCCTCTTACCCGGGAATTCTACCAGCTTGAGTTGCTCTGGGGGGATGCTCCCTCCCGGTTGTTCTCTCCCTGAGGGACCTCCGTCCTCGGCTACGGTTCCCATCGGGCTGGGGGAGAGGAAACAGATTGCCCGTCCCCACCGGCGCACATTACCTTCATCATAAGAGCAGCGGGTCGGGGGTGCTCCCGGGGTATCACCGCCCCTCTCCTACTTTCCGAGCCCATCCACTCGCCTGGGGTCTCATGGTCGGCGGAACCGCAAGTTGGCATTTCCTTGATGTGGAATCGGGACGAATTCCTGAAGAGGCCAGTTCCTCCGTTCTCCCCGAGAAGGGGGAAGGGCGCATCGTGGTTCTGGGAGCGACCCCGTTTGCCCGGTCCAGTGGTTGGGCGAGTCGGGCGGCGGTCTCCATTGCCGGAGCTTGGGCCAAGGAGGGGCGCAGGATCTTCCTCATGGACCTGGGGCTGGAAGCCCCCTCCCTCCATGAGGTCCTGGCGTTGCCCAACCAGGAGGGAGTCTCCGACGCATTCCTCTACGGTGCCTCGGTGCAACGCATTGCCCAGCCGGCGCTGGATGATGCCATCTATTTCGCGTCTGCCGGAACCGCAACCGTGGATCCTGAGGAGGTCCTGAACCATTCCCGCTGGCTCGATCTGGCGGTAGGATTCTCTGAAACGAACGCAACCCTACTTCTCTTTCTACCAAGCGAGGTTCCGGGTGCCGAGAGTATCCTGAGCCTGGCAACGGAAGTTCTCTTTCTTGCGGCTCAGGGGGAATCGGCGGATGCTTTCCTGGGCTCCGCCTCGGCCAAGGTCGTGGGAACGTTGGGGCCCCTGGCTCCGCTGGAGGAGGGCAGGGAAGAGGATGATGCTGGCGGGAAGGCGAAGGTGGGGGAGGTGGCCCGAAGCCCTGGCCTGTCGACCGCAGGTGAGGGACCGGAGGTGGAAGGAGAGGAAGGGGTAGCCCAGGAAGGGACCGCGAAGCCGGACGAGGAGGCTCTCGCTGCGGAGTTCGAACTGGCAGAGGGCTTCCTGCCCGGCCGAGCCGCGGATGATGAGACGCTGGATACATCCTCCGACAAGCCTTCGGAGCAGTGGAGAGGAGATCCCGCCTGGAGAAGGGAGGACGATCCTGTGACCGTCCCCGACTTCGGGGCCGAGTTCGCCGAGCTCCCGTCTCTGGAGGACGGACCGGCGGATGAGGACGGAGCCGCAGGTTCAGTGGAGGTCGGAGGGGATCTCGAGAGAGACTTGTTGCCGGCCTCCGACTATGGTGGCTTTCCACGGGCGGACCGGGACGGAGAAGGAGTCAGGCTCGACGCCCCGCCCCTTCAGGACCGTGATGCTCCCTCCAAGCCGGCTCCCGAGCCGGTGAGGCGGGGCCCGGCTTTCCAGCCGCGGCGTCCCAAGCGCCGCCGCCCGCCCCCCCGGAGGAGGCTCCTTGGAAGCCCGGTGATCCTCATCCTCGCTCTGGCAGCGGTTTCAGTGGCGGCAGCCGGTACCGTCCTCGGGGCCTTTACCCTGCCGGGCTTCGGCTTCGTCCAGGGCCTTGGCCGGCGTCTTCCGGACCCTCCTCTTGTCCTGCCGGGGCCCGAGCCCAACGAGCCCCTGCTCCGATACTCCCTGGAGCTTTTCCGGTACCATGAGGAGGAGCTCGCCTTCGCTACGCAGATGAGGTCCGAGCTTCGTTCCCGGTTTCCGGGCCTCCTCTTCGTGTTGGCTCCGGACGACTCCAGGGGCACGCTTTCCTATGCCCTGCTGGCGGGCCCTGCGACAACCCTCATCGATGTGGAAAACCTGAGAGCCAGGATAGCGGAGGTGATGACCAGGGAGCCCCCAGAATCCTGGCGGGTCAGGGAAACACCTCGGGCGTTCTTCCTGGGGGAACGGGCGACGTTGGCAGAAGCTCGTGAATACCTGGCATCGGTGGAGGACAAGGGGGTTTTCGGGTACGTACTCCATGCCACCTTTCCCGGAGGCACCGATACCTACCTGGTTCTTTCGGGAGCCTATCAGGGAGTCGCGGATGCCCGCCCGCTGCAAGTCATCCTCCACCAGCGTGGATTCAGGGAGGTCCCGCTGATCGAGCGGAGGGGTCGCCTCCCAGAATGAAGCTCAAGACCCTTCGCCTCCACGGGTTCAAGTCCTTTCCCGACTCAACAGAGATCGAGTTCCACGAGGGAATCACCGCCGTGGTGGGCCCTAATGGGTGCGGGAAGTCCAACGTCAGCGATGCCATCCGCTGGGTTCTCGGCGAGCAGCGGCCCACCGCCATCCGGGGTGCCAGGATGGAGGAGGCCATCTTCCAGGGATCTTTGAAGCGTCGTCCGGTGAACCGGGCTTCGGTGTCTCTCCTCGTCTCCAACGAGGACGGCTCCCTTCCGGTGCCTTTCGAAGAGGTGGAAATCACCCGCACGGTCTACAGGGACGGAGGAAGCGACTACTCCATCAACCGGGCCGCCTGCCGCCTCAGGGACATCCTCGATCTCTGCCGCGATACGGGCCTGGGGGCCAATGCTTACGCAGTCATCGAGAATCGGATGATCGATGCCATCCTCTCCGACAGGGCCGAGGAGCGCAGAGGTCTCTTCGAGGAGGCTGCCGGCATCGGGAAGTACAAGGACCGCCGGAGAGCCGCCCTCCGTCGTCTCGAGAGGGCGGAGTTGGACCTGCAGCGCCTGGACGATGTCATCGGCGAGGTGGAGTCCAAGGTTCGTGCTCTTGCCCGACAGAAGAGCAAGGCCCAACGGTATCAGGCTCTTCGGGACAGGAGCCTGGCCGTGGAGGTTGCCGTGGCCAGGCACCAGCTCCAGACTCTCAAGTCCCGCTTGGCTGAGGTCGAACGGGAGTTGGCGGGGGACCGGGAACTGGGAGAAGGCTTTCTTGCGGAGCTCCGGACCGCCGAAAGCCAGTTGGAGACGCTCCGGCTCAGGCAGGTGGAAGTCGAGCGGGCCCGGAGTGAAGCGGCCTCTCGGGTGGACCGGATCCAGCAGGACCTGGTGCGCTGGGAGCGTGACCTCGCCGTTGCCGAGGAGCGCGTCGGCCACGCCCTCCGTCGCATGGAGCAGATCGGGGAGGAGCGGGAGGAGGTGTCTCGACGTATGGAGAAGCTGGAGGATGAGGCCCATCTTCTTCGGGCCTCCGAGGAAGGGAGCCAGAGGGAGCTCCATGAGATGGCCGAGGAACGAGTGCTCCGACAGGAGGCCGTCACGATGGCCCGGGAGGTTCTCCGGGAGACTCGGGGGCAGCTTGAGGCCCTGGAGGCCCGCTTGAGGGACCTGAGCCGTCGCCAAGCCCATCTGGAGGGAGAGGCATCCTCCGCCGAGGCCCAGGGGACGGAGCTGGGGCGACACCTTGACCGCCTCCAGAAGGAGATGGCGGACGCCTCCCGCACCCTCGCCGACATGGAAAGCCAGGGGGACCTGTTCACGGACCGGCTGGCCGAGCTTCAGAGAACCGTGGACCGTGCCAAGGAGGCCCTGGAGGCGGCCGAGGAACTGGCTGGTGGAGCCCGGGCAAAGCAGGAGGAATCCCGGATGGAGGACGTGACGGCTCAGGAGCGTCTCACCGGCCTGGCGGCGAGGATCGAGGCTCTGGAGGGGATGGAGCGGAGCCAGGAGGGTCTGGATCCAATGGTGAAGGCCGCTCTCGCTCTGGGCGATTCCGGCGTCGTGGGGACCCTGGGGGAGTCGCTGGCCGGAGAGCCGGAGGTGATGAGGGCGGTGGAGGTATATCTGGGCCCCATGGCCCAGGGCCTGCTGGTTCGGGACGGTGCCACCGTGGAACGGCTACAGAAATGGCACAGGGAGAGGAAGGGGGGGCGTGGTGGGCTGATCCTCCTCCCTCTGGACCATTTGTCCCCTGAGCCGGAGGGTGAAGAAGGCGGTGTGGTGGCCGTTCTTCGCCTTGAAGGACCGGGAGCACCCTGGGCGAGAAAGCTTTTGGCCGGTCTTTACCTGGAAACGGACGCCGAGCGGTTGGGGATCAAGAGAGGAGTTCTCTCCACCTCCGGATCGTCGGTGGACCGGCAAGGTGTCGTTCGCCTGGGAAACCCCCTGGGAAGCTCCGGAGTCCTGGAGCGAAGAGAGCGGGTAAAGCGGCTCAAGCGGGAGGAGAAGGAGGCCCGTGAGATGGCCGATTCCGTCCGTCGGAGGAGGCAAGAGGCTGAGGCGGAGGCAAGAGGCCGGGAGATGGCGCTGGAGGAGGCCAGACGGGTCCTGCGGGAGGATGAGGACGCCCACAGGGCGGCCATGCTGCAGGCCCAGGCCCAGGAAGACCGTCGGGCCCGCTTGGATCGGTTTCAGGAGGATCTGGCCAGGCAGATCGAAGGGACTCGTGCTGCCCGGGCCCGGGCCTTGGACCGGGCCGGTACCTCTCGAGAGGATCTCCGCCTGGTGTCGGAAGAGGTGGAGCGGCTGCGGGAAGAGGAGAGGGCGGTGCGGCAACAGGTTGCTCTGGCTCAGGACGCCTGGGAGGAGGCCAGGGAACGGGAATCGGAGCTCGACCTGGACGTGGCGCACAAGGAAGGGGATCGCCGTCGCACGCTGGAGCGGTTGGGGGATGTTGAGTCCTCGTTGGAGGAGGCCCGGGGTCGACTTCTTGCCCTGGAGAGGGAAGCGGCAACCCTGGAGAAGGAGAAGGACGAGGGCTCTCGCCTCCGGGTAGAAGGCACGGAGGCCATGGCTCTCCTTTTCCAGGAGAGGGAGGAAGCGAAGGAGAATCTTGCGCGGCGGGAAGACACTGCCGCCCGGGTTTCCGAAGCCCTTCTGGAGGCGGATCGCCGAGTGCGGGTCGCCCGAACCTCGGAGCGGGAAGCCTTGGACCGGCGGCACCGCCTGGAGCTGGAGCGCCAAGAGCTCCTGGGGAATCTTGGGAGGATCCAGGAGCGATTGGAAGGAGAGTGGGGCCGGCCCCTGGCGGCTCTCCTGGCCGAAGCGGAGCCCGTTGAAGGTGAGCCCGAGGAGCTGAAGGAGGAACTGCAGGAGATCCTGGCGGGATTGGAGAGGATCGGCCCGGTGAACATGCTGGCCGTGGAGGAGCACCAGGAAGAGAGCGCTCGACTGCAGTTCCTGCTGGAGCAGTGGGAGGATCTGAAGAAGGCAAGGGATGATCTTCGGGCGGCCATACGTCAGATCAACGAGACGGCGACACGTCTGTTCCGGGAGACCTTCGAGAGGATCCAGGAGAATTTCCAGAACACCTTCCAGCGTCTCTTCGAAGGGGGAGAAGCCAACCTCTGGCTTGAGGACGAAGACGACCCGCTGGAATCGGCCATCGAGATCCACGCGTCCCCCCGGGGCAAGAAGACCCAGCGGATCGATCTCCTTTCCGGAGGAGAGAGGGCGCTTACGGCCCTGAGCCTCCTCTTCGGGATCTACCTGGTGAAACCGAGCCCGTTCTGTGTTATGGACGAGGTGGATGCGCCGCTTGACGAATCCAATATCTACAGGTTTGTCCGGCTTCTTCAGGAGTTCAAGGACCAGACCCAGTTCATCGTCATCACCCACAACGCCCGCACCATCGAGGCGGGGGACTGGATCTACGGAGTGACCATGGAAGAACCCGGCGTGAGCCGAATCGTGGGAGTGCGACTGGAGGATGCGCTTCAGGTCAGTGGGTCGGCGGCCTGACGGCCGCCTCTGTCTCCCTCTCTTCTTGTTCTGCCTCCTCCTCCCGGGGGCGGTGGGTGCCGGAAGGGGCCTGTCACCAATCCCGAGAGATGGCCCCGGTCCCCCGGAATCGGGTGGGACCGCGCCATGGTGTCCGGCTCCGGCAGACACCATCTACGGCGGGCTGAAGGAGGCTCTGGAGCTCCTGGAGATTACGGCGGCTCACGCACTGGGGTTTTCGGGGGCCGGAGTCCGGATCGGGATACTGGACGGTCTCTTCCTTCCGGATCACGAGGTCCTCCGGTCCCGACCGCCTCTGGCCGTCCGCGACCTGGTGGACGACGACGGTTCGGTAGGCCCTGGCCCGGGAGACCCTCCCCAGGCTGCTTCCCACGGAACGGCCCTCTGGTCCCTGGTGGTTGGGGACCTTCCCGGGGTTCTGAGAGGAGGCGCGCCGGACGCCGGGGTCCTTCTGGTCAGGGTCCGGGACCAGGACGAGCTGACCGCCGCCGACGAGGACCGCTGGGTCACCGGGTTGGAGTGGCTTCAGAGCCAGGGAGCACGAATCGTCTTGTCGGGGTTCGGGTTCAGGGATTTCGTCGCGTCCTCCTACGCCATCGAGGAGTTGGACGGGAACACCGTGCCGTCCACCATTGCGGCGGACGAGGCCGTCGGCAGGGGGGTCATGGTGGTGGCCCCGGTGGGCAACAGAGGGCCGGGAGCCCGGAGCTTGCAGGCGCCGGCCGACGGGAAGTCGGTCCTGTCGGTGGGAGCCGTGGACTCCCGAGGCGTGGCCACCCCCTTTTCGGCATGGGGCCCTACCGGCGACGGCAGAGAGAAGCCGGAGCTCATGGCACCCGGCGACGGCCTCCTCGCCGCGTCGGCCCTGACCGAAGAAGCCCTGGAGGAAGTATCGGGCACGGAGTTCGCCGCAGCTCTGATGGCCGCCGCCGCCGCCCTCTTTGTGGAGGCCCACCCGGCATGGGGCCCCATGGAGGTCCTGGGAGCTCTCCTGGCTTCCGTTCCACACGAGGACGAAGGGACTGTGGGTGTTCCGCGGGTGGCTTCGGCCATTCTCTTCCCCTCGGGAGTCTCGGCCCTTCCCCTGAGAGAGGTGACGGGGGAGGGACGGGTTACCAGCCTCGCCCCCCAGTTCGAGTGGAGCACTCCCATCCTGCACCCTCTTGGTCTTCCGGTGACCTTCCAACTGGAGCTTGCCCGGGACCCCCGGTTCCAGGAAGTCCTCGTCAGGGATTCGGTGGTGGGCACCTTTGCACGGAGACTCCAGGTACCGCTACCCCCCAGGACCGAGCTATTCTGGAGGGTCACGGCCCGGTCCGTCCAGGGGATTGAGAGGGCTACCGCCGCACAGGGGCCCATCGAAGTGCCCTCGTGGGTGGTGCTGGACGTCCTGAACGATGCCGGGGGAGCGGAAGTGGATGATCCCCTGCCCGAGTTTCGCTGGACGGCAGTGGATCTTCCACCTCCCGCAGGACCCTTCGCCTTCGACCTCCAGATCCTGTCGGAGAGGGTGGGGGAGGTGCTCCTGAGCCATGAGGGCCTGGGGGTTCAGCGCTTCCGAATGGAGGAGCCCCTTCCATTCAACGTTCCCCTGCGGTGGAGGGTCATAGCCCGGGCCCGGACCGGCCAGGCCGACACGGTCACCAGTGCAGGGCCCTTCGTGGTTACGGCGGAGGCGAGTCCTCCCGTGACCATCCTCTATCAGAACTTTCCAAATCCCTTTCCCAACCCGGAAGCCGGCACCTGGCTGACCCGGATCTGGTTCGACCTGGCCAGGCAGTCCACGGTGCACCTGGCCGTGTACGATCTCCGGGGACGATTGGTCCGCCGGCTGGTTCCCGCTCCCGGATGCGGCGCGGTTGAGCTTCCGCCCGGGCTCTACGGAAGGGAGGAAGGAGCTCCCGCCGATCCCTGCGTCATCCTGTCCTGGGACGGCAGGGGGGATGGAGGTCGGGAGGTCCCTCGGGGAGTCTACCTCCTCCGTCTGCGGGCCCACGGAGTGGAGGAGATCCGTAGAGTGGTGTATTGGCCGTGAGGCTCCGGGTCCTGGGCTCCGGAACCCTGCTGCCGGACCCCCATCGGGGTGGACCGGCCTTCTGGGTGGAGACCGAGAGCTCCCGCCTCCTCATGGATTGTGGTCCGGGAGCTATGCGGACTCTCTCCCGTCTCGGTCTTCCTTGGCAGGAGGCCACGCACATCCTTCTATCCCATCTCCACACCGACCACGTGGCGGATCTGGCGCCCCTTCTTTTTGCGCTCCGGCATGGGCTGGATCGCCCTCGACGGAAGCCTCTCTACCTGCTGGGTCCCCCTGGGCTTCTGGAGCACCTGGGGTGGCTTTCCCGGGCCCACGGGCCGTACGTCACCGATCCCGGTTTTCCCCTGGTGGCGGAGGAGCTGGGAGCAGGTGATGTCTGGAGCCGGCACCCGGGGGACTTCCTGGTGGCGGCCCGGCACACGGTCCACACAGAGAACTCCCTGGCCTTCCGGATCGAGGCTGGAAACCTGGCCCTGGGCTACACGGGGGACACCGGTCCCGATGAGAGCCTTGGCGTGTTTCTCCGGGGGTGTCAGGTCCTGGTGGCCGAGTGCAGCTTTCCCGATGGTGAGGGGATGGATACGCATCTCACCCCGACAGATCTGGCGGTCCTGGCCAGGGTGGCCGCTCCGGAAGTGTTGATCACCGTGCATGCCTATCCTCCTCTCGATCCCCACGAGGTTCCGGACCTGCTGGCTGAGGCGGGGTACGCAGGAAGGGCTGTCGCCGGACGGGACGGGATGCGGGTGACCCTTGAGGGGTCTGGAGTGGTGGTTGAGGTGCCGGAGGAATGATCTCCCACTCCTGAACACCCATGGGGTATTCCCCTGCCGCCTCCGACCCTGTCTCTGGGGTGGGGGCTACGGAAACGTCCCATGGGTCCCTCCCGTCGCCCCTGGCGGCCGGTTTTCCTACAGGCGACCACCGGGATAACCAAAGGGGGGCACATGGCCGGAACTCGGCTCGGACGAGAGGCGGAGGACGTGGCGGCCAGGCATCTGGAATCCCAGGGTTGGACCATTCTGGCCCGAAATGTGCGGGCCGGCCGGCGGGAGGTGGACATCATCGCCACGAAGGGCCGAGTCCTGACCTTCGTGGAAGTGAAGTGCCGCAGGAGCCGGGAGTACGGCCATCCCCTGGAAGCCATCACCGCCGCAAAAAGGGAGGAGATCGCCCGGGTAGCCAGGGCCTGGCTGCGGGATCGCCGCCTCCCTCCCGGCACCACCGTTCGCTTCGACGCCGTATCGGTGGTATGGCCCGCCGGGGAGCCGCCCCGGATCTCGCATCTTCCCGATGCCTGGAGGATGGGGTGACCCGGTGAGGGGGTCTTTTCCCTGGCCGGACCAGCACCCGCCCATCCTTCCCCAAGCCTTCCTGGCTCTCCTCCACCTGGGCCCGTGAAGAAGGGTGGAAAGTCCGCCCCGTCTCCCGCTTGACGATGCCCGGGAGCGCAGGATACCTTGATAGGTGCCCCAGGTCCGCAGAACGAAAGCCCACGAATCCGTCAGGACCCCGCAGGTAGCAGCGGTAAGTGTGGTGATCGTTGCTGCGGGTCGCCTGGGGCATCTGGTGTCCGAGAACATGACTCATCCCGCTCCCCGAGCCTTGCTCCCGTGTCCCATACGGCTCTAGCCCGGAAGTACCGCCCCAGGCGTTTCGCCGAGGTAGCTACCCAGGTGCACGTTTCCGAGACTCTGCGCCGGGCTGTGGCAGGGAATCGTGTGGCACACGCTTACCTTTTCTGCGGGCCCCGAGGGGTGGGCAAGACAACTCTGGCCAGAGTTCTGGCCATGGCTCTCAACTGTCCCCGGAGGGACGAGGAGGGTGAGCCCTGCGGGACCTGTGAGAGCTGTTCCAGGATCTGGGGTGGGCATACCGGCCTGGATGTAGTGGAGATCGACGCAGCGTCGAACCGAGGGGTGGACGATGCACGGGAGCTTCGGGAACGGGCCATGTATGCTCCGTCCGAAGAGGGCCGCCACAAGGTCTACATCCTGGACGAGGCCCACATGCTCACCCGGGAGGCCTGGAACGCACTCCTGAAGATCCTGGAGGAGCCTCCGCCCCGGGTCATCTTCGTCTTCGCCACCACGGAGCCCCACAAGATCCAGCAGTCGGCGTCTCCCATCCTTTCCCGGTGTCAGAGATTCGACTTCCGGCGAATCGGTGTGGGTGATATCACCCGGCGTCTGCAGGACGTTCTCGCCGGAGAGGGCACCGAGGCGCCGGATGAGGCTCTCCGGACCATAGCCAGGCACGCCGAGGGGGGAATGCGGGACGGTCTCTCGCTGCTGGACCAGGTTCTGGCCCTCACGGGCGGTGATGTCTCTCAGGACGCGGTCCGTCGCATCCTGGGGCTGGTGGAGGAGGAGCGTTACCTGGATCTCCTGGATATTCTGCGGCACAGGCGTCATGACGAGGTCTTTTCCTTTGTGGAGTCTCTCCTGGAGGAAGGGTACGACATGGTGGAGTTCCACCGGGGGCTGGCGGACACGCTCCGAGCCGCCCTTCGTCTTCGACTCGGGGGAGAGGAAGATGAGGGATTGGTGAGGGAGGACCTCCGGGAGGCGTTCCGGGAAAGGGCAGAGTCTTTCTCTTCGGGCGATCTGGTTCGGATGCTCGCCCAGACCACGGATCTGGAGGCCGATGGCAGTCTCCGCCGGAGCGCCCATCCCCGACTCTTGTTGGAGATGCTCCTCCTTCGCCTGAGCTACCTGGATCGTACCGTGGAACTGGAGGCCCTCCTGGAGGGATTGGGGGGGGAGGGGGCCTCTCCAGCCCCTTCGGATACGAGCTCAGGGCGACGGGGGAAGTCCTCCGCGGTACCCCGGGGCTCATCCCTTCGCAGTGCCTGGAACCATGTCATGGAGGAACCCGGGACCCTTCCCAAGGGGGTTGTACCTTTCTTGCGTGCGGCAGACGTGGAATTCTCAGAGGAGGGTCAGGTGCGACTGGCTATTCCGCCAGGGCCCGGGCTGGAGCGCCTGCGATCCCCCGGAACAATCGCAAGGCTGCGTGAGGCATTGCAGAGGTTATCGGGGCTCGACCCGGAACTGATCATCACCGAGTTGGGCGCGGAGGAGACTGCCCCGGCGAGAATCACCCAGGAATCGCTCCGGGATGGGCGGGTCAAAGACCTGGTGAACAAGGAACCCGCCCTGGGAGAGGCTGTACAAGAACTCGACCTGGAGCTCCTGGACTGACCGTCATTCAAACTCCTCCACCGAACGCTCTCACCTCGCCAAACCGGGGCCAGTGACATGAACAACCTGCAACAGCTTCTCCAGATGGGACAGCAACTCCAGGCCAAGGTCGCGGAGCTTCAGAAACGCCTGGACTCCCAGGAAGTCTCAGCCTCGGCTGGCGGCGGGATGGTGAAGGCAACGGTGAACGGCAAAGGAGGCATCAAGGCGCTGCGCATCGAGGCGGCGGTGGTGGACCCCCATGATGTGGAGATGTTGGAAGACCTGGTCCTGGCCGCCGTCACTGAGGCCCAGAACAAGGCCCGGACTCTCTACGAGGACGAGATGAGAAAGGCCACTGGCGGGCTTCCAATCCAGCTTCCCGGGCTCTTCTAGAGGGCGTGCCCGGCGGCCCCGCCCCATGTCGCTAATCGATCGTGTCGCGCAAGAGCTTTCCCGGCTTCCGGGTATCGGGCCAAAGACGGCCCTTAGGCTGGTGTACCACCTCATGAAGCGACCCAGGGAAGATGCTGTCCGTTTGTCCCAGGCCATTAGGGAGCTGGCCGACCGCATCCGGCCGTGCAAGAGATGTGGGAACTTCAGTGAGGGGGAGCTCTGCCTGGTCTGTGCGGACCATGGGCGGAATGCCTCCGTGATATGTGTGGTGGAAGAGGCCTACGAGGTCGGCGCCATCGAGCGCACGGGACAGTACCAAGGACTTTACCACGTATTGGGGGGGCACCTGTCCCCCCTTGATGGGATCGGTCCCCATGAGCTCAATCTGCAAGGCCTTCTGGACAGGATCTCCTCTTCCGACGGAGGGGTCCAGGAGATCATCGTCGCCACCAACGCCTCCGTTGAGGGGGAGGCCACCGCAGTCTACCTCGAACACGTCGTCCGGCCCCTGGGCCCCAGGGTGACGCGGCTGGCCCGGGGCATCCCTGTTGGGAGCGACCTGGAGTATGTGGATGGATCCACCATCGCCGAAGCTCTTACGGGACGGCGGGAGATGTAAGGGAGCCAAGCATGAATCGGACTCTGAAGACTCTGGGAATCACGGTCCTTGCCACGGTGGTGGCTGCGGTGGCGACGCTTCTTCTCGTTCGGGACCAGATCGATCGCCACCAGAGGGATCTCTTCAGTCCCTCGCCCCGCCGCCGCCTGGCCTGTCTGGGCCATCTGGCGAGAGCCGAGCCAACGGTGGACCATATCACGCTCCTCCGGGATTTCGTAGCCCGGGAGCCCCGGAAACTCCTCCGGAACAGGGCCAGGGTGATCCTGAACCGGATGGAGAGTCAGGCTGCAGGGATCGGGGTCCATCATCGGAGGTTGGATTGACAGGCGCTTGCAATCCGCCTATCGGCCAACGACTTTATCAGTCTTGGCCTGATCCCTGGTTCTCCCTATCCCAGGGTTCTTCGTGGGGCGCCGGACCGGGGGGGCAGATGGTGAGGAATGATCAGATCCAGGCAAGAGGAGCGTAGGGACCGATCATGTCCATGATCAACTACGCCAGCCGGGAAATCAACTGTAAGGTTGTCTATTACGGATCCGGCCTCGGAGGGAAGACCACGAACCTGGAGTATGTCTACTCCAGGGTGAATCCCGACCTCAAAGGGAAGATGATCTCTCTGGCCACGGAGACGGAGAGGACGCTGTTCTTCGATTTCCTGCCCATCGACCTGGGGGAGATCAGAGGCTTCAAGACCCGGTTCCACCTGTACACCGTCCCCGGGCAGGTCTATTACAACGCCAGCCGCAGGCTGATCCTGAAGGGCGTAGACGGCATCATCTTCGTTGGAGACTCCCAGCGCTCGAGGCTGGAAGCCAACATCGAAGCCATGTACAACCTGTATGAGAACATGGAGTCGTACGGGTACGACATCGAGTCCATCCCCTTCGTGATCCAATACAACAAGAGGG
>PXFI01000318.1 GCA_003564295.1 Gemmatimonadota bacterium | reverse complement strand
GGCCGGGCGGCAACCGTAGCCAAGGCGTCCGGGAGGCGCGCCGTGGCGGGACGCTCCCGGCGGCCTGCCTGCGGGCCACCCGTGGATGGCGGGAAAGCTAGGCCCCGGGGAGGGAGGGCGCGAGGGGGGGGTGGCTCCTCGGGGCCGGCTGGGGCCTATTCAATCACGGCTCGAGCTCGAAACCCTCGTAAGCGATCGCGTAGGCGATGTTCTTGCAGTCCTGATCCGTACCGCCCTGGGCCCGCACCTCGGCCTGCCAGGACGCAGTGACGACCGCCTTGACCTCGTCGATAATGGACGCAGCCTCGTCGGAAGTCAGCCCGAAATGCCGACAGCCCGAGACAAGATTGGCGCGACTCCCCCAGCGCTCCCGACCGGGCACAGCGCCACAAATCATGGCGAGCTCGCGGTTATCGGCGCTCGCGGCGCTCGACGCCACGAGATCGAACGCGGGCGAGAGCCGCCAGCCGCCTGTAGCCGTGCCGATCACCGCATGGTTGCGAGGATGATCGTCCAGGTTGGTCACCAGCGCGTTGAAGACCATACGCCTGAACAGCTCGATCACGTCGAGCTCAGGCTCGTCCGAGATCCGGCGCAGCAGATGGGCGAGCTCGAGGTAGGACCATTCCCGCCGGTCGAGGACGGACTCGTCGAGGCCGAGGAGCGTGTGCGCGCTCAGGTAGAACCGCCGCGTCTCCGCCTCGCGCGCCGGTGCCTGGTCGAAGCGCTCGACAAGGATCGTAGGCCGGCCAGCCACGTTGAGGACGCGACTCCGCGACACGCGGATCCCGCACCGCGCCGCGAGACCCAGGTACGCGCCCTCAGTGACGGCATTGACCCGGCGATCCCCTCGTGCCGGAAGCTTCGCCACCCAGAGCTGGCCGCGCTCGTCCACCACCGATGCCTTGGGGCGGGCACCGCCCAGACCGCTGCTCGGGTCGAGGAGGTCGGCAACGTCGGCCCGCAGCGGTGTTGCCTCGCCGGCCGCCTCGGCCTGCAGCGTCTCGGCCGCCTCACTGAGGCGCTCGAGATCCTCCATCGTGTAGACGCGGTCCCGCGGTGTGGGGCCGTCCGGTCGCGGGCCGAAGCGCAGCGCGCCGACCCGCTGGTCGGACGCTTCGAGCAGGTAGTCGAGCTCCGTCCAGTTCCGGCCGGGTCGGCCACGCTCCAGGATCATACGGCCCCACGCGTCCGGGGCCGCGTCGCGGAGCGCCCCGAACATGCCGCCGATCTTCGTGGTCGTGAACTCCACCTCGCTGAGCGGGAGGTGCACCGGATCGAGGGGCAAGGACTCCAGGCGCTCGAGGTACGAGCGTCCGTAGACGAGGCGCCCGAGCGGGCCCGCCGCGGTCGGTTCGAGCTCGTAGCGCGCCGCGACCACAGAGCTAACGCTGCCGGGTAGCTGGACAAAGACGAACGTGCTGGCTTTAGAAGTCACGGCCCAAGCTCCCCTTCGGCCGGGCGACCCGGTTCCGTTCCGAGGCCTCGCGGATCAGTCCCTCCCGGTCGCGGGCGGGATCGGCGAGGAAGTGTACGTCCTCGAATAGCCCGAGCACCCAGAGCGCCGTGAGATAGAAGCCGATAGCCGTGCCTGGGGCTCCCTTCTCGATGCGGCGAATCGTGTGGAAGGTCGTGCCGACGCGGGAAGCGAGGTCTTCCTGGGTCATACGGCGCCGCATGCGCGCGATCCGGATCCCCTCGCCGATGCGCGCGAGCTGATCCAGCACCGGGCCGGGCAGTGCCTCCGTGGTCTTCATGACTACACTATCCTATAGCGGTACGCTTCATAGCTATATAATAGTATAGGTTTTCGATCCGTCCGCCAAGCTTGCTGAAGCTTCTACCGTCGGCACTTCGATGGGCCGTCCATCTGCCAACCCGGCCCCGCCACGCTCGCCCGCACCCAGGTCGGGCCTCTGGGCCCGGGGACGAGCATGGCGGGTTGGGAGGCCCATTGGGCCATGGAAGGGCCCTTGCCGCGAGGGACGATTCGCGGGTGGACGATTTCGGGTTGGATGCCATTCGACGGACCGGCAAAGCACTTTCCTGTTACCTTGCACTGGTGTACGCATGTACATATCTTTCAGTGTTGACTTCGAGTGGGATCCACGCAAGGCTGAGGCGAATCTGACCAAACACGGTGTGGATTTCACCGATGCAGTTGAGGTGCTTTTCGATACGCTTGCGCTGACCGTGGCCGAGGAGGATTCGGCGGAGGAGCGCTTCGTGACCATCGGTGCGGACGGGTTGAACCGAATCCTCGTTGTCGTCTACACCTGGCGTGAAGAGCGCATCCGGATCATCTCGGCCCGGCGAGCGACACGTCGTGAAAGGATCCAGTACGAGGACGTGCGATGAAGAACGAATACGACTTCCACGGGGGCAGGCGCGGGGCGGTGCTGTCGGCACCTCCCGGGAAGACCCGGATCACCATCCGGCTGGATCAGGATATCCTGGAGTGGTTTCGGGCCCGCGCCCAAGCCGCCGGAGGAGCGAACTACCAGACCATGATCAACGATGGGCTTCGGGAGTACATGAACCACCAGGTGGAGCCCTTGGAGGACACCCTGCGACGGGTGGTCCGGGAGGAGCTCGCAGCAAAGCCCCTTCGTTAGGATCCTCCCTCGTCCCACCGCTTGGCATGTCCCTCCGTCACCGCCGGCATCGCCCTGAGGCTGGCCCGGTACTTCGATACCACGCCTCAGTTCTGGATCGGACTCCAGACGGAGTACGATCTCGATGTGGCAGCCGAAGAACGCGGCGAACGCCTGGACCGGGAGATCCTCGTCCACGCCAATGCGGGGTAGGATCAAGGGGTACAACCAGGACCCACTCCCAGGACGGAGGGCTCACTTCGGATTCGTCTCTCTGGAGGAGTGAGTAAGGGCGATCCGGAAGTGGAATGTGGGGTCTTCGGCTCCAAGAGATGGAGAGAGGCCACGTCCCATCCACCCCTTGACAGGTTTTCGGCTGCGGGCTGGCCCGAGTCCGAGACCCCTTCCAGAGCCCGCTCCTGACCCCTCTCCTTCGCCGCCTGCCGCCCGTTCCCGCCCTCCTCCACTTCCGAAGGTCTCCTGGTCCCGCCTCGTTCGTCCTGCGGCCGTTCCGAAGGTCGAAAACCCCCCTGTTATATTTCGGTGTCTATTCGGTACCGCTGTGAACAGGAGGTGGAATCCATGGTCTGCTACGCTCCCCGGCTGGAGCCTGATTGGGCTTCGGCCGCCCCTTGGTCGGCGCCTGCCGCGCCTCGTGCGAGACCTCCACTCTTCCTGGTTCGGGAGGCTGTCCCTCTGGGGGAGGGGTACAAGGCTCTTCCGCCGGAAGCCGAGATGTCCGCGGCTGCCCTCCCGGAATCCGAGGATGACGTTCTCGACGCCCTGGAAGAGGAGATCGTGGTGCTGTCGGCCCATAT
>PXFI01000019.1 GCA_003564295.1 Gemmatimonadota bacterium | reverse complement strand
CGGCGGGGCGTTGCCCGACGCCACCACCGCCCGGGAGGAGGAGGGACCCGGGGAGGCCTCTCCGGACCTCTATCTCAACCGGGAGATCTCCTGGCTTTCCTTCAACGAGAGGGTCCTCCAGGAGGCCATGGATCCCCGGGTGCCGCTCTACGACCGGCTGACCTTCCTGGCCATCTTCTACTCCAACCTGGACGAGTTCTTCAGGGTCCGGGTGGCTTCGCTCCGAAGCCTTCTCCGCCTGAAGAAGAAGAAGCTGAAGAGCCTGGAGTTCCGTCCCGGCCGGCTTCTCCGGGAGATCCATTTCATCGTCACCAGTCAGCAGGAGACGTTCGGGCGGGCTTTTCGTGGTGAGATCCTGCCCGAGCTGGAGTCCAACGGCATCTTCCTCCTGCACCATCGAAACATCACTCCGGGACAGAAAGCCTTCCTGCAACACTACTTTCACGAGCAGGTCCTGGTTCATCTCACGCCCCAGGTCCTGGACGACAAGGCACACGCTCCCTTCTTGAAGGAGGGCCGAATCTACCTGGTGGCCGAGCTCTGGCCCGGGATGGAGGTCACCCTCTCTTCCGAGCGGCCTTCCTACGGCATCCTGGAAGTGCCCTGCCCGCCCCTGCCCCGCTTCGTGGTGGTACCGGGGGAGGGTTTCAATGTCCTCTTCCTGGAGGACGTGATCCGTCTCTGCATCGCCGAGCTCTTTCCCGGATACGAATTGGGCTCGGCCTATTCGGTGAAGCTTTCCCGGGACGCGGAGCTCTATCTGGAAGACGAGTTCCAGGGGGATCTGGTGGAGAAGATCAGGGAGAGTCTCGGGAAGCGGGATACGGGGCTGCCCGCCAGGTTCCTCTACGATCTCCAGTCGCCCTACGCCCTCATCGCCTTCATGAAAGAGCACCTGGACCTGGAGGATGAGGACCTGGTGCCGGGCGGGCGCTACCACAATCTTCAGGATCTCTTCTACTTTCCGAGACCCCGGCGGCATGAGCATCTGGTGCGAGCTCCCCTGCCCCCTCTTCCACATCCCACGTTCATACGAGCCCCCTCGGTGCTTGAAGCCGTGGCGGTGAGGGATCAGGTTCTCCATTTCCCCTACCAATCCTACGAGTACGCTGTCCGCTTTCTGGAGGAGGCATCCCGGGATCCGGACGTGGAGCGGATCTGGATCACCCTGTACCGGGTGGCCCAGGACTCCTCCGTGGTGCGGGCCCTCATGGAGGCAGCCCGCAGGGGAATCTCCGTAACGGTCTTCGTGGAGGTGAAGGCCCGCTTCGACGAGGCCCGGAACCTCAAGTGGGCAAGGGAGATGGAGGAGGCCGGCGTCCGGATCGTCTATAGCAGACCCGGGATCAAGGTCCACGCCAAGATGGCCCTGGTGTCCCGGAGGGAGGGGGCTACCCCCGGCCGGTACGCCTACCTGGCCACGGGCAACTTCAACGAGGTGACTGCCCGAGTGTACGTGGACCACGTCCTCCTCACGGCCGATCCCCGCCTGACCGGGGACGTGGAGCAGGTGTTCCGGTACCTCTGGGAGGAGATCGAGGTGCCGGAGTGCTCCCATCTGCTGGTGGCCCCCTTCAACCTCCGGGAGGGGATCATGGAGCGCATCCAGGCCGAGATGGACGAATGCCGGCGAGGCGGGATCTCGGGCATCGTGTGGAAGATCAACGGTCTTGAGGATAAGGGGATCATCGATGCGCTCTACGAGGCCAGCCAGGCGGGGGTCCGATCCAACCTGGTGGTGAGAGGCATCTGCAGGATGCGCCCCGGCCTGCCGGAGTTCGCTGACCACGTTAGGGCCCGGAGCATCCTGGACCGATTCCTGGAGCACGGGCGCATCTACCGGTTTGCCAAGGGAGGCCGGGCCGAGCTGTTCCTGTCCTCCGCCGACATGATGAAACGGAACCTTGACCACCGCATCGAGGTGGCCTTTCCCATCTTCGATCCCCTGGTGAGGGAAGAGCTGGAGCACTTCCTCCACCTCCAGCTTTCGGACAACACCAAGGCCCGGACTCTGGATCCGGACCAGGTGAACAACTACGTGGGCCGCCGGGCTGGGGAACCTCGGGTAGAGGCTCAGGAAGGTTTCTACCACTGGCTCCGGGAGAAGCTCGTGGAGCCGGGAACACGAGAGACTCTGCACGGAGGGTGAGGCGACAACCGTTCAACCTGGTTTTGAATCCCGGTTGCCACATTCTCGTAAGTTGACGGTTCGCTGTAAAGCGCTTATTTTGTGCCGCTGAGCGTTTGGTGCCGTTTTCAAGACCTGACCCACGACCCCGTTCCTCCGCCAGAGACCAGATGGCCAATCCGTCCCACCGAATCCTCCTGGCCACCTCTGAGGTGGCTGGCCTTCTGGGCATCCATCCCTCCACCGTGAAACGATGGACGGACCAGGGGCGCCTCCGGTTCCGGAAAACGGAGGGTGGCCACCGCCGTATCCACCTGAACGAAGCCCTGGCCACGGCCAGGGAGCAGGGAATCTCCACTTTCCTGGACCCCTTCCGTCCATGGGAGGCCAACGTCTGGCTGGCGTTCGCACAGGCCTCCCGGGAGGGGGACTTCAAGCGTGTCCAGTCACTTTCCCTGAGCTTCCTCTCCCAGGGAGAGACGGATCTTATGGGACGATTCCTCTTCGAGGTGGGCCGCCACCCCCACATTCCCCTGACCCGCTTCCTGGACCAAGGCGTTCGGGGCCTCATGGCCCGGGTGGGAGAGGAGTGGGCGGGTGGCCGCCTTCAGGTGGGGGAGGAGCACATGGCCACGGCGGTCGTCATGGAAGCTTTGCTGCGGCTGAGGCCCGGCTGGGAGCGGGTGGGCATGCCAGTGGAGGGAGCATCGGAGGATCTCCCAGTGGCTGTGGTGGGAGTCATGGGGGGAGACCAACACGAGCTGGGAGCCCAGTCGGTAAGGATCCTCCTGGAACGGGAGGGGTGGAGGGTCTACTACCTGGGAGCCAACGTACCGGTGGAGGACTTCGCGGCGATCCAGGCCGCCCAGGTCGCACGGCTGGTCTGCATCTCCTTCTCACCCCGTAACACCCTCCCCGACCTTCAGCGAGCAGTCCGGGTCCTGGGGGAGTTCTATCGGCCGCGTTACCCCTACGCCCTGGCCCTGGGCGGATCACTCGGCGACCTGGATCCGGGCCAGGTAGAGGAAGGCCCCTTCGAAGCCCTCCTGGTGTCGGGGTCCGTTGGAGACCTCTCGGCCTGGACACGTTCCCTCCTCCAGCGCGACGGAGCCGGGAGCTCCGGGAGATCACCATGACCCGTTGGATACGACGTTTCGGGAGGAGCCTCCTCACCCCCGAATGGGGAGGGCTCGGGCTGCTCCTCCTGTTCACCCTTGCCGCGGTTCTCGGATACGGGATCTTCGCCCTCAATCCTGGGCTCATTCCCGACTCGGACTTTGCCAGG
>PXFI01000002.1 GCA_003564295.1 Gemmatimonadota bacterium | reverse complement strand
GCCGCCGCACATTCGTACCCGGTTCCCCAGGCGCCTCCGAAGTGGCTCCGCAATTCGCCGAGAAGTCGGCTCCACTGGCGGGCTGACATAGCCCCGTTCCGGACGATGTTGCGACCAACCTCGTCTATGATCTCCTGGGACCACAGCGGGGTGTACAGATCCTGAACGGCGCACCATAGGAACAGGTTCCGCACCTGCGAGCTATAAAGAACATTCGAATCAAGGACAGCGAGCACCACTCAGTATCCCGCGCCTGCTTCCGTGCTGATGCGCGCCTGCTTCTTCAGTGACTTGACTTGCGCTCGCCTGGTCGCTTCCCGGTCAGGACCCCGCTTCATGCTTTCCCGATAGGCCAGTACCTCGCCGCGACGTGTGCGACGATGCGTTCCGACCATGCGGTAAGGAATGAGGCCTGCCTCGAGTATGTCGACGAACTTCGGCCGCGACACGCCGAGGATCCGGGCCCCCTCACCTGTAGAAACCTCCTCGTCCAGGTCAAGCTTCGGACTCTCGATGACGGCAACAGCGTGACCGGCCGACAGGGCCCGAAGTACGGCCACGACCGCTTCATAGACCGACCCCGAAACCTCTACGCTGGGCAGTTGTACCGAGTCCGTACCCGGTCTCTCCACCTGAGCCTTCCGGAGGTGGCGCATGGCGCGGCGCGCACGCTCCATATCGCGCTGTGTTGGGACGAACTCGACTCGTTCAGCAACGGACATGGCTCCTCCAGGGCTCGGATCGTTCTCGGTTTGAAGATACACGCAGGCTCACCCAAACGCAACATACAAAACAAACGAAAGGGTCGAAAACACCTCCTCGGCCCCCAGGACGCCCACATACCAGGTACCCCCCAGTCCGGGTACTACGGGGCGCGCCCACTGTCAGCAAATGGGGATTCCGGTTGCAGGCCTGATGGCGTGATCTTGGGGTTGTGGCAACCGCAAGAGACACAGATGTTCGAAGCCCGCAGCGTTATGGAGACGCCGCGGGCTTCACTACCTCGTGGCCCGTTTCTCCAAGGGGAGGGTACCGGGGATCCGCGTCCTGCACCCGGAGAAGTGGCAAGGGCGGAGGCGAAGGGCAACCGTGTCTTTCAGGTGGCGCCCTATGAGGCCGATGAACAGGGCACGCTCCGGGCCTGGGGGTGGTGCGCCTTGCCGTGCGCCGGGTCCTGTGCCATATCTGGCACAGGATTCATCGCCATCACCACCCTCGTTTCCATGAGCATCGCAGCCATCGTAGGCACGGGATTCGACAAGCTGGCCGCGCACTTCCTCATCCACGGGGATGAGCGTCTGCATTTGCGAGCCCTCGCTCGACATCTCGACTTGAGTCTTGGCAGCTTGCGACGCGGCCTGACCAAGCTCGAAGAACGGGGACTGGTGCGCCGGACTGAAGGGGATGGGCAGGTCTACTACGAGGCGGACCTCACCCACCCTGCCTGGGGGGCCATCCGTATCCTGCTTCGCGAGCTAGGAGATCCGTCCACCGTGGTCCGGGAGGCTCTGTCCCTTCCGGGCGTCAAAGCAGCCATGATCTTTGGCTCACAGGCGGAGGGGACCGCACGCCCGGACAGCGACATCGACGTTCTTGTACTGGCAGACGCTGCTGATCGACACCAGCTGAACCGCTCCTTGCTGGCCGCTGAGTCGCTGTTGGGTCGAGAGATCGACTGCAAGCAGGTGACACCTGAACGACTCCAGAAGAGCGGACGCTTTCGCGATTTCGTCCGACAAGCATCGACGGGCCCCCGGGAGTATGTCGTCGGGCCTCCTGGAGCGTTCGAGGAACTGGTGAAGTGAGGGATCCTCGTCGCGAGCTACGTGGCGGCAGAAGGCGAGCTGCGGAACTCCTGAACCTCGCGGCCAACCACCTGAGAGACGCTCGTCCCGCCATAAAACGACGAATCAAGAAGGTGCGATAGTCCCAGGTGGCGCCCTGAGATCATCGGCAAACTCATGTCTCTGGACGTTCTCAGTCGGCCTTTCTCCGGCGTGCCACAGAAGGCTCTGGAAGGCTGGGGTCCTCGGGGAACGGCCCGGGGCTCCCTCGCTCCTCGAGGGAAGCACGCTCCTCCGGATCCCGAGGCGGACGTTTCACCCCAGGGAAATCTTCTTCGAGATCACCCGGCGGAAGCAGAAGCCAGAAGATCAATACCGATAATGCTCCGGCTTGTAGGGCCCCTCCACCGGCACGCCGATGTAGTCCGCCTGCTCCTTGGTCAGGGTGGTGAGGCGGGCGCCGATCTTCTCCAGGTGCAGCCGGGCCACCTCCTCGTCAAGCTTCTTGGGCAGGACGTAGACCTTCCTCTCGTACCTGTCCCCGTGGCAGAACAGCTCCATCTGGGCCAGGACCTGGTTGGTGAAGGAGTTGGACATGACGAAGCTGGGGTGGCCCGTGGCGCAGCCCAGGTTCACCAGGCGTCCTCTGGCCAGGAGGATGATCCGGCGGCCGTGGGGAAAAATGATGTGGTCCACCTGGGGCTTGATCTCCTCCCAGGGGTACTGCTCCAGGCTGGCCACGTCGATCTCGTTGTCGAAGTGGCCGATGTTGCACACGATGGCCTGGTCCTTCATGGCCCGCATGTGGGCGTGGGTGATGACGTGGTAGTTGCCCGTGGCGGTGATGAAGATGTCGGCCACCGGGACCGCCTCCTCCATGGTCACCACCCGGTACCCTTCCATGGACGCCTGGAGGGCGCAGATGGGATCGATCTCCGTCACCCACACCGTGGCCCCCAGGCCCCGCAGCGACTGGGCGCACCCTTTGCCCACGTCACCGTATCCTAGGACCAGGCAAATCTTGCCGGCGATCATGACGTCGGTGGCCCGCTTGATCCCGTCCACCAGAGACTCCCGGCACCCGTAGAGGTTGTCGAACTTGGACTTGGTGACGGAGTCGTTCACGTTGATGGCGGCGAAGGGTAGCTCGCCCCGCTCCTGCATCCGGTAGAGGCGGCCCACGCCGGTGGTGGTCTCTTCCGTGACGCCCTGGATGCCGGCCTGGACGCGGCCGTACCAGCCCGGCTCTTCGGCGAGCCTCCGGCGGATGGAGGCGTAGAGGATCCGCTCCTCTTCGCCGTTGGGATGGTCCAGCACCGAGGGGTTCGCCTCGGCCTTGGCCCCCAGGGTGACCAGGAGGGTGGCGTCGCCCCCGTCGTCCAGGATCATGTTGGGGGTGCCCCCGTCGTCCCACTCCATGATGCGGTGGGTGAACTCCCAGTACTCCTCCAGGGACTCGCCCTTATAGGCGAACACCGGCACGCCCCGGGCGGCCACGGCCGCCGCCGCATGGTCCTGGGTGGAGTAGATGTTGCACGACGCCCAGCGCACCTGGGCTCCCAGCTCCAGGAGGGTCTCGATCAAGACCGCCGTCTGGATGGTCATGTGCAGCGACCCGGCGATGCGGGCGCCCTGGAGGGGCTTCTGGTCCCGGTACCGCTTCCGGAGGGCCATGAGGCCGGGCATCTCCGTCTCGGCGACGGCTATCTCCCGCCCGCCCCAGGGCGCCAGCTCCGGATCGGCCACCCTGAACTGGTCGGCGGGAAGCTTTATCTCGGCAGGTACGGTCATGAGGCCAAATTCCTTGCGTTGATATCAGATGGAAGAGGTCCTGGTCATTCCCCGGCGGCGGCCCTGAGGGCGTCGGCCATGTCGGTCCGCTCCCACGAAAAGGCGGTGAAGGTCTCGGGCTCCCCGTTCTCACCGTTGGAGTACGTCATCTCCACCGGCTTCCGGCCGAAGTGGCCGTAGGCGGCGGTGGGCTGGTACATGGGGTGCAGGAGGTCCAGCATGTTCATCAGACCGAAGGGGCGCAAGTCGAAGTACTCCCGCACCAGGGCCACGATGCGGTCGTCGGGGATCTTCCCGGTGCCGAAGGTGGTGACGGACAGGGAGGTGGGCTCGGCCACGCCGATGGCGTAGGAGACCTGGATCTCGCAACGGTCCGCCAGGCCGGCGGCAACGATGTTCTTGGCCACGTACCGGCAGGCGTAGGCCCCGGACCGGTCCACCTTGGAGGGGTCCTTGCCGGAAAAGGCTCCGCCACCGTGGCGGGCCATGCCCCCGTAGGTGTCCACGATGATCTTCCGGCCCGTAAGCCCGCAGTCCCCTTGGGGGCCCCCGATGACGAACCGGCCCGTGGGGTTGATGTGGAAGCGTGTGTCGGGAAGGATCCACGCGGGAGGCAGGACGTGCTTCACGATGAGCTCCATGACCGCCTCCCGGAGGTCCTCGTACTTCACGTCCGGGTCGTGCTGGGTGGAGAGGACCACGGCCTCCACGCCGGCCACCCGCCCGTTCTCGTAGCGGCAGGTGACCTGGCTCTTGGCGTCGGGCCGGAGCCAGGGGAGGAGGCGGGATTTGCGGGCCTCGGCCTGGCGCTCCACCAGGCGGTGGGCGTAGGTGATGGGGGCCGGCATGAGGACGTCCGTCTCGTTGGAGGCGAAGCCGAACATCATACCCTGGTCGCCGGCGCCCTGGTCTTCGGGACGCTTTCGGTCCACACCCTGGGCGATGTCGCCGGACTGCTTGCCGATGATGTTGATGACGCTGCAGGTGGCGCCGTCGAAGCCCAGGTCCGAGGAGTTGTAGCCGATGCCCGTGATGACCTTCCGGACCAGCTCCTCCAGGTCCACCCAGGCGCTGGTGGTGATCTCGCCGGCCACGATGGCCACCCCGGTCTTGATCATGGTCTCGCAGGCCACCCGGGCCTGCTTGTCCTGGAAGAGGATGCCGTCCAGGACCGCGTCGGAGATCTGGTCGGCGATCTTGTCCGGATGACCCTCGGAAACGGACTCGGAGGTGAAGAGTGTGGATCGTGTCATGGTCAGATTGTCCTGGAAGGAGCGTCACTCCAGCGGCTTGGAAGATGTGGTCTGAAGGGATCCGGAGCAACGGGGGAGCCGTCGGCCTCCACACCTACCCTTCCTCAAGGGGCCTCCCCGGGGGTAACTTCCTCCTCTTATGGAACTCCTCATCTTCCTGCCCGTGCTCCTGTTCTCGGTGGTGGTCCATGAGGTGGCCCACGCCCTGGTGGCCAAGTGGGAGGGCGACCCCACGGCCGAGCGCCTGGGGCGCCTGACCCTGAACCCCATCCCCCACCTGGACCTCATGGGATCCTTCATCGTTCCCCTGGTCCTGTTCTTCATGCCCGTGAACTTCATCTTCGGATGGGCGAAGCCGGTGCCGGTGAACCCCAACAACTTCAGGGACTACCGGGGAGGAGACATCCGGGTGTCTCTGGCGGGCATCACCGCCAACCTGGGGCTGGCCTTCCTCTGCACGCTCTTCCTGGGTGTGCTGCTCAAGCTGGGGGGCGCCGGCGGGCCCCCGGGCCCGGTCCTGGGGGTGCTGGTGACGGCCGCCCATTTCGGGCTCTTCATCAACCTGATCCTGGCAGTCTTCAACCTCATCCCCCTTCCGCCCCTGGACGGCTCCCACGTGGTCTACCACCTCCTGCCTCCCGCCCTGGCTGTCCGGTACCGGGCGGCGGGCCGCTATGGGATCCTGATCCTCATGGGCCTGGTCTTCTTCTTTCCGGGGGCCATCCGCCTCCTCCTCTGGCCCGTGGAGTTTCTCATGGCCCTGGCCGAGAGCTTCCTGAGGATGTGGGTGTGAACGGGAGCCGGGAGCCTGTGAGCCGGGCCGGGGACCGGCAGGGGGCCAGCGGCCTTCGGGACGCCCGGAACGGGGCGAACGGCTTCCTCCTGGTGGATCTGGATCGTTTTCAGGGGCCCCTGGACCTCCTCCTGCACCTGATCCGCCAGCAGGACATCGACATCTTCGACATCCCCATCGCCACCATCACCGACCAGTTCCTGGCGGCGGTGGCCCGGATCGAGGCCCACGACCTGGACGGCGCCGGGGAGTTCCTGGACATGGCCGCCACCCTCATCCACATCAAGGCCCAGATGCTCCTGCCCCGGCACCAGGAGGAGGAGGAGGAGGATCCCCGGGCGGAGCTGGTCCGGCGGCTGCTGGAGTACGAGCAGATCCGGGAGATCTCCTCCCGTCTCATCCGGGCCGAGGCGGAGCGGGCCCGCCGCTTCCCCAAGGGCTACTTCCACTTCCGGCCCCGGGGGTTCGTGGAGGACACGCCCCTGGAGAGCACCTGGCAGGAGGTCCTGGAGGCCGCCGGCGGGGTGGATCTCAACCATCCCCGGAACCGGCCCTACCGGTTCAGCACGGGATTGGTGGCCGTGGAGGAGAAGGTCGCCCTCATTTTGGAGGCCCTGGAGGGGTCGACCCGGGTGGAGTTCAGCAAGCTCCTGGCTCCATGGAAGGAGAAGGTGCACGGGGTGGTGACCTTCCTGGCGGGGCTGGAGCTCTCCCGGCAGCGGGCCGTGACCCTCCGCCAGACCCGCCACTTCTCCGAGCTCTGGATCATGCGGGGCGACATGGAGGAGTGGGCCCGGATGCAGGCGGGGGACAAGGAAGAGGAGGGTGAAGCGTGAACGTCTCGCAGATCGTGGAAGGGGTCCTCTTTGCCAGCGACGCCCCCCTGAAGGCGGAGGAGATCGCCCGGGCCGACGAGTCCCTGGACGAGGACCTGGTGGAGGAGGCGGTCCGGGAGCTCCGGGCCCTGTACGACGAGTCGGGCCGGGCCTTTCAGCTGGTGGAGCTGGGGGAGGGCTATCAGATCCTGACCCGCCCCGAGCTGGCGCCCTACCTGGAGCGCTTCGACACCGTGCCCCGCCTGCCCCGCCTCTCGGGGCCGGCCCTGGAGACGCTGGCCATCATCGCCTACCGCCAGCCCATCGGCCGCATCGAGATCGAGTACATCCGGGGCGTGGGTGCGGCGGGGGTCATTCGGACCCTCCAGGACCGGGGGCTGGTGGAGGTGGCCGGCAGGTCCGAGGGGGTGGGGCGGCCCCTCCTCTACCGGACCACCCGCCGGTTCCTGGAGCACTTCGGGTTCGCTTCCCTGGAGGACCTCCCCCGCCCCGACGAGCTCCCCGTCCTCTTGAGGGAGAGGGGTTCTTTGGAGGAGATCCTTGGGGAGGGCAACGGTGCCCCCTGATCCTGAGGATGCCGGGATCCGGATTCAGAAGTACCTTTCCCAGGCGGGTGTGGCGTCCAGGCGCGTTGCCGAGGAGATGATCCTCCAGGGGCGCGTGCGGGTGAACGGCCGGGTGGTCCGGACCCTGGGCTCCAGGGTGAGGCCCGGCCGGGACCGGGTGGAGGCGGACGGAGCCCCGGTGGAGGAGGCCCGGCCCCGGTGGATCCTCTTCCACAAGCCCCCGGGAGTCCTCACCACCCGGACCGATCCCCAGGGGAGGACCACCGTCTACGATCTCCTCCCCAAGGGGGCCAGGGAGCTCCGTTACGTGGGGCGCCTGGACCAGGACACGGAAGGCCTCCTCCTCCTCACCAACGAGGGGGACGTCCTCCACGGCCTCACCCACCCGTCCGGCGAGGTGGAGCGGGAGTACGAGGTCTGGGTGAAGCGCGTCCCGGACGCTGGGGCCCTCGGGCGCCTGGAGGAAGGGGTGGAGCTGGAGGACGGCCCGGCCCGGGCCCACCGGGTCCGGGTGCTCCGAAAGACACGGGAGGGGGCGGTCCTTTCCCTGGTCCTCCTGGAGGGACGGAAGCGGGAGGTTCGCCGCCTGTTGGAAGCCGTGCAGTGCCCGGTGCTCCGCCTCCTAAGGGTCCGGTTCGGGCCCGTCCGCCTGGGCGTCCTGGAAGCCGGGGCGTGGAGAGAACTGAACACAGACGAGATCCGGGCCCTGCGGGACGCGGCCCGAGCAGAGGAGCCATCATGACCCGACAGATCGGCGGCACGAAGCTGGAAGGCAGCACCGTACTCATCCTTGGGGGGGCCGGCCTTGTGGGAGAAGCCGTGGCCCGGGCCCTCCTGCCCCACGGACCCCGGCGGATGGTCATCGCCGGACTCACCCAGGAGGAAGCGGAGGAGTCGGTCCAGGAGCTCAGGTCCGAGTTCCCGGGGCGGGCCGCCGGCATCGACCCCTACTGGGGGGATCTCTTCGTTCCGGCCGAGATGAAGGACCGGCCCCGGGCCGAGGTCCTGGAGGACGCGGATGCCCGGGCCCTCCTGGTGGGCGACCTCTACGGGGAGCTCACGGACCAGGTCTTCCGGCGCTCGGCCCTGGGGCAGCTCCTCCTGGAGGTCCGGCCCGACATCGTGGTGGACTCCATCAACACCGCCGGCGCCCTGGCCTACCAGAACTTCTTCGACTCCTCCTTCGCCCTCCTGGAGGCGGCCAGGCAGGGCGGCGCGACGGTGGGGGAGGTGGAGAAGCACCTGGCCACCGGCTACCTGCCCCAACTCATCCGCCACAGCCAGATCGCCCTCCGGGGCATGAGGGACGCGGGTACCCAGGTCTACCTCAAGATCGGGACCGTGGGCACCGGGGGCATGGGCATGAACATCCCCTTCACCCACTCGGAGGAACGCCCCTCCCGGATGCTCATGGCCAAAGCCAGCCTGGCCGGAGCCCATACCCTTCTCCTCTACCTCATGGCCCGAACCCCGGGGGGCCCCGCCGTGAAGGAGATCAAGCCCACGGCGGCCATCAGCTGGAAAGCCCTGGGCTACGGACCCATCCAGTTCCGGAACCGGACCCTGGAGCGATGCGACGCCACGGCGCCCCTGCCCCTGGACCAGGCGTTCCTTCCCGAGGCCTCCCGGGCCTTCGAGAGGTCAGGGGAGGTCATGGATGGTGTCTACGTCAACTCCGGCGAGAACGGCCTCTTCTCCCTGGGGCAGTTCGAGGCGCTGACGGCCCTGGGCCTCATGGAGTTCGTCACCCCGGAAGAGATCGCCCGGAACGTGCTTCAGGAAATCCTTGGCCACACCACGGGCCGGGACGTGATAACCTCCCTGGACAGCACCAGCATGGGGTCCACCTACCGGGCCGGGGTCCTCAGGAGCGCCGCCCTGGAGCGGCTGGAGGAGATGGAGCGAGAGGCCGGCGTGGAATCGGTGGCCTACGAGATGCTGGGCCCCCCGCGCCTCACCAAGCTCCTCTTCGAGGGGGCCATCCTGAAGCGCCTCTACAAGACCTATGACGAGGCCCTTGCCCTGGACCCGGAGAAGACGGCAGAGCGGGCCCAGACCCTGATCCAGGAGGACGCCGACTTCCGGCAGCGCATGGTGTCGGCGGGGCTCGCCGTCCTGCTGAAGGAGGGGGACCAGCTCCTCCGGGGTCCGGTGGTGAAGATCACGCCGGCGGAAGGACGGCCCCTGGACGACAAGGTGGTGGACGCGGGGTGGGTGGATCTACGGCCCGGGAACTGGGAGAAGTGGAAGGAGCGTCTCCAGGCCGTGGTCCGGGATGTCCGGGAGCAGCCGGGGCTGGAACAGGGGTCCCGGACCGACTTGGATTACGGTGACACGAAGGACGACCTGCGACCCGGCCGCCTGGCGGCCTGGGTCTTCCGGGTGGAGGACCAGGGCGAGCGCATGAAGTGGTAGGGGGGGGCGGGTTCGGGGCCCCGGACCGGTCTGTGAAACGGAGGGAGGGGGAGGCCCCCGGGCCTACCCGGCCTCGCTGCCCCCCCACCCCTCCGCCCCCAGGAGGGGCACGAACCGGCAGGCCAGGAGGTCTTCTGAGTCGAAGTTGTTGCCGTGGCGGGTGATCCGGACCAGCTCCTGGAGGTACCGGTCCCCCACGGGCACCACCAGCCGCCCGCCGTCCTCCGCCAGCTGGCTCTTCAGAGAAGAGGGGGCGTCGGGTGCTCCCGCCGTAACCAGGATGGCGTCGAACGGCGCCTCATCGGGCCACCCCAGGGTCCCGTCCCCCACCAGGAAATGGACGTTCGCATGTCCCAGCTCCTGGAGGATGGCCTCGGCTTCGTGGGCCAGCTCCGGGATCCGCTCCACGGTGAACACCTCTGCCGCCAGCCGACTCAGGACCGCTGTCTGATACCCGCTTCCGGTGCCCACCTCCAGGACCCGGTCCGCCGGCCGTAGCTGGAGGGCCTCGGTCATGACGGCCACCATGTAGGGCTGGGATACGGTCTGGCCGCAGGACAGGGGAACGGCCTGGTCCCGGTAGGCCAGGTGCTGCTGGCCCGGCGGGAGAAACCACTCCCGGGGCACCTGGCCCATGGCGTCCAGCACCGACTCGGACCGGATGCCCCTGGCCCGGAGCTGCTTCTGGACCATGCGGTCCCGCTCTACGGAGGAGGGTTCGGTCATGGCGCCGAGTCTTCCCTCGTGGAAGGTCCCGTCTCGAAGGTTCTGAGCCCGTTTCGTGCGTGCGCTCTCAACGCTTCCTCCAGGTCTCGGGGAGCAAGAGGAGAAGGACCGTGTAGATCTCCAGCCGGCCCACCAGCATGAGAAAGCTCAGGACCAGGAGGGACGGCTGGCTCATCCATCCGTAGTTGCCCGTGGGGCCTACGCCCCCCAGGCCCGGCCCGATGTTGCCTACGGTGGCAGCGCTGGCTCCCAGTGCCGTGACGAAGTCCGCGCCCAGGAGGGCAAGGGCCACGGCCCCGGCAATGTACAGGAGGGCGTAGAGGATGACGAACCCCAGGACTCTGGCCAGGACATCCTCTTTCACCACCCGTCTTCCCACCCGTGCCACCAGGACGGCCCGGGGATGGAGGTGCTTGCGCATCTCCCTGCCCGTCTGCTGGAGCAGGAGCAGGATCCTGACGGCCTTGGGTCCCCCGGCGGTGGAGCCCGCCATCCCCCCGGTGAAGAAGAGCACAAAGATCACCATCATGGCACCCGGAACCCAGAGCCCGTAATCCGCCGTGACGAACCCCGTGGTAGTGCCGATGGAGACGGCCTGGAAGAGCCCGTCCCGGAACGCATGCTCCAGCCCCGCCAGGGACAGTGGATAGGATCCACCGAGCAGGTTCAGGACCAGGAGGAGGAGGGCGGCCCCCAGGAGGATGCCTGTGTAGAACCGCCACTCGTGGTCCCTGAAGTAGTCCAGGCGGCCGGTGACGGCCCGGAAGTGGAGGGCGAAGTTCACCCCCGCCAGGTACATGAACACCACGATGACGTAGTGGATGTAGCGTGACTCGAAATGGCCGATGGAGGCGTTTCGAGGCGAGAACCCTCCCGTGGCCAGGGTGGCCAAGGTGTGGGTGGAGGCGTCGAAGAGGTCCATGCCCCCCAGCATGAGGAGGAGGGTCTGGAGGACCGTGAGCCCCAGGTACACCAGCCAAAGGAACTTGGCGGTCTGGGCAATGCGGGGCCCCAGGCGCTCCGGTGTGGGTCCCGGCACCTCCGCCTTGAAGAGCTGCATGCCCCCCACCCCCAGGTAGGGCAGCACGGCGATGGCCAGGACGATGATCCCCATGCCGCCCAGCCACTGGGTGAAGGAGCGCCAGAAGAGGATGCCGTGGGGCAGTTCCTCGATATCGGTGAAGACGGTGGCGCCCGTGGTGGTGAACCCGGACATGGACTCGAAGAACGCCGCCACCACGCCCGGGGCGGTTCCCGTGAAGAGGAAGGGAAGGGCCCCGAAGAAGGCCGCCGCGGTCCAGGCCAGGGTGACAATGGCGAACCCTTCCCGGGGCAGAATCTCGCCCTTGAACCGGGTGCGGCGGTAGGTGAAAAGACCGGCGCCGGAGGTGAGGGCCGCCGCCAGGAAGATCCCCACCGAGTCCCCGTCCCGGTAGAAGAGGGAGACCAGGCCCGCCAGGCCCATGGCCAGGCCCACGAAGAGCTGGAGGAGCCCCACCACGTTCAAGATGCGTCGGAGCGACATCAGCCGAAGAACTTCTCCACTTCGGGAATGGCTTCAGGGAGAGCGAACACGATAACCTCGTCTCCGGGAAGGACCACGTCGGGCCCCCGGGGGATGACGATGGTGTCTCCCCGGAGGATGGTGCCGATGACAGCCCCCTTGGGGAAGGAGAGCTCGGCGATGAGACGGTTGGCGATGGCGGAACCCTCCCCCACGGTGAACTCGATGGCCTCGGCGTCGATGCCCTTGAGGGTGGCCACCGTGGTGACCCGTCCCCTCCGGATGTAGCGGAGGATGGCGTTCACCGCCGACATCCTGGGCGACACGGCGGCGTCCAGCCCCACCCTGGGCACCAGGGGCAGGTACTCGAACTTCTCGATGAGGGCCACCACCTTCCGGGCCCCCGCGGACTTGGCCAGGAGGGAGGAGAGGAGGTTCGTCTCGTCGTTACCGGTGGCGGCAACGTAGCCGTCGATGCCGCTGACGCCCTCCATGTCCAAGAGCTCCAGGTCCGTGGCGTCGGCATGCAGCACCAGGGACCGAGGCAGGGCCTCCGCCAGCTCCAGGCACCGCCTCCGGTCCCGGTCCAGGATGGTACACTCCACGGCGTGCTCCTCCAGGAGCTGGGCCAGGAAGAGGCCCTCGGCGCTCCCTCCGGCGATCATGACCCGCTTCAGCTCGAAGGGCTCATAGCCCGCCAGGGGAGGAATGGACGGCACCTCGTTGGTGGGGGAGAGGACGTAGATGTGGTCTCCGGCCTGGATAGTGGAGGAGCCCGTGGGGATGATGGTCTCCCTGCCCCGGACGATGGCGGCCAAAACGTAGTGGTACTCCTTGAGCTCCACGCCCAGGCGAGCCAGGGACTTGCCCGCCACCGGCGCACCCTCCCGCACCACCAGCCCCACCAACTGCACCCGGCCGTCGGCGAAGTTGGCTATGTCGGTGGCGGCGGCGCTCTGGAGGAGCTGGAAGGTCTCCCGGGCCGCTTCCCGCTCCGGGCTGATCATGAGGTCTATACCCAGGCGCTCCCGACTGAGGACGCTGTCGGGGGCGTAGTAGTCCGGGTTGCTGATGCGGGCCATGGTGTACTCGACTCCCAGCCGGGAGCCCGCCAGGCAGGAGATCAGGTTCACCTCGTCCTGGCCGGTGACAGCCAGGAGGATCCGGCTGTTCCGGATGCCCGCCTCCTCCAGCACCGGGATGGAGGCGCCGTTCCCCACCACGGTCATGATGTCCAGGAGCTCGGCCGTTCGCTCCGCACGCTCGGCGTCCGCCTCCACCACCACCACGTCCTGGTCTTCCTGAGAGAGGCGCTCGGCCAGGTGGAACCCCACCTCGCCGGCGCCCACGATGATGATCCTCATGTGTCGTCTCCCTTGCGCGAGGGCTGAAAGCTAGTGGGGCCGGGGCGCCGTTGGAAAGGGAAGGGGAAGGCGGGGGCGGCCCGCCACCCCTTCACCAACCCCTTGTGGGAACATCCGGGGCTGCTCAAGGGAAGAAAAAGCTGTCACTATGGGAGGTGGATTCACTATTTTGGAGTCACCCAACCACAGAGGGAGCCGCGAAGGGCGGCTCCCCTGCCGCACATCGCCGAGATCGGAGGACAGCCTATGCTGACCAGAGATCAATTGGCGGATCTCTATCGTGAACTTCAACAGGAGAAAGTACTTACGGTCTATCTGGACGGGGTGGGGAAGGACCCGGCACGACGCAGGGTCTGGCGGCGACGCCTGGCGCAGGAGCTGGAGAAGGAAGAGCACCGACTCACCTTCGAGGATCCCGAAGACAAAGAGGCCTTCGAGGCCGCCCGGGAACGGGTTCTCAAGGAGGTGGACGGGTTTCAGTCCTTCCTCCCCGGCAAGGGGTTCGTGACCTTCGCCACAGCCGATGGAATCCGGTACCTGGAGAACCTTCCGGTGCAGGTGCCGAATCTGGTCCGGTGGGACACCGGACCCCGGGTGTCCCCCTACATCCGGGGCCTCAAGCAGCTCAGGCCCATGGTGGCCGCCCTGGTGGACGCCCGGAGGGGGCGGGTGTTCGTGTACAAGGAAGGAGAGGTGAAGGAGGTCCTGGACCTGCGTTCCGACACCTTCATGGGTGACCTCTCGGACGTGGCGTCCCGCAAGCACTCCTCTACCCACACCGGGAGCCGGGGGCAGACGGCTACGGACGCGGCCCAGCGGTACCTGGAGGCGGGAACGGAGAAGCTGCTGAAGGAGGTGAAGGAGCTGGTGTGCGAGCTGGCCGGGGACGACAGCTCGGTGCTTCTTGGAGGGGACCAGGAGGCTCTGGCCATCCTGAGCCCCATGATGCCCCAGTCCATGGAGAGGAGGATCCTGGAGAACTCGTCCCTCAGGCTGGAGATGAGCCTTCCGGAGGTGAAGGCCGCCGCAGGCGAAGCGGCCTCGACGCTGGCGAAGCGACGGCAGGAGGCCCTCCTGAACCAGATCATGGAGCAGGCCTACGCCCGGAAGAACGGCTCCCTGGGCGGAAAGGACACGGTCCGCGCCCTGGACGCCGGCGCCGTGGACATCCTGATCCTCTCCCGGCCCTTCGTGGAAGTGAACCCCGACTACGCCGACAGCTGCGTCACCAAGGCCTTCGAACAAGGGGCCGAGGTGAGGGTATTCGGAGGCGCCCCCTCGGACCGCCTGGACGAGGTAGGAGGAGGCATCGGCGCCCGTCTCCGGTTCAGGCCCGAGCTTCCGGAGGAGGTGCCGGCGTAAGAGGAAGGGGAAGAGGGAAAGGGGGTGCGGGGGGAGCTGTTGCGCTCCCGCAGCGCCCATGGCAGGCCCGGGACGGGCGGCCGGTGAGACTCCAAGCCTCGCGAACGGCCGTCCGTCCCGCCCCCCCCCACCGGGCCCATAGCTCAGTTGGTCAGAGCAGCGGACTCATAATCCGACGGTCGCAGGTTCAAGTCCTGCTGGGCCCACTGTAAGGAAGGACAGGCCAGGAATCGACGGCCCAAGAAGAGGCCCGGGGGTGCGTGCCCTCGGGCCTCCGGTTCGTGAGGAAAGCGGGAGAGTCATTCAGGCCGGCAATTTGTGCCACG
>PXFI01000325.1 GCA_003564295.1 Gemmatimonadota bacterium | reverse complement strand
TGGACACGGAGGCGGGGATGGCTGGATGGGTACACCTGGTCCGGAGCTACTTCCGCATGGACGGCCATCACGTCCAGTTCAACGTGGTGGACGCCGAGACCTTGCGGGCCGCCCAGGCCAATCCCCAGGAGTATCGGGACCTGATCGTGAGGGTAGCGGGGTATTCGGACTACTTCTGCGACCTGGGCAAGACGCTTCAGGACGAGATCATCACACGAACGGAGCACCGGGACTTCTGAGTCGCACGGTGCCCACTCACACTTGAGGCCCCACCGACCAGAAGGTTGCGTGGGGCCTCCTTTCCTACCATCATTCGCCTGAAGTAGCGGCGGCCAGAGCCCACCCGGCCTCGGTTATCTCATGCTCTCCCCAATGAGATCCATGGGGATCAGGCCCGCTTCCAGGAAGTCGTCCATGAAAGCCTGGAAGTCGAAACGGTCCCCGTGCTTGAGGGCCTGATCCGCTATGAGCTTCTCCAGCTGGACGGCCCCCACCAGGTATCCCATCCCATACCCCGGCTGCTGGAGCAAGGAGGGTGTTGTGGGGCGCGGTTTCTGGAGGGAACGCATACAGCGTATCCAGGCCATCCTCCGAGAGCCTAAGGATCAGATCCGGACCCGCAAGGTTAAGGGTTCGGTACGCGATGCCACCCCACGGGTGCTCGCGCCATTCCAACGGATAGATCCCTTGGCCCGGTAGGGGATAGGTCCCCATAAGCTCTCCCTGGAAAGAGAACTCTGTGATCCGAGCCAGCGCCGCGTCCGGAACCAAGATGCTGGAGTCGGTTTCGACGATCCTGCTCAGTCCCAGGGGGTTGAACTCTCCTGGTCCAGCGCCTTGCCGGCCAAACCCCACATCCACGTTGCCATCCGCATCGAGGACCGTGAGTCGCGCTGAGAGCCCCTCCAGCAAGACGACCCGCCCGTCCTTCAAAACACCCACATCCTCCAACTCACCGAACTCCTGGCCCCTCCCGCCAATCCAATGACCATCAAGTGCCAACACCACGCCCGGCGGACCTTCGCCTGGCGGCGGGAGGTCGATCACGCGAATCCCTGCACTATCACGGACAACCGGCTGGAACCCGTCCGTCGACCGATCCCCACACCCACCAAGGAGAAGCACGCCAAGAAGTACAACTGACCCGGTTCTCACGATGCTCCCCCTCCTTACACAATCCATTCGATCGGTGTCAACGAGCGGCCTTGAAGCCATCTCGCATAACGTTTCAAGGGTGCCGACGTGGCCCTACCACACGTACGTTCCGCGGCACCCCTCTGCCCAGAAGCATCAGTAATGCACACGCACCCTAAACGCCACAGGGCCATGTTTCACCGGAGCGAGCGCAGCGAGCGGAAGCGGCACCTGTGTGTCATCTGCGCTTGTCAACCACCTACAACGGGAAAAAGGTGGACGGGAGGTGGGGAGGTGGGGGTAGGCAGATGAGTTTCTGTTAGGCTGGAAGCTGAGCTTCGCGCCCCTCTAACCCCACCCGTTGCCCATTCTTCCAGCCTCCAAGTCAACCTCGAGCCTGTCCAGCCAGACCGTACCCCCGTAACCCGTGGACCCTCCCCCTTTTCACCCCCCCGGTCTGTCGGACGGTATGTGGGGGTTCGTCCGGCGGTGGGATGAGCCTGGGCCCCGGGGGCGGGGGTCCGTGGGGGCTCGTGCGACATCGTGGAGGTGGTGGAGGGGGAGGATCCTGGCGGCGGGGAAGCGGAGGGCTTGGAGTCGCTCGCCGTAGGGTACGCGGAACGTAGCGGCGATGCGTTGGGCGGCGAAGTGGAAGAGGGGTTCAGCGGCGGGAGGTGGCTGGGTGAGGATGGTTTCGGCAGTGGTCTCGAGCCAGAACATGCGGTCAAAGGGGCAGCTGGATTCGAGGGCGCGGTCGGCGAACGCGGAGACGAGGTGGAGGGGTTCGTGGCCGGGGGTCTGGTCCACGATGAGCTGGCGTTGGGTGTGGAGGTGTTGGAAGGCCTGGTCCCTGGCGGCGGAGCGGTTCTTCCAGAGGGCGTGGGCGATGTGGAGGCCTTCGTGAGCGTGGGCGAGGTTTCGGGCGATGCCCAGGAGGTAGCGGCCGTCGGCGCCGGGGGGCAGGGTCTGGGCGTGGAGTTTGCCTTCGAAGATGCTGACGGCTTCCAGGACGGCATCCAGGGGGTAGATGGCGATGGCATCGCGGAGGTTTCCGGAGGGGTCGGGGAGACCGAGTTGTTCGAACGCTTGGTCAAGGGTGAGGCGGACCTGGGGGTCGGCTCTGCGGCGGCGGGTCTCAAGGGCACGTTCCTGTTTACGGAGACGCTGGTGGAGGGCGGTGCGGGCCTCATCGATCTCGTCGGGGGTGGGGTCGGCCTCAAGGTAGATCTGGGTACGGGAGCGGCCGCCCCGGTCGGTGCGGGGCCTGTGGTTGAAGGCGGAGACGACGGCCTGGCTGTCTTCGTGGTCACGGACATTGAAGCCCGTGAAGGCGCCGGAGCAGGCGTCGGTGATGAGCTCGAAGTTGAAGACGAACCGGTGGCCCAGGAGCCGGATGGGGATGGGGCTACCATCCCCCACCCACTGGGCGCCGGGAAAGAACGTCTCGAACTGGCGGCGCAGGGCTTTCTCGTCGGGGGAGCGGCCGGGGCGCCGTTTCGGGGTACGGACGCCGAGGGCGTCGAGGATGTCCCTCAGGACATCCAGGCCCCAGGGGATGTGGAGGTGGTGGCGGACGTGGCGGCCGAAGGCGGTGAAGGTGCCGTCCCATCGCTTCCACTCGGCCAGGACGGTTTCGGTGCGGGCCAGCATGAGGCTCCGGGGCGAGGCCTTGTGCGGCCCGTCTTCCTTGTTCTTGGGGGCGGACTCGGACTCGGACTCCACGGCAGCGGGGGGGACGCGGAGCCAGTCAGCCAGGGTGTCGGCGGGGATCTGGACGGCCTGGGCGAAGGCGGCCAGGGGGACGTGGTGGTAGCGCTGGCGGAACTCCAAGACGAAGTGGCGCAGGCCGTCGGAGTAGTGGTTGCGAGTGGAGCCCGTGGCCATGGCGCCGGGATGGTACAAGAGGTAGCGGAGCATGTAGCCGCTGAGCTCGGCCCCGATCCCGGCATCCAGGGGGAGTGGAGGTGGAGCCGCCGGCGGCGGAGTTCGGTAGATTGAGCATGGTGCCTGGTGTGGGTTGGCGTACACTGTTTGGTTTCAGCGCCATCATGTCTACCGCCGGCCTGCTCCAGGCGCCACCTCTCCCCCCCCTTCCTTCGGGTTCCTTTCCTTCGTTGTTGGGTGGCTACGTGCCGCTGGGCAGCTCCACGAGCTTCCGGCCCATGAGCCAGAGCTCCGTGGTGGCGCCCTGGCTCACAACCTTGAACAGATCCAGGCTCCGTTCGCCCAGGTTCAGGGCGTCGAGGCCGTGGCGGCCCTCACCGTTCTCCATGCGGGCCATCACCTCCTCGGTGCGGCCGTAGTAGCGGTCGGCGGGCA
>PXFI01000298.1 GCA_003564295.1 Gemmatimonadota bacterium | reverse complement strand
GTGGAGCAGTTCTTCCGGGTCCTGTACTGGAACTGCGACCAGGATCGCTGGGATGCCAAGGGCATCATGGACCGGTTCAACCTGGATGGCCGAAACCCGGACCTTCCCTTCCTTTTCGATTTTGCCACCGTGGGAAGGGCCTTTCAACTCATCGAGGATACGGGACGGCCGGTCCTGGTGCCATGGGGCCAGCGGGGAGAGGAGTTGTGCAATGCCCTCCGGGATTCCTGGGAGCCCGTCCAAGCCAGCCTCCTCCGGAGGCTCCAGAGGTTCACGGTCCAGATCCCGTTACGCACCTGGGAAGAGGAAGTAGGCCGAGGGAGCATCGAGTTGGTTCACGACCGCTATCCCGTCCTCGTGAATTCCGATGTTCACTACAACGAACACACGGGCCTCAGTCTGGAGAACACCGAAATGAAGTTCCTTTCAATCTAAGGAGGTGCCCATGGCCTACGGCGTCAAACTCCGCGTCTGGGGAGAGTACGCCGCCTTCAACCGACCCGAAATGAAGGTGGAGCGCGTCTCCTACGACATCATCACTCCCAGCGCGGCCAGGGGGATCCTGGAAGCCATCTACTGGAAACCCCAGATCCGGTGGGTGGTGGACCGGCTGCACGTCCTGGCCCCCATTCGATTCACCCACGTACGGAGGAACGAGATCTCGGCAACCATCCCAACAAAGGGGAAGACCGGTGTCGCATCCGCCATGAAGAGCGGCAGGGGGAATCTGGGGATCTCGGTCACCGATGTGCGGCAGCAGCGGGCGGCCATGATCCTACGAGATGTTTCCTACGGGATTGAGGCCCACTTGGAGATGCTGGACCTCCGGGAAAGAGATGGGACCATCCCGAGCAATCCGGAGGCGAAGCACCTGGATTCCTTCAACCGGCGGGCCGCCAGGGGCCAGTACTTCCACCACCCCTACCTGGGCTGCCGGGAGTTCCCGGCCAGCTTCGAGCTGGTGGAGTCGTTCCCGCCGTGTCCCGAAGAGCTCCGCGGCCAGCAAGACCTGGGTTGGATGCTCCTGGACCTGGACTTCGTGGAGGACAGCAAGGGCAGCGTGGTGGAATCCAACCAGGGCCGCCGGCTTCGAGCAGACCCCCGGTTCTTCCGTGCCGTAATGACCGACGGCGTTCTGGAGGTTCCCTCCATGAACGCGGAGGGAGTCCCCGCATGATCCTTCAGCGCTTGAGTGAGCTCTATGACCGGCTGACGGACGATGAGCGCTACCGGCTCGCCCCGTTCGGCTACAGCTCGCAGAGGATCGGGTTTCGCGTGGTGATCGGCCCGAACGGGGCTCTCCACGGCTTCGAGGATATGCGCGTTGAGATCGATGGCAGGCTGCGTCCCAGGGAACTGGTCGTCCCGGGGGGGGACAAGCCGTCGGGGAAGGTGACCGAGAACTCGGCGCCGTCCAAGGTACACCTGCTCAGAAACGACCTCCCATTCATCCTCGGCCTGAAGGTGGAGGAGGGATCAGAGGGCAAGATGCTCATGCCCAGCCCCATGGAGTACGAGGCCTTTCGGGAAAAACACCTGGCGGTGGAAGCGGCTGTGGCGGACCCGGCGTTCTCGGCCGTCTGTCGGTTTCTTCAAACCTGGAACCCGACCCACGGGCTGGCCCACGCGGAACTGCTGGAGTTCGCGAGCCTCCAGGGTGTCTTTCAAGTCCTGGGCGCCGAGGAACACGTCCACGACCGAAGTGCGGTGCGAGCCTGGTGGGATGCGAACCGCACCAAGTGGATTGGGGAGGAGGCAGCCGACCCGGTGGCGTGCCTGGTCACGGGCCTGACCGCCCCGGCGGCTCGAACTCATCCCCCTGTCAAAGGCGTGCGAGGTGGGAATACCACGGGATGCTCCATCGTGGGGTTCAACGAGATGGCCTTTGAATCCTACGGCCGCAAGCAGAGCTTCAACGCCCCGGTCTCCGACAGGGTGGCCTTCAAGTACGTCACCGCCCTGAACGCCCTCCTCGATGGGCCGGAACGTCGCCGGCATTGCATCACCCTCGGGAATCAGGACGCCCCCCTCACCATCGCGTTCTGGACCGAGCAACCAACGCTCTTCGAGGATGTCTTCGCCATGGTCCTCAGATCGGGCTCTGATGCCCTCACGAGGGCCGAGTCGGAGAATGACGGAGAGGCAGAGGATGCCGAGGGAGACCTGGCCGCAGACGAGGCCCAGGACGAGGGGGTCCGGAAGAGGCTCGAGGTGTTCCTGGATGCCATCCGGGAGGGTACGGAGCGCTGCAGCGACCTCGGCGAAGATCCTCGCCGGACCCGGTTCTATCTCCTGGGGCTCGCGCCCAACGCGGCACGAATCGCCGTGCGGTTCTTCTTCACCGCCACCCTGGCTGAACTCCTGGAGAATCTGCGGCGGCACCATCGGGACATCGCCGTGGTCCGGCGTCCACCGTCCGAGAAGTTCAGGGGGGATCCGGAATTCCCGCCCACCTGGCTCCTCCTGGATCAGACGTGTCCGCGTGCCGGCGTGAAAGCCGACCGGAAGAAGATCCCGCCGGTTCTGGCGGGGCCGCTGCTCACGGCAATTCTCACGGGATCACGATATCCCGAAGGTCTCTATGGGGCCGTGATCCGTCGAATCCACGCGGACCGCATCGTCAACTACCCCCGAGCCTGCATCATCAAGGGGCACCTCAACCGGAACTTCAGGAAGGAGGTCACCATGGCACTGGACCCGGAGCGCAAGGATCCGGCCTACCGCATCGGCCGCCTCTTCGCCGCACTCGAGAAGACGCAGAAGGACGCCCTGGGTGAAAACCTGAGCGCCACCATCCGGGACCGCTTCTTCGGCGCAGCCTCGGCCACGCCGGGGCCCGTCTTTCCCCGGCTTCTGCGGACCTACCAGCACCACCTCTCCAAGCTGGAGGGTGGGAGGAAGGTGATGCGTGAGAGGCTCGTCCAGGAGATCCTGGATCCCCTGGAGGGGTTCCCCGCTCACCTCAACCTGACGGAGCAGGGGCTCTTCGCCCTCGGCTACTATCATCAGACCCAGAACTTCTACACGCCGAGGGAACAGACCCCGGCCGACGCATGACAGGGCCCTTTCAGACAGGAGGAAAACCATGAACCGCTATGACTTCGTGTACCTCTTCGACGTCAAGGATGCCAACCCCAACGGCGATCCCGACGCCGGCAACCTCCCCCGGATCGATCCTGAGAGCGGGCAAGGCCTGGTGACCGACGTTTGCCTGAAGCGGAAGGTCAGGAACTACGTCAATCTCACCAAGGGAAACAAGCCGCCCCACGAGATCTACTTCACTGACGGATCCGTGTTGAACCAGACCCATGAGCGAGCCTATAAGCACATCGGGGAGAAGCCGGTCCCGAAGAAGTTGCCCAAGGATGTGGAGAAGGCCAGGGCTCTGACCGAGTTCATGTGTCAAAACTTCTATGACATTCGAACCTTCGGGGCTGTGATGACCACGGATGT
>PXFI01000057.1 GCA_003564295.1 Gemmatimonadota bacterium | reverse complement strand
TCAGATCAAACGGGCCCTGGAAAAGGGGATCTCCGTGGAGGAAGTCCATCGTGCCTCCCGGATCGACCCGTGGTTCTTGGACCAGCTCCTTCAGATCATGGAGGCGGAGAGCTGGTACCGCACCCTGGACGCGGTGGGGCCCGAGGAGCTGCGCTGGATGAAGCGAGAGGGGTTCAGCGACCGGCAGTTGGCGGATCTACGGGGAGAGACGGAGAAGGAGGTGAGGGAACGGCGCTGGCAGTTCGGAATGCGGCCCACCTACAATGTGGTGGACACCTGCGCCGGGGAGTTTCCGGCGGCCACCCCCTACTTCTACTCCTCCTATGAGGACGAATCCGAGTCGGTGGCCTCGGAGAGCGAGAAGATCCTCATCCTGGGAAGCGGTCCGAATCGCATCGGCCAGGGGATCGAGTTCGACTACTGCTGCGTGCAGGCCGTCCTGGGCCTCAACGAAGCGGGGTACGAGACCATCATGGTGAACTCCAACCCCGAGACAGTGTCCACGGACTTCGATGTCAGCGACAAGCTCTACTTCGAGCCCCTGACCCTGGAAGACGTCCTGGAGATCATCCACCTGGAGAAGCCGAAGGGGGTAATCGTCCAGCTCGGGGGCCAGACGCCCCTTAAGCTTGCCAAGGGCCTGGCGGAGTGCGGTGCTCACATCCTGGGCACCTCGGTGGATGCCATCGACCGGTCTGAAGACCGGGAGAGGTTTGCCCGGGTGTGCGCGACTGTGGGTGCCACGGTGCCCGATAACGGGGTGGCCACGAGCCTGGAGGACGCCCTGGCGGCTGCGGCCCGCATCGGATACCCGGTCCTGATTCGGCCCAGCTACGTTCTGGGCGGGCGGGCTATGGAGATCGTCTACGACGACGACACCCTCAAGGGGTACTTCGAGCGAGCGTTTCGAGCCTCCCCGGACCACCCTGTCCTCATCGATAGGTTCATCGAGGATGCCTTCGAAGCCGACGTGGACGCCCTTTCCGACGGGGTCGACGTGGTCATTGGGGGGATCATGCAGCACATTGAAGGCGCCGGCGTCCACTCCGGAGACTCGGCGTGCGTGATTCCCCCCTACCTCCTGGGGGCGGAGGAGTTGGAAGTAATGAGGAAGATCACCCGCAGCTTCGCCCTCGAGCTGGGGGTCGTTGGACTGATGAACGTCCAGTTCGCCATCCGGGACGGCATGGTGTATGTGCTGGAGGTGAATCCTCGAGCCTCCCGGACGGTTCCCTTTGTAAGCAAGGCAACGGGAGTCCCCCTGGCGCGTCTCGCCTCCCGGGTCATGGCGGGAGAGGGCCTGGCGGATCTGGAGGTCCCGGCGGAGCCGCCGGTTCCGGGTGTGGCGGTGAAGGAGGCGGTGTTCCCCTTCAACAGATTCGAGGTGGACGTCCTCCTGGGCCCGGAGATGCGGTCCACAGGTGAGGTGATGGGGATCGACGAGTCCTTCGGCATGGCCTTCGCCAAGGCATCGGCCTCGGCGGGGAACGAAGTGCCCCAGGAGGGCGGGACTCTGGTGGTGAGCGTCAACGACCGGGACAAGCCCACCGTGACACCCATTCTCCGGCGATTCCACGACCTGGGATTCCGGATCCTGGCCACCCGGGGCACCCACGCCTATCTGTCACGACTGGGGATTCCGTCCAGGGCCATCTTCAAGGTGGGGGAGGGGCGTCCCCACATCGTGGACGGGATCGTGTCCGGGGAGGTGGACCTTCTCATCAACACCCCCCTGGGAAAGAAATCCCAATACGACGACTACGCCATGAGACGGGCCGCCATCACCCACAACGTTCCATACCTGACCACCATGTCCGCGGCCAGCGCGGCCTGCGACGGGCTCATCGCCTTTCGGAGCCGGGCCCATCAGGTGCGGGCCATCCAGGACCGCATTGGCCGGGGTCGGGTGTGACCGCCCGGAGCCACTTGCCGGAGACGAGCGCATGAGGGCCCTTCCCACGGGATTCCTGCTCCATCCGGCCGCTGCCCTTCACGACGCCGGGTGGGGACATCCCGATCACCAGGGGCGCCTGGGGGCCTTGGCGTCGGCCGTGAGCATGGACATGCTCACATTGCACGAGCGGGTGGTGCAGCTGGAGGCCCGGTCCGCCACCGAGGAGGAACTGCTACCCGTGCACACCGAGGAGCATGTGGAGCAGGTGCGTTCTGCCGTGGACCGAGCCATGGAGGAGGAGCGATGCATCCCCTTGAACTTGGACACACTGGTCTCGGGGGGCTCCTGGGATGCCGCAGTGGGAAGCTCGGGAGCAGTCCTGGCAGCCGTGGATGGGGTGGCTCGGGGCTTCGTCCGGAACGCCTTCGTGGCCACCCGGCCGCCCGGGCACCATGCCACCCCCGCCAGGGCCATGGGCTTCTGTCTCTTCAACCACGTGGCGGTGGGGGCACGATACGTCTTGGACCAGGGCCTGGGCCGGAAGGTCCTCATCGTGGATTGGGACGTGCATCACGGGAACGGTACCCAGGAGGTCTTCTACCGGGATCCGAACGTCTTCTACCTTTCCCTCCACCAGTCGCCTCACTATCCCGGTACGGGACAGGAGTGGGAGACTGGAGCCGAAGCCGGATCCGGGACCACCCTGAACATTCCCCTTCCCCCGGGGACCCCCCGGGGCGAGTATCGGGAGCGGTTCTTCGGGGTCCTGGAGGATGTTTGGGGCGACTTCGCCCCCGACTGGGTATTCGTTTCCTGCGGCTTCGATGTCCTGAAGGGAGACCCCCTGGGGGGCCAGGAGCTGGAGCCGGTGGACCTGTACGACTTCACGCGGGCGGTCGTCGCCCTCTCAGTACCGACCCAGGGCCCCCCCGTGGCCCTGGCCGGTTCGACAGGGGGTGCGGCTGGGCCAGGGAACGTTTCGGCTGCCGGCGACCCCGGCCCTTTAACCGGGATGCGGACGGTGTTGGTGCTGGAGGGTGGGTACGTGCCGGAACTGATCGGGGCCGGGACGGTGGCCGTCCTGAGGGCTCTGGCGGGGCTGGAAGCGCCCTGAAACGGAGGTCGGAAAGCTCGAAGGGATGGGAGGAGAGGTCTGGCCCCTTTGCGACTTCCCGGTGTACGTTGGCCATGAGGGGGGTCGGCCCGAGGGCCTGGCCGGTTCCCGGCGGAACACTGAACGGAGTGAAGTGGAGAAATGCAGAGACGGGGCTCCAGACTGGTTCTTGGTCTCCTTCTTCTCCTTCCGGCAATCCCGGGTGGAGCGCAAGAGACGTTTCGCCTTGAGGAGCCGGTCCAACCTCATCCGGAGGGCAGCAGGGCCATCAACCGGGTTCGCTCCCCCTATTGCCCGGGGATGATGCTGGAGGTATGCCCCACTCCTCAGGCCAGGATGCTCCGGGACACCATGGAGCTCATGGCCTGGTCGGGGATGCCCGCCGACAGTGTCGTGGCCTGGATGCTGGCCCGCTACGGCGAGCAATACCGGGCCGTTCCCCTGAC
>PXFI01000277.1 GCA_003564295.1 Gemmatimonadota bacterium | reverse complement strand
TCCACGTCGGCGCCAGAGGTGGACCGTGCTCCGGGCCACACTATAACGCTCCGCGATATCATCGGGCGAGAGAAGCCCCTGCTCAAGGAGCCGGGTGCGCCGGTCTTTTAGGGAGTAGGTCAGGCGCAGCCTTCCGACCCGGGCACGGGTCCAGGGCGTTGTGACCACGGTGCGCACGCCGCGCTCGTTGAGGAGATCGGCGATTTCGCCGTCGGTATAGGTGTCCAGCAAAGTGTCGATTTCCCGTACGACGGCAGCGTCGGTGGTCCGGAGCTCGACGCAGCTCTTGGGGAACGGGATGACCAGGGAGCGCGTGGCACCGCCGGTGAACCGGAGGTCGGCGTGGAGGGCGTCCCCTTTCGTGAGGGTGACGTCCAGGAGAAGGAGGCGAGCGATCCTCTTCCTCTCTTTCATGGATGTGGCGGGATCGCGCCAGACGCGGGGGAAGTCTGTGGTCAGGGCGAAGAGCTCCGCACGTTGGGTCTCGCTGATCGAGCTGGTCTCCTGGAGTCTTGCTTGCTCGTACTGCTCCTGTGCCGCAGCCAGGGTGCGGAGCTTGGCATTCCAGTCAGCCTCCAGGGCATCGGCCACAAGGCGGTGATCGGGGTCCACCTGGAGGAATCGGCGTTCGGCGAGATCGGCTTCGTAGCGGGCTCGCTCGACTTGCTGGCGCCGGAGCCGATCACTTTCCTCCTCCCGCTCAACGAGCTCTTGCTGTACGGCCAGGGCGGCCTCCACGGCAAGGGGTGTCATCATCTCGACCAGCACATCCCCGATGGCGGCGTCCAGGGAGGCCCCGTGGATGGTCTGGCAGAGACCGGGCTCTCCGCGCTCTAGGCGACGGCGTCCACACCAGTAAGTGGGCACGGCATGGCCACGGTGGGAGTGGTAGCGCACGGTCATGCGTTCCCCGCAGGTGCCGCAAATCACCAGGCCTTGCAGAAGCGCGTTCCCCTCCCGGGGAGGGCCCTGACGGCGGTTCGGTCTCCACGAGGCGGCATTGTCGCGCATGCGCTGCACGTTCTGCTCGTACTGCTCCCAGGTGATGTAGCCCGGGTGTGCGTCCCGGATCAGGATCCATTCTTCTTGGGGCACACGCCGGGACTCCACTTTGCCGTTCGGTCGTTTGCGCTGGCGGGTGCGGCCGAACGAGAACGCCCCGGCATAGCGCGGATGCCTGATGATCTGCTGCACACGGCACTGCAGCAGTTCGCCCCAATGGAGCTGGCCTTTGCGGGGGCCGCTACGGACCCGGCGAGGGAAGACCAAGCCTTGCTCTTGAAAGGCCTTGGCCACGGCCAGACAAGAGCCGGTGCGCTGGAAGGTGGCGAAGAGCAACCGGACGGCCGCCTGCACCTGGGCATCGGGATCCAGGACCACACGGTCGTCGCTGTCGTACACGAAGCCGATGGGCAGCATCTGTTTGAGCTCTCCACGCCGGGCACGGCTCAGGATGCCGCCGCGTAGGCGGGCCTTCAGCACGTGGAGCTCGGCCTCGCTCATGGTACCCTTGAGGCCCAAGAGCAAGCGATCATTGAAGTGGGTCGGGTCATAGAGGCCGTCCTCATCCAGGATCAGCGTGTCCGCCAGGGCACAGAGCTCGAGCAACCGATGCCAGTCGCTGGAGTTGCGAGCCAGGCGAGAGACCTCAAGCCCAAGGACGATCCCCGCCCGACCGAGGCCGACCTCGCTGACCAGCCGCTGGAACCCCTCCCGGTCGGCGGCGCTGGCCCCTGATTGACCGAGATCGGAGTCGATCACCACGATGCGCTCCATGGGCCAGCCGAGGGCCACGGCACGCTCGCGGAGCGCGTACTGGCGGGTCGTGCTCTCCGTGTTCTCCACCACCTGTCGGAGCGTCGACTGGCGCACGTACAGATACGCCCCACGGGCAAGGTGCGAGGCCGTGATCTTCTGATGGGCTTCGGCACTCATCGACATGAGGGACCTCCCGGGAAAGATGTCCACGCGCCCCCTACACTCAGGACGCCAGGGATGCCGTGCGGGTGCTGGGTCGATAGAACCAAACTGGCGATCAACCGGACCAGATCCGGCTTCTGGGAGGGAGGGAGCACCCCGGGTGCGAGGTTCGTGACCAGCCCAGGCAGAGGCACCGGGAGGGGAGTCACTTCCGCATCCTCAAGCCCAGGGGTCCCCGGAAAGGCCCTTCCGCCCGGTGGCCTGCCGATGATCCTGGCTCCCGCCCGGAGCCAGCCCGGGATCCCGCACTGGAGCAGCAGGCCGAGCCCGACTGCCCTGTGGCCCTGACCGGGCCCTCCCCTCCCGTCGATCACACAGGAGCGAAGTCGTTCGTAGGCTGCGGCGTACGGATCCTCCTCGCCGGCATCCAACAACGCCCCTGTGGCCGCCGTCAGGACGGACCGCCCTTCGTCCGGGAGCGTTTTTTTTTCCGCCCCCCACGGTAGCGGGCCAGGCTGCGCTCGATGCTGCGCGGGTGCGCCGTGATCCCATACTCCGTCTCCAGATGCCGGGCAAGCTCGCGGCCGGATGGAACCGACCCGTCTTCGCGCCTGTAGGTGTCCAGCGTTCTCACCACCTCGTCCGTCAGCTTGTGGGGTCCCCGGGGGCCCCGTTTCCGGGGCAACAGACCTGGAAGCCCCCCACCTTCGAACGCCTTCTGGGTCTGGTAGAAGACCGGCCGGGAGAAGCCGAAGGCCGCAACCGTCGCCGAGACTGTCGCCGCCTCTACCCGCACGCGTCGCAGCATCTCGTACTTCACCTGCACCAGGTCGTGGGGGTCGAAGAAGGCACTGCCGTGAAAGAGCGCATCGGTCACCGCCTCGGGATGGGGGTGGAGCGCCCCTTCCGCCTTCAGGGCCTGCTGCCGACGCTGGCTGGGTCGAGCCGACATGTCTGCACCTCCGAGTTAAGGTGAATGACATGATAATTATATACACCCATCTCCCTGTCCGCAAGCATGTCGTGGCTAGCACTCCTCCGTTATCTAAGTCGGACTGTGCATAACGATTTCTCGTGCCCCTGGGCCTTGACGACGCTGCGGCATCATTTAGTTGACTACCGCGACATAATTTGCTTTTCACGAAGGATCCTCCTCTCCGGCCTCTTCCTGCACCTGGGATAGGAGAGACCGGAGGGCCAGAAGATCCACCAGCCGGAAGGGGGCCCGCCCCCGGGCGAGGACCACGAACGGATCCACCCCGGCAAGATCCGTCCACTCGACAGGGATGGAGCGACTTCGCCCCTCGGGGCCAGCATAACACACCCGATCGGCTCCCCAGAGGTTCCTCACCACCAGCACCTCCAGGGTCTGTCCGCTCAGTGGATGGAAGGGATGCGTGACGGTGAAGACTCGTGCCTGATGCACACCACTACGTGCAATCGGAGACTCTTGCCAAAGCGAAGGTAGAGTCGGGAGTTCAGGTCGTCGAACGATGGATCCTGGCGGCCCTTCGCAACCACACCTTTTTCAGCCTGGCCGAGCTG
>PXFI01000202.1 GCA_003564295.1 Gemmatimonadota bacterium | reverse complement strand
GGTCCGCGGAGCACCACGCCCGGCGGCCCTACCAGAACCGCATCACCCGAAGAATGTTCGAGTAGTCGTCGGTCCAGACTTCTCCCCGCTCCTCCACTCTCAAGCCCGTCCACCGATGGTCCAGGCCCAAAGCTCCCAGCGCTTCCAGGTCCTCGGCCAGGACCACCCAACGACTGGACATGTGTGCCCGCGTGCCGTCTCCCGGGTCCAGGCGTACCCGCCCTTCCAGCCCAAGGCCCCGTGCGATGCGGCCCAGGACGGGTTCCAGGTCCACGTACCGGTTCGATACGTGGAAGGCCACGAGACCGCCTGGCCGGAGTCGCCGGAGGTACTCCTCCACGGCTTCCAGGGTCAGGAGATGCACCGGGACGGCATCGGACGAGAAGGCGTCCAGGACGATGAGGTCGAAAGACTCGGGTGGCTCCAGACCCAACGTCAGCCTTCCGTCTCCCATGACGATCCTGATCTGGCCCGGTGAGCGGTCCAGATAAGAGAAGAAGGTCGTGTCCAGGGCGATGCGAGCCACTGCCGGATCGATCTCGAAGAAAGCCACCGACTGGCCGGGCTCGGCATAGGCCGCCATGGCTCCGGTGCCGAGTCCCACGATGGCCAGGCGGTCGGAGGCGCTCCGGGAGGCCATGATGTCACCGACTGGTCCGTCGGGGTGATAATAGGTGGCGGGTTCTCCCATCCGCTCCGGGGCCCGGTTCTCTGCGCCATGCACGGTGGTGCCGTGGCTGAGCAGGTGCCATTCATCGGCAACCCCCACCCGATGCGTCCCGAAAAAGGTCCGCTCTCTGTGCAACGCCGGCCTCAGCAGGGGCGTGAGGGCCACCTGCAGCACCAGAATCGCCAGCAGGATTCGGGCGAAGCGAAAAGCCCGCCGGTACACCGCCCCCGCCGCCAGCAGCACGATCACGGCGGGCAGCGGAGTCCACTTGTCCAGGATCTCTGCTTGCACCAGCAGGGAGGCGGCCGCGCCTAGGGCCAGGAAGACCAGGGCGGCGGGTGCCATGCCCACGGCCAGGCCCAGGATCCGCCGGTCCAGGGGCGGCGGGAGCTTGGCCACCAGGAGCGAGAGGACCAGGACCAGGGGGTACTCCAGGAGGGTGTCGAACAAAACCGGCGCCAGGAGCGCATTGAATATCCCGCCCGCCATTCCCCCCACGGAGATCAGCAGGTAGAACTCCGTGAGGCGGTCCACCGGCGGCCGCTCCTCCGCCAGCCGGGAGTGGGCTGCGGCCCCCACGGCGAAGAGGGCCGTCAGATGGATGACGAAGGCCAGGATGATGGTCTGCCCCAGGAAGAAGGGCACCGCCAACGCCGCCGGCAGCACCAGCAGGGGAAGCCAACGCTGGAACCAGGCAGCGAACCGGAAGGTGCTCCTGGAGAACGCCAGGATGAACGTTCCCAGGTAGAGCGACAACGGAACAACCCACAGCAGGGGGACGGCGGCCACGTCGGTGCTCAGGTACGTGGTGGCTCCCAGTAGGAGGCTGGACGGGAGGAACGCCAGGCCCACCCACCGCAGACGTGTCTTGTAGCCCAGGGGGCTCGCAGGGTATGGGGGGTCCGTCTCGAGCGGGCCCCCTGGCTCCGGCGCACCGGCGGGCTCCGGAGTTGGCGCCGGTTCCGCAGGAAGTGGGGACGCTGGCGGCACCCCACGGGCTCTCCGCCGAGCCCGGAGCAAGGTCAGGACACAGGCGCCGGCCAGGACGAGGAACAGGAGGTATCCACCGGCCCACACCAGGGACTGTGTGCCCAGGGGCAGATGAGGCTCCAGGAGGAACGGATAGGCCAGGAGGCCCCCCACGCTGCCAGCGTTTCCCGCCGCATAGAGGAAGTAAGGGTCTCTGGCGTCGGGGTCATCCGTGCTGGCGAACCAACGCTGGAGAAGGGGACCTGCCGAGGCCACGGCGAAATAGGGCGCCCCCGCCGCCGCTGCCAGGAGCGCCAGGACCCAGAGCTCCACCCCGGTGGTGGGGGCCGCCCAGTTCGGCAGGGCGATGGGCAGCACCGCCAGGGGCAGCAGCAGGATGACCATGTGCAGGATGGGCTGCCGCCTGGCCCCCAGGACCCGAAAGGAGAGGTGGGCGTAGGCATAGCCTGCCAGGAGCAGGGTCTGGAAGAACACCAGGGACGTGTTCCATACGGCCGGACTGCCGCCCAGGCGCGGGAGGATCATCTTGGCCACCATGGGCTGGACCAGAAACACCAGGGCGGCCCCGCAGAAGCTGGCGGCGGCGAAGAGCCAGACCAGGGGTCGGCGAAGGGTGGGTAGCTGTGAGGGCGTCACGGTGGGGCCTTATGTGTGTCCGAGTCCATGGTCCGCATCATGGTCCATACCAGGGTCTGGCGCGTAGGTGCCCGAGACAACGACTGGCACTTCTGGCCCATGACGCTGTCATCGAGTCCGGCGCGCTCGGCCCCCGGAAAGGGTCCGGCGCTCCAGGCCGATGATGCTGTCAGCCAGTCCGGCCCGTACGTGCCCGGGGCACCGGGAGCCATGACGTTCGGGACCGAACATAGGCTTCCTGGGCCCGGGCGTCCAAGGACGGATCGGCTGCGGATTGGTGAGGCGGAGGGGGCTTGCCTGATACGGGATGCCGGTGGGCAGGGGGACGGTGGGGCAGACCCGGGCCGATTTGGTGTTGAAGCGGTAGCCTACGAGAACCCCTGCGGAACGGATGTGGACAGCCTCTTTCGTTCCTTCTCGTCCAACGCGGCCATGGCCCGCCGTGCCTCCAGCAACGCGTTGGCCGCACGGATCACCGCCGAGGCCTGGTCCTCGTGTTCCTGGTCCTCGTTCGTAACCAGCCCTGCGGCCCTCAGCCAGGCCTTCACCTCGGGCCACCGCCACAGCGCCACCTGCCCTGATTCGAAGGCCGGGGCCGGAAACCCACCCGGGCCCCGACTTCCCGCTACCCACTGCGACACGGACTGACGGGATCTGCCCAGGCGAACAGCTATCTCTGCCTGGGACACATGCTCATCCGACTCCACCCGTACCACTCGCGCGCCGGGAAGGGATTCAACGTCGGCGATTGCCGATCCGATGGCCTCCCCCAGTCCCCTCGCCTTCCGTTCCACGGCCGCACGCACTATTCGGCCATGCGAGGCGAAGGTGATGTCTCCGGCCCGCTCCTCGAACCCGTCCAGCACTCCGGTATCCTCCATGTCGAGCCCGGACACGATCAGGTCGAACTCAAAGGATCTCAAAGCCTCATCCTCCGTGGGGGCATCTGGTGACCTGGCGGGCGATTCGCCGTGCATGGCTCTCACCATCCTGCGGGGTTCCCGAGATTCGGATCCGGCAGTCTCTCTTCCCGCAGTAGAGATAGCCCCAATGTCCCATGGGGTACACGACGCTCCAACCTTCGGCTTCTGCAGCGGCGATCACCGCCTCCGTTGCTTTGTCGGTGTGTCGTGGACGCATGAGGCATGTTGACAATGTTAACACGGGGTGAGCC
>PXFI01000319.1 GCA_003564295.1 Gemmatimonadota bacterium | reverse complement strand
GGTGGGCGACCGAGAAGAGGTCGCAGCCGGTGTACGGGTGCTGGGCATTGTGGCCGGTGACCGTGCCGCCGGAGCCCGGGTGCTGGGCGCCGTGGCCGGTGTCCGTGCCGCCGGGGCCCGGGTGCTGGGCGCCGTTGCCGGTGTCCGTGCCGCCGGGGCCCGGGTGCTGGGCGCCGTGGCCGGTGTCCGTGCCGCCGGAGCCCGGGTGCTGGGCATGGCCGCGTTCGGGTTCGTCGTAGGTGTCCTCACCGTGGGGCGCCCGGCCGTGGGAGGCGTTGCCGGTGTCCGTGCCGCCGGAGCCCGGGTGCTGGGCGCCGTGGCCGGTGACCGTGCCGCCGGAGCCCGGGTGCTGGGTGCCGTTGCCGGTGTCCGTGCCGCCGGAGCCCGGACCGACGGCGTTCCGCTCGCCCCGGGGCGGATCTGGTCCGATGGTCGAGTGGCCACATTGGGCTGGGCCGCGCCTGTCCGGGGCGCCGTGGGACGAGCCACCCCTGCCCTTGGAACCTCCTGTCTCGTCACCCCGCTGCGATCGGTGCCGGGCTGGGCAACTCCAGCCGCAGAGGTGCTCGGCCTGGCCGCTGCGCTTCGGGGAGCCCCGACGGGCGGCTGAGCCACGTTTCCTCGCCCTTGGACCGGTTCGGGAGTCGTAGCCTGGGCGCTTGTGGCCCGGGGCCTGGCCTGACGGTCAGCCGCCACGGTGCCCCAAGGCGATTCCTTGTACTCAGGAGAGGAGTATCCCCGAAGGGGTGCCCCCACCCGAATCACCCTCTGGGAGGGGACCACGTAGGCGACACGGGAATAGCCGGGTGACACGTACCAGGGATCGTTATAGTACCACCAGCCCGGACTGTAGGCCCAGACGGGACGCCAGCGGGCCAGGTAGCCGGTCCACCCCCACCAGGGGTCGAAGTAGACAGGCCGGCGGTAGTAACTCCAACCCAACCCCAGAGACACGTAGGTGCGGGTCCTGTAGTGACGACCCCAGCCGTACCGGTAGGGATCCCATCGGTATCCGAGCCTGCTCCATCCGTAGCCGTAGGGATGTCCGTAATCCCACCAATCCCAATAATAGGGATCCCATCCCTGGTACCAGGGGTCCCAGCAATACCAGCAGCTGGACGCCACGGCATAGCCGACCTGACCGTGGCGATATGACGTCGAGAGAGGCCCGTGGTAGGCCGGGACACCGACATGCACTCCGTACGCGGGGCCGGTGGAGAAGCCGAGGCCGACGTGAAAAGCAGGAGAGAAGATGGAACCCCGATCCCAATGGGACACGGCCATCCCCATTTCCACGCCGTCGAACAAGCCGAATTGCAGCGATACCGATGTCGAGATTTGTCCCGGGGCCTCAGACGGTGCTGAGACCAGGGCCGCTGCCAGGGCCGCTGCTGGAATGAGACGCTTGAACATGGTTCCTCCTTGCTTAGCTCCGCACTGAAGAGGAATGCAGGGTGCGTGCCAGGATGGAGCGAGCCGGAAGACCGCCCGAATCCTTGTTCCGCAGGTGGTTGGAGGTGAATAGCTCGGGTCGTGTGTCCACCCTATGTGACACTACCCCGTCAAGATCGTCCTCAAAACCACCCTTCAGGCTTCGCGCCGTACACCTCCAGGGAAGAGCTCGCCCACCCGGTGGAAGCACCATGGCCTTCCCCAGGGCTTCCCGGCCATTCTCTCTTGTGGCCTGCCACACCCCCCTCGCCATGGGCCGACGAAAGAACTGGGGAAAGCCCCCCGCGTGGAAGTCCCTGTTGACTACGGCGGTGAAATGATCAACCTTAAGGAGGATTCTATCGCAGGGCTGGGCGTGCCGACCCACCTTCCTCTTGAGTGCCGACCCACCCGCGGTAGCCTTGGGGAACTCGAAGATCGTCTCCCCCGCATGGCCGATGGCACCCGACCGGAGTTTCAGGGCTGGCCATCGTGGAGGATGGGGGCGGTTCGGGAGGGCTGCTGTCGCCGGCACCGGCCGGCGGCTCCGGAAACGGATCAGCCCCTGCCGATGATGATTGGGCGGCCTTTCCAATATGGGTTTCAGGTTGGCGTGCCGATTCCCATGAGGGAACGTGAGCCGGGTAACCAGGTTTGAACTCTCCTAACGACGGTGATCAGCCCGTGACGAACGACGGATCCCTGGGCGTCCTCGAAGTGCTTCCGGGCGGCTCGGGTTTCATACGACGCAGTGAGGTTTCCTATACCCCTGGCAAGGACGACATCTACGTCGGAGCCCGGGTCATCCAGAAGTTCGACCTCAGAACCGGCGACGAGCTCGAGGGGCAGGTGGGTGCCCGGCCGAGGAACGGAAAGAGTCCACCCCTCCGACGCCTTGTGAGGGTGAACGGGGTCCCTCCAGAAGAGCTTCCGCGCCGGCCCATATTCACCCAATTGAGTGCGCAACACCCCGACGAGGCCCTCGTCCTGGAGTGTGGCCGGACCATCCGGAGCCAGCCCGACCCCACCAACCGGGTCATCGATCTGTTCTGCCCCTTCGGGAAGGGGCAACGGGCCATGATCGTGGCACCATCCAAGGCGGGAAAGACCACGGTGCTGCAGTCCGTGGCCGAGGGGATCGTGAAGAACCATCCGGAATGCCACCTCATGATCCTCCTGGTGGACGAACGTCCCGAAGAGATCACGGAGATGGAGATGTGCGGGTTCGGTGAGGTTATCGCTTCCTCCTTTGACCGGCCCGCCGAGCGACACACCCAGGTGGCGGAGATGACCCTGGCCAGGGCTCACCGGCGCGTGGAGATGGGACAGGATGTTGTGATCATCCTCGACTCCATCACCCGCCTTGCACGGGCCCACAACACCGTGGAGGAAGGTACCGGGCGTACCCTCTCCGGGGGCCTGGATGCTTCCTCCCTGGAGAAACCGAAGCGCTTCCTGGGAAGCGCCAGGAAGATCGATGCACGGCAAGGGGGAGGGTCTCTGACCATCATCGCCACGGCCCTGGTGGACACGGGGTCCCGCATGGACCAGGTCATCTTCGAGGAATTCAAGGGTACGGGAAACAGCGAGCTGGTCTTGAGCCGGGAGCTTGCCGACAAGCGAATCTTTCCAGCCATCGATCTGAATGGCTCCGCCACCCGGAGGGAGGAGCTGCTCCTTTCAAGTGAGGCCCTGGAGCTTTCAAGAGCCTTTCGCCGGAAGCTTGCGGGGGCTCCCCCTGCCGATGCCATGTCGGAGATCCTGGCGGTCATGGGCAAGACTCGATCGAACGAGGACCTGATTCGCATGGTCAAGGAGCGCTGAGAAGGCGTCCGGCTCAGCGCCCGGCGGAGGAGCCACCTGCCGCCATCAGCTTCTTCAGCTTCTCCAGACAGTCTCTCATGCCCCCGCCCCAGGGCCAGGCCATTCTCTCTCATGGCCCCGCCCCAGGACCGGGCCATTCTGAGGTCAGCATGGCCCATGGGGGGTTTCCGAAATCGTCCAAACCAAGAAGATTCCTTCAGGGGAGCCGAGAGTCTCCT
>PXFI01000278.1 GCA_003564295.1 Gemmatimonadota bacterium | reverse complement strand
GTGACAATGGCCAGGCCGGGGAACAGGGCCACGTGCGGGTGATCGAACATGTAGCTGCGCCCCTGGCTGAGCATGGCACCCCATTCCGGGGTCGGCGGCTGGGCGCCCAGGCCCAGGAAAGAGAGGCCGCTGGCAATCAGGATGGCGATGGCGATCCGGATCGTGGCCTGCACGATGATCGGGGAAAGGATGTTGGGCAGGATGTGCAAAAAGATGATGCGCCGATCCGTGGCGCCCAGGGCCCGGATGGCTTCGATGTATTCGAGCTTTCTCACCGCAAGGGTGGTTCCCCGGGCGATCCTGGCGAACCCGGGAACCGAGAAGATGCCCACGGCAATGATCACGTTGGTGATGCTGCCCCCCAGGACGCTCACCAGGGCAATGGCCAGCAGGATCCCGGGGAAGGCCAGGAGCACATCCACCACGCGCATGATGATGCTGTCCAGGATTTTGCCGTAATACCCGGAGACGATCCCCATGGGCACGCCGATCACCAGCCCGACCAGGACCGAGAGGAAGCCGATGTAGAGGGTGATGGACATGCCGTGAATCAGGCGGGTGAAAATGTCCCGCCCGTTGTGATCCGTGCCCAGCCAGAACTCCGCTGAAGGAGCCAGCAGTCTGGTGGAGTAATTGACTTTGATGGGATCGTGTACCGTAAAAAAAGGGCCGACGAGGGCAACGACAACGAACAACAGGACGAGGTAGCCGCCAATCAGCGCGGTTTTGTTGCGTCTCAGCCTGTGATAAATCACGTTCCAGTTCGAGGCGCCTTTCACGGCCTGGGTCTCGGCGCTTTTTAGATCGTGGACCGGTTTGCTCATCTGATCAGCCTTTCTTGCCGGGTGCGTCGGTGCGTCCTGGTGCGTCTGCTGTGGTGCGTCCTGGTGCGTCTGCTGTGGTGCGACCGCTTGATAAAAATTTATCATAAAAATTTATCAAGGATGGGCCTGATTTCTCCCTGAAGCATCTTGCACTTTTCTCTGATAATAGTTATAGTATAATCAATTGTGCTGCAGAAATACAGTCCGTTTTCACCTTTTTACATAGAAAATGCAAAACAAGGCTCGAAACCGGACACGATTGGCACAGCACAATCATATTATCATCATGAGGGGGAAGATTACAGATGAAAGTAAAAGGTTCGTCCTGGTTTGTGTTGGCTGTGTTGCTGCTGATGTTAATTCCCTTACTGTTTGTCGGTTGTGCCCCGGCGGAAGAACCCCCCGCAGAGCCCCCGGCAGAAGACCCGGAAGAAGCCCCGGAAGAAGTGGCAGAAGGAGAAGACCTGATCATCGCCTCCCTTTCCGATGCGGTCTCGCTGGATCCCCACGGTTCCAATGATGTTCCTTCGGCAAAAGTCTGTTACAACATCTATGAATCGCTGGTTTATTTTGACCAGAACAGCGAATTGCAGCCCCTGCTGGCAACCGATTGGGAAGCTGTCGATGATTTGACCTGGGAGTTTTCGCTGCGCCAGGGCGTGAAATTCCACGACGGTTCAGAGCTGACGGCTGAAGCGGTCAAGGCCTCCTTCGATCGCCTGCTGGATCCCGAGGTTGCTTCGCCGCGTTTCTTCCTGTTTTCCATGCTGGAAGAGGTGATTATCGTGGACGATTACACCGTGCAGTTTGTGACCCAGTTTCCTTTTGCACCGCTGCCTGCCCACCTGGCGCATAACGGTGGGGCGATCATCAGCTTAGCTGCCATCGAGGCGGATTATGCCGAAATGGAAGCGGGCAACGATCCGGGCACGTATCTGTCGACGAACCCGGTGGGCACAGGGTTTTTTAAACTTGAGAGCTGGGAACCGGGCAATCAGCTCAAACTGGTGAGAAATGAAGACTACTGGGGCGAAAATGCCAAGCTGGCCAGCGTCACCTTCAGGGTTGTCCCCGAAAGCCTGACCCGCCTCTCCGAGCTGGAAACCGGTTTTGCCCATATTGCCGATCCGGTAGAGCCCAGCGACATCAGCCGCGTCAATAACATGGATAATGCGTACATGGATATTACCTCGGTCACGGTCATGGCCTATATCGGCTATAATTGTGATAAAGCGCCCTACGATGACGTGCGCGTGCGCCAGGCAATTGCCATGGCCATCAACAAAGAAGAGATTATCGAAGGCGCCTATGAAGGCACGGCCATCCCGGCAGAGGGGCCCATCGCCCCCGGTGTTTTCGGACACGATGAGACGATCCGGGGCCTGCCCTATGATCCCGAACGGGCCCGGGAGCTGCTGGCGGATGCGGGCTATGCCGACGGGTTCTCCACGACGATCTGGACCAACGATAACCCCGTGCGGATCATGATCGCAGAATATGTGCAGTCAGAGTTGCGTGACCTGAATATCGATGTGGAAGTTGAGGTGCTGGAATGGGGCGCCTACCTGGAGAATACGGCGGCCGGCATGCACGACATGTTTATCCTGGGCTGGTCCACCCCGACCCTGGATGCGGACTATGCCGTATACGCCCTCTTCCATTCAGACAACGTGGGAGACCCGGGCAACCGCGCCTTTTTTAGAAACGAGGCTGCCGACGAGCTGCTGGACAGGGGGCGGCAGGAACCCGATCCCGACGAGCGCTTGAAGATCTACAGCGAACTGCAGGAGATTCTGATTGAAGAAGCGCCGATGCTTTACCTGGTGTACAATGAAAACCTGGCCGGCGTCAACAATAATGTCAAGAACTTCTGGGTTACCCCGGCCAGCATGTTTATGCTCCAGGATGTGACGATTGAGGAGTAAGGGTGAGTGTGAGGGTGAAGGTGAGAGTGAGAGTTTGAGTGAAGAAAGCCCGGACTCGTTAAGGGAATTTGGACCAGTTCGATAAGAGTCAGGGGATGCTAGAACGTCAGTTACGGATGTTTATACAATTTGGAAATCGCAGGTGCGTACGTTAAAAGGGCTGCCCGGCAGGGCAGCCTTTTTAAATTAAAGGAGCGCATCAGTTTTCAACTTTTCCCTTTGAGATGCAAAACAAAAAGATTAAAAATGCTGTCAGCAGCATGCTGCAAGAGGCCGATGCAATTGCCGCTGGAGACAAGAAGGCGGCTAACTTTAATGACATTTTGGGATTAGACGATCAGAGGATAGATGATGTATGAGATATTATTTAGCTCTGGGACACGGGGACGGGGTACCTGTCCCACTTTTCAGTTTTGGAGGTTTGCCCAAGTATACAGGTGTCTGCCAGGTGGGACAGGTACCCCGTCCCCATGTCCCAAAACAAACTGAAGTAAATCTCCAGCTTCGGGAAAGTGGGACAGGTACCCCGTCCCCGTGTCCCATATTTACGTGATGAGTAAGCAGGGGCTCCTTCTTACGATAAATTAAAGGGGCTCCTTTTGGGCGTGGTTGGCTTTGCGGCGGGCCTGTTTTTCGCGGAACATGAGGTTGTCCGCTTTTTTGTAGGTTTCTTCCAGGGAGGCGCTTTTGTCTTCCGCGGTGGCGATGCCGAGGGAGATGCTCAG
>PXFI01000016.1 GCA_003564295.1 Gemmatimonadota bacterium | reverse complement strand
CTGGGTCCACAACACCACGCTTCACCGGGTGGTGGAGGGTGTGCGGCTGCACGGGTTGCTTCCGGGCTCCAGGCTCCTCCTCTTCGCCGGCGCCGGCAACGGACCCGCCGCCGGCCCGGACCCATCGACCTACGGGAGGGTGGCCGAGATGCTGGGGGCGAGCCCCGCCGCCATGGTGCATCGGGTGGGAGCCCCCAACACCGCCGGGGAGGTCCTGCAGGCCGCCGAGCTCATCGGCCCCGGCGAGCCCTTCTACCTGGTGACCTCCGCGTCGCACCTGACCCGGGCCCTCTACCTCTTTCGCCGGCAAGGGTTGAACCCCATCCCCGCCCCGGCCCAGGCCTACACCTGGACCCGCCTGGAGGGAGATCGGCGGCGCGTCACCCTCCCCTCGTTCTTCCCCTCGGTGGAGTCCTACGAGAAGGCGGATCGGGCCGTGCACGAGTACGTGGGGTTGTTGTGGGCGCGGCTGACGTACCCTGCCTCACCCTCCGGGAGAACACCGAACGCCCCGCCACCATCACCTCCGGCACCAACGAGCTGGTGACGCCGGATCCTGCGGCCGTGGCTGGCCGGGTGCGCGCCCTGCTGCGGTCCCCACAACGATCATCGCCAACAGGGTGTGTGCGAATGTTCTCCCAAGAAGACGATTTGCTCTTCCAGAGCTACTTCTGCTTCATACTGCTCATTGAGCTACAGAGGCATCTCTTTTTGGAGTCCGACTTCTTCAAGGATATGAGTTTCGGAGCGCCTTGGATCAAGACGGAACTGGCCAAGCTTCCCCTCGAGAATCAGGGATCGGCCTTGATCGCACTCTACGTGATGCTCGTGGTTCCGAAGGAACTCATTTGGGACAAATACCCGGAGGACCAGGACGCGCTTTCCGATTTCCTGCGAGCCCACACCCAGAACACAAGAACCACGTATGGGACGGATCAGCCTCGGGTGAACTTTCTCCGACACATCCGAAATGCTGTCTCCCATGCTCGTGTGGCCTTCAGACCACACGATGTAATCATATTTAGAGACAGGAATCCTCATACCGGTGAAGAGTTTGAGACGGAGTTGCCATTAGCTCATCTGGGCGAGTTCCTTCATCGCCTACAGGAGATTCACCTCAGGTATATCAGGGAGCTCCAAAGTTCCCAGTAAGTTCGGCCCCACCCGACCCGCATTGGTGTCCGGCGCTCCCAGCCCGAGCGGCCAGACCCGGGGAACCCCATGATGGCTCACTTGGCACTTCAGTCCAGGGAGTCCCATCTAAGCATGGGGGGGCCCGGAATTCCAGCCAGATTCCAGACCAGAAGCCGACCTCACGATCGACCACCCCCTTCTGCGACCACGAGGTACCTGAGGTCAGTGAATGCCCCACGATGAATTGGACCTGGTGGGCGTAACAGAGCCCGAAATCGTGTTCGGTCTCGTAGGCGCTCTCGGCACTCCCATGGAGGAAGTTGTCGCGTGGCTGAGCGACGAGCTTCGTCAGGTCAGTTACGAAGCCGAGGCGATCCGGCTCAGCGACTTTCTGGCGGCCTATGACGATCTCGACACACCTCCTCCGGCCGATGGAGACCCTCCTGACGTCCGGTTTAACGCTCTCATGAATCGAGGGAATCAGCTCAGGGTTAAGCTTGATCGCGGCGACGCCCTTGCCATGCATGCTGCCGCGCACATCCAACAGCAAAGGCCTGGCAATGAGCCTCCCATGCTCGAACGTCGCGCCTTCATCTTGCGGCAGCTGAAGCACCCTGAGGAGGTCCTGCTTCTGCGGCGAACCTACGGAGATGCATTCCATCTGATCGGCGTCTACTCGCCTCAGGAAGTCCGGAGCCGGTATCTCCAGCAGCAGATGGGCCTGTCCGCCGAGAAGGAACAGGCTCTCCTCCAGCGGGATGCCGGGGAGGAACTGAAACTCGGACAGCAGGTGACGAAGACCTACCACCTAGCCGACGTGTTCCTGGAGGCACGGGGCTGGGAGGATGCCGAGGCCGAGTCCACATGCGGGCAGATCCGCAGGTACATTGACCTCCTGTTCGGGCGGAGAATCCTGACACCCAGCCTGGACGAGTACGGGATGTTTCTTGCCAGCGCGGCTGCCCTCAGGTCCGCGGACCTTTCCAGGCAAGTGGGAGCCGCACTTCTGACTCCTTCGGGTGAGGTGCTTGGTCTCGGTGCCAACGAAGTCCCTGCTCCCGGAGGTGGGCAGTACTGGCCCGGCCCCGGGGACAATCGAGACTTCGTCCTAGGGGTCGACTCGAACGAGATGATCAAGGGCGAGTGCCTCAGGGAGATCATGGAGCACATGGATCCGGATTGGGCCGAGCTCTTGGAGGAAGTGAAGACCGAGAGGCTCGATGAGGCCTCGAGCCTCCTGAGCGGTACTCGGTTGATGAATCTCACGGAGTTCGGCCGGGCGGTTCACGCCGAGATGGAGGCGCTCCTCGCGGCCGCCCGCGTGGGGATCCCCGTGAAGGGCTCCACGCTCTACACCACCACGTTTCCTTGTCACAACTGTGCCAAGCACATCGTTGGTGCCGGCATCGCACGTGTCGTCTACATTGAGCCTTACGCGAAGAGCCTCGCGGATCGCCTGCACGGGGATGCCATCGCCTTCGCCCTGGAACAGGACTCTGCACCTGACGGAAGGGTACCATTTGCCTCCTTCCATGGGATAGCGCCACGAAGGTTCTCGAGGCTATTCTCCTCCGTGGAAGCGGATGGCGCCCGAGTTCCTAGAAAAGAAAAGGGTGGCGGAGTCCGAACAAAACCCGTAGGATTACGAATGGCAGCGAGGCCCCTCACTCACATTGACCGGGAAGCCCTGGTCGCCCAGTTCCTCGACACCGAGATCCATGCTGTGGCCGACCTAGGGGAGGAGCAAGAGGATGGAGAAGCACATCTCGAAAAGCGATAGCGAGAAGGGCCGGGCCATCTGGGAGGGGGTGTCCAAGGCCGCCGAGCGGTGCCCGGACTGGGTGAGACCCCAGGTTCAGAAGGCCGCTCGCGAGTCGGCTCGCCGGATCATCGAGAAGGCTAGGAGGAACGCGGCCAAGAAATAACGCCGGTGAACCTCAGTGTCCTCGCTCAGAGGGAAAGCAGAATCCCACAGATACATGGCAATGCCCAATACCGGCCCCTATCTTCGGCTGAGGGGGTACTAACCAGCCATGGGCAAGACTGTAAGAGCAACAGCGAAGCCGGAACTAATCCGGTGGGTGAGAGAGGATGCTGGCCTATCCCTTGAGGATGCGGCCAAGAAGACCGGGACCACGGTAGAGCGCGTCCGAGCTTGGGAAGCTGGAGACCTGGCGGCGACCATCCGGCAGCTTCGGCTTCTTGGAAAGGCCGCCCGCCGACCGCTTGCGGTATTCTTCCTCTCCGAGCCTCCCGAGCGGTTTCAGGCTATGCACGATTTCCGGCGAATCCCGGGCGATCCACTCAGAGAAGGCAGCCGCGAACTCCGTCTTGAGATTCGG
>PXFI01000014.1 GCA_003564295.1 Gemmatimonadota bacterium | reverse complement strand
TGGGGACCTGATCACCCGAACCTGCCCGTGATGTAGTCCTCCGTGGCCTGCTCCCCGGGCTTCAGGAAGATCTGGTCCGTGGGCCCCATCTCCACCAGCTCCCCCAGGTAGAGGAAGGCGGTGTAGTCCGAGACCCGGGATGCCTGCTGCATGTTGTGGGTCACGATCACCAGGGTGAAGTCGGCCTTGAGCTCGTACATGAGGGACTCCACCTTCGCCGTGGAGAGGGGATCCAGGGCCGAGCAGGGCTCGTCCAGGAGGATCACCTCGGGCTCTATGGCGATGGCCCGGGCGATGACCAGGCGCTGCTGCTGCCCCCCGGACAGCTCCACCGCCGGTTTGTCCAACCGGTCCTTCACTTCGTCCCAGAGGGCCGCCTGGGTGAGGGAGCGCTCCACGGCCTCGTCCAGGACCGACGCCCTCCGGACCCCCTGGATCCGGAGACCGTAGGCCACGTTTTCGTAGACGGTCTTGGGAAAGGGATTGGGCTTCTGGAAGACCATCCCCACCCGGCGGCGAAGCTCCACCACGTCCACCCCGGGGGCGTAGATGTCCTCGCCCTCCAGGCGGATCTCCCCCAGGAGCCTGGCGCTGTCTACCAGGTCGTTCATCCGGTTCAGGGATCGGAGAAGGGTGGACTTGCCGCATCCGCTGGGACCTATGAAGGCGGTGATCCGGTTGCGGGGGATGGTAAGATTCACCCCCTTGAGGGCGGTAACATCTCCGTACTGCACCCCCACATCATCCAGCTCGAAGGCAGCGGCTTCGGCCTGGAGCCCGGGGACCGGAGTGCGCTCCACAGGGGTGCCCAGGCCTGCCAGGAGGTTCCTTGTGCCGGCGGGCTCCTGGGTCGTGGTTCGGGGGGCCGCATTCAGGCCTGCTTCACGCTCGCTCATGGTGTTCTCAGTCGGATTCGCTCCGGTACTTCTCCCGGAGCCTCTGGCGGATGGCGATCGCCGTCAGGTTGAGGGCGATGATGATGATCACCAGGGTGAGGGCCGTGGCGTAAACCAGGGGCCGGGCCGCCTCCACGTTGGGGCTCTGGAAGCCCACGTCGTAGATGTGGAAGCCCAGGTGCATGAACTTCCGCTCCAGGTGGAGGAAGGGCGCGATCCCGTCAACTGGCAGATTGGGGGCCAGCTTCACCACCCCTACCAGCATGAGGGGCGCCACCTCCCCCGCCGCCCTGGCCACGGCAAGTATCAGCCCGGTCATCATGGCCGGGGCGGCCATGGGCACCACGATCTTCCAGACCGTTTCGGCCTTGGTGGAGCCCACAGCGTAGCTCGCCTCACGGATGCTCCGGGGAATCCGGGTGAGCCCCTCCTCGGTGGCCACGATCACCACCGGAAGGGTGAGGAGGGCCAGGGTGAGGGAAGCCCACAGGAGGCCGGGGGTCCCGAAGGTGGGGGCGGGAAGGGCCTCGGGATAGAAGAGCCGATCGATTCCGCCACCCACGAAGTAGATGAAGAACCCGAGCCCGAAAACGCCGAAGACGATGGACGGCACCCCGGCCAGATTGTTGACGCACACCCGGATGAACTGGACGAACCGCCCCTGCTTCGCGTATTCGCGGAGGTAGATGGCCGCCAGGATCCCGACGGGGGTGACGAAGATGGACATAAGGAGGACCATGATCACCGTGCCGAAGATGGCAGGGAGGATACCCCCCTCGGTGTTCGCCTCCCGGGGATAGTCGGAAACGAACTCCCAGAACTTCCCAACGTAGTGGCGACCTTTTTCCGTGACCGACATCCGGTTGGGGCCGGATGCCCGAATCACCCGTTCCAGGGGGATGTCCACCAGCCTCCCGTCCATGGTCTCGGCCACCACCGCGTCCCGCTGGATCTCCTGCTGGAGCTCGAGTCGCTGGGCCTCCAGCACCGAGTACTCCTCAGCCAGTGCGGCTCGGCGAGCCCGTAGTTCGGCCAGGACCTGGGGGTCTTCGTCTCCCTGGAGCTCCATGGCCCGTTCCTCGAGGCGCAGGCGCTCCATCCGGATGTTCACGCTCCCGATGCCCCGGCGCTCGATCTGCTCGATCCGGCGGCGCAGGTCCCGGGCCCTGGCCACCCGGTCCCGAAGGACGGGCCAGGCCTCCTCCCCCTCCGCCACCACGTGCCCGTTCTCCTGCAACCCTCGAAGGTAGCCGAAGAAATTCCCCCACTCGGTCCGCTCCAGGACAAGAACGTCCTCGGGGTAGGACCACTCTCCGGTGAAGGGGGGCCCGGGGAACCAGCGGAAATCCTGGCCGGTGAGGTCCCGGTTCCCGAGCTGGAAGAGGTGGCGGACGAAGAGTTCGTCGGCCATCTCGTCTGGAATCTCGTACCCGATCTCCCTGAGCACGACCGGTGTCACGGTCTCGGAACGGCGGACCGCCCCCAGCACCCGGATCTCGCCCTCCGCCTGGGAGTGGTAGACCGTCTCCACCACAGCGGCGGGCCAGAAGTGACCAAGGCCCCGGACTGCGATGACGGCCACCAGGCCAAGCACCATGACCAGGCTCACGCTCACGGCGCCGGCCGTGAGCCAGATCAGGGGTCCTCCTCCGGAGGCCCATGCGCCGACTCGCGACCTGAAGGAGCTGGACCTGGGACCTCTGCGGCGGCCCAACCTGGACGTAGGATCGAACCGTGCCTGCACGTCGCCTGCCCGCCTCGGTGAATCGGGAGACTTGGGGCCCATGGGAGGATGGGGATGGATCATCAGAGGGCCTGGTACTTGCGGCGGAGGCGCTGTCGCACGGTCTCGGCCACGGTGTTGAAGGCGAAGGTGAGGGTGAGGAGAACCAGGGCCGAGAGGAAGATGATCCGGTAATGGCTTCCCCCCACCTCGGTCTCGCCTAGCTCCACGGCGATGTTGGCAGAGAGCGTCCGCATGCCCTCAAAGATGTTGAAGTTCACCACGGGGCTGTTCCCGGTGGCCATGAGCACGATCATGGTTTCGCCCACTGCCCGGCCCAGGCCGATCATGATGGCGGCAAAGAGACCCGGGCTTGCCGTGGGCAGGACCACACGGACCGCCGTCTGCCAGTTGGAGGCCCCCAGTGCCAGGGAGCCGTGGCTGAGGTGTTTCGGGACGTTGAAGAGGGCGTCCTCAGCCAGGGAGAAGATGGTGGGGATTACGGCGAAGCCCATGGCCACCCCCACCACCATGGCGTTTCGCTGGTCGTAGGTGATCCCCTGGTCGGTGAACCACTGACGCATGCTCCCATCGAAGAAACGGAGCTCGATGAGAGGACTCATCTGGACGCAGGCCCACCCCACGAGCATCAGGACGGGGATGAGGAGCGCCGCCTCCCATCCCTCCGGGACCCGGTGGCGCACCCAGTCGGGAAGGCCGAACTGCCAGAGCAATGCGAAAGCCAGCATGGCCGGAGGGAGCAGGAGCAGGATGGAGAAGACCGCCGGCAGGTGGTTCTCGGCGAAGGGCGCAAGCCAGAGTCCCGCAAGGAACCCCAGGATCACGGTGGGTAGAGCCTCCA
>PXFI01000223.1 GCA_003564295.1 Gemmatimonadota bacterium | reverse complement strand
TAGACAACGATGACGATGACGTCCACCCCGGTGAAGGCCGTCACCCTTCACCTCCCAGGGAGGAAGTGGACACCAGGGGATTCTCCAGTAGCTGTCCGTCTTGCTCCACCACGTAGGCCTCGATGGCGTAGTAGGCCGGCAGGCCCAGGCGGGCCAGAAGGTCTGCCGTCTCCCGGTTCCGGTCCTCCGTCCTCTGCCAGAACTCCCGCTCGTCGGGGCCCGGGAAGGGAGCCTTGTCCTTCTGGGACTGGTGCTTGAAGATGGCCAGGATCTTCTGCCGGAGCTCCGCCTCGGAGAGGGGGACCAGAATCGTGGCCTCGGCAACGGTCCACTCCTGCCAGGCTCCCCGGTACAGCCACACCTCCGGTGGAGGACCGGTATGGGCCTGGAGGGCCTGCCGGATGGCCTCAAGGCACATGCGGTGGGTCCCGTGGGGATCCGAGAGGTCTCCGGCAGCGAAGACCAACTCGGGCTCCACGTCCTCCAGGGTACGGAGGAGGATCTCCGTGTCGGCTTCCGAGATGGGGTCCTTACGAACCTTGCCGGTCTGGTAGAAGGGAAGGTTCAGAAACCGGGCCCGCTCCACACCCAGCCCCACGTTCTCCAGGGCCGAAACAGCCTCCGTCTCCCGGATAACCCGCTTGATGGCCTGAACGTCCGGGATGTCCACGTCTCCGGGGACCTTGCGTGCCAGGACCCGGCGGATCTCGGCCACCTTCTCCCTTACGCCGTCGGACCGGGCTCCCAGGACGCTCTCACCGCGTTCCAGGAAGTCCAGGTAGCGCCGGACGTCGTGATCGAAGACGGCGATGTTGCCGGAGGTCTGGTAAGCCACCGTCACATGGTTCTCGTTCTCCACGAGCTTCCGGAGAATCCCCCCCATGGAGATGACGTCGTCGTCGGGATGGGGAGAGAAGACGAGGATCCTTCGCCCGGTGGGCAGCTTGCTCTTGCCCCGTATCTTGGAGATGAGGCGGTTGAACACCTCCCCGTTCAAGGGGCCCGCCGATCCGTATCGGGCCAGGAGGGACGAGAGGCGGTTGTCTCTGTAGTCCTTCGTGGATAGGCGCAGGATGGACTGGCCCACCTGCTGGCTCAGCCAGATGACTGCTTCCGTCTCCAGCCTGGGGGTCCACTCCACCTCTCCCAGGACCCAGGGGGTGGCCACCCGGGTCAGGTCGGCTCCCGCCGGCGGATCCACATAGACCGTGGCGTTAGGATGGTTCTGAACGTAGGTGGCGGCCACGTCGGGATGAATCCCGCCTTCCACGGCCCTCCGGATGATGGCGGCCTTGTGCTCCCCCAGGGCCAGAAGGGCGATCTCCCGGGCGTCCATGATGGTGGCGATGCCCATGGTGATGGCCTCCAGGGGGACGTTATCCTCCCCGAAGAACTCCGACGCCGCGTCGGCCCGGGTGATGGAGTCCAGGAAGACGAGGTGGGTCCGGGACTCCCGGGGTGTGCCGGGCTCATTGAACCCGATATGCCCGCTGCGGCCGATGCCCAGGAGGAGGAAGTCCATGCCCCCTGCCTCTCTGATGGCCTCCTCGTACCATTGGCAGTGACGCTCCATCTCATCCCGGGGGACGGACCCGTCCAGGAAATGGACGTTCTCCCGGGGGATCTCCAGGGCCTCGAAAAGGTTCTCCCACATGAACCGAACGTAGCTGTGGGGGCTGTTCCGGTTCATGGGGTAGTACGCGTCCAGGTTGAAGGTCACCACCCGGGAGAAGTCCAATCCCTCCTCCCGGTGGAGGCGAATGAGCTCCCGGTACACCCCGATGGGGGTGGACCCCGTGGCCAGGCCCAGGACGGCCTGGAACCCCTGGCCGTTTCGCTCCCGGATCACCGTGGCGATCCTTCCGGCCACGGCCCTTGCGATGGAGTCGTGGTCCTCCATGAGGACCACCCGGATCCTCTCGCGTCTCTCGAGCATCATCGCCACCTCTTGGTATGTGGAGCCGCCGTGCACGGCACCGCCTGCCCGCCGTTGTAGAGCCGCCATGGCCAGGATTGTGGCGGCCCGCCCGCAGCCGTCACCACGTACGCGCCCCCACCGGGAAGTCGGTGATGGCCCTGGCCGCTGCGTCGTGGACCGCCCGCCGGAGGGGAATGTGGCGGGTGTTGGCCCGCGTAGGGTTGGTCCGGGAGGTCAGGAGCACCACGAACAGGTCCAGCTCCGGGTCCACCCAGATGGAGGTGCCGGTGAAGCCGGTATGGCCGAAGGCCCTGGCCGACAGGTAGTCCCCGGCGGAGGCGCCCGGGGCCGGGGTGTCCCACCCCAGGGCCCTGGACGAGGCTCCGTCGTGCCTCCGGGTGAACAGCTCGACGCTGGTTGGAGCCGCGATGCGGACCGGTCCCGGCCTCGGAGCCGAGCAGGGAACGCCGCTCCCTGCCTCCCCGGTGCAGGCCGCCGCAGCCCCTCCGTCCAGGAGGGTCTGGGCCAGGACGGCCAGGTCCCGGGCCGAGGAGAAGAGGCCGGCGTGCCCCGCCACCCCCCCCATGGCGTAGGCGTTCTCGTCGTGGACCGCACCGTGGACGTGGGTGAAGCGGAACACCGTGTCCACCTCCGTGGGAGCGATGAGGGGAAGGAGGGCCGGGTCCGGCCGGAAGTCCGTGTCCCGCATGCCCAGGGGCCCCCAGACCCGATCCCGGAGGAAGGCGTCCAACTCCGTCCCCGTGAGCTCTTCCACCATGAAGGCCACCGTCATGAGCCCGATATCGGAGTAGACGGTGGAGTCGCCGGGGGCGTAGTCCAGAGGCAGATTGCCAATGGCCTCCTTGAAGGCCTCCCTCCCTTCCATCTGGGCGTAGAAGGGGCGGAAGGGCGGCAGCCCGGCCCGGTGAAGGAGTAGCTGTCGGGCCGTCACGGAGCCCTTTCGGGGATCGCCGGCGCCCCACCAGGGGAGATAGGTCACCACGGGGGCGTCCAGATCCAGGCGGCCGGACTCGGCCAGGACCATGGCCGCCGTGGTGGTGGCGGAGACCTTGGTGACGGAGGCCAGGTCCCAGATGGACTCGGGTGTGGCAGGCGGCGCATGGGGACCCCAATCCAGACGCCCGTACCCCCGCAGGCGCACCAGCTTCCCGTGCCGGCCCACGGCCAGCGCCGCCCCCGGAGAGGCACCCTCCGCCAGGGCCCCCAGGATCAGCGAGTCCAGGGCCTCCACCGCCCCGGGATCCATGCCCACCGTGGCCGGATCCACCTCCAGGCTCGAGATGACCAGCTCCTGGCCGGGCGCGGCAACCGGATCGACGGCGGGCAGGGCGCCTGGCCACAGGACGTCAGGATCCGGGGCCGGAACGATGCCAGTGTCCGGGGGCGGGACCCCCCCGGGCTGCGGGCGGATGCCGATCTCCAGCTCCTGCCCCGACACCCGGCCCAGCCTGGGCACCTCAGGCACCGCGTCCCGCCGGAGGCCGTCACCCAGGGCATGGAAGGGAGGGAGGGAGATGGGGAGACGTCCCGAGATGGCCGACTC
>PXFI01000156.1 GCA_003564295.1 Gemmatimonadota bacterium | reverse complement strand
TCATCCGTGCTTTCATGACTGTTCCTTTTCTCGAGAGGGAGGTGCTCCCTCCGTTAGGGGTGTTCCTATTCCGTCTCCATCCTGGCTACCGGTCCTGCTGAGCCTCGATCCAGCCTAGGGCGGCTTCCAATGGTGCGTCCCGCCCGGCCAGAAGGTCGTCCCGTGAAAGGGGCGTGACGACATCGGGGATGACGCCCCGGCCCTCGATGCGGCTGCCGTCGGGGCCGACGAAGTTGGCGAACACGTACATGAGCACGTCCTGGTTGGGCAGACGTTCCATCAGTGCGGGGAGGGCCTGGCCGCCCGATGGTTCGCCGAAGACACGGGCCCGGCCCAAGCCCTGAAGACCGGCGGCGAAGATCTCACTGGTGGACATGCTCTGACCGTCTACGATGAGGGCCAGGGGCCCGGTGAAGGGCTCCATGGGCTGTGCATCGGCCGTCACCCGCCGGGGCATGGAGACCAGCCGCAGTTCTCCCTGCCGGGTAGTCATGGTCCCAAGGGGTCGCTGATCCGTCATGAAATAGCCGGACACGCCCATGACCATTCCCGCCACACCCCCCGGGTTGCCGCGAAGATCCAGGACGAAGCCGTGGCAATGGCGCAGCTCGAGGAACGCCGATTCCAGCTCCGGCAGGATGGGGGTCATCCACACGTTGAAGCGGATCAGGGCGACACACCCCTCGCCCATGGGGACCTCCACAGCTTCCAGGTGCGAGAACATGGTGGGCAGGTTCCCTAAACGGACAGGGGTCCCGGGCATGGCCTCGGATACCAGGGCCAGCTCGTGGAGGCTGCCGGCGCCATCCCGGAAGGCGGCCGTTGTGGTGTCACCCACCAGGCCGGCCAGGCGAGACTCGGCGGACCAGGCTACCCGGGCTTCCGCCAATGGACGGGCCTCCGGGACCTCGTCCAGGACCGCCAGGAGCTGACTGGCCGGGATTCCGTCCACGCGCTCCAACTCCCATCCTGGCCCCACCCCGGCCTGTTGGCCCGGGCTGCCGGGGGAGACGCGGGACACCAGGATCCGCCCTTCCACCACCCGGAGCTCCACGCCCACGCTTCCCGGCTCACCTGCCGCTCCCTCCACTTCCTCCGGGCTCACGGCGTCGGCATGCTCGGCCGGAATCACTCCGAAATGGCTATCTCCCAGGCGGGAAAGCATGTCCCCGAGGATGGCTCGGAGCTCGTCCACCGAAGCGGCGTCTCCCGCCTTCGGCCTGAGCTCGTCACGCACGCCCTGCCAGTCCAGCCCCCGGAAGGTGGTGTCGTAATAGGTGTCGTGGACCCGGGTCCAGGCGAAGTCAAAGACCTCCAGGGCCTCTGCCTCGGTAAGGCCCGGCGGCGAGACGGCCTCACCCGGCCCGGGGCCCGGAGCGGCGCAACCCACGACCGCGGCCAGGGCCAGGGAAGGGAGCAGAGCCGTGGCCCGGCGGGGCAGGAGACAGGGGTTATGTCTGCTCACGTAAGCCATCCTCGTGCTGAAGGCGCGTCACCCGCGGCGAATCCGGCTCCTTACTCAAGGGGAGTACGGATGGGATGTCCGGATCGTTCAACCGCCCTCACCCATACGAAAAGGACGCCTCCTTGTTCCAGAGAGGGGCTTTCCAGAGGCCTTTCCCAGCCCTATGGTGAAGCGGGACTACCGGCCGGAAGGGCAATCCCTTCTCCGGCCACCGATTCCGTCCACACCAGGAGGCACTCATGCACTCCCGTCCTCGCCCCTCACGGCTTCCCTTCGTCATGGCGGTTTTGCTCTTCGGCGTCCTCCAGGGATGGGCGCCTGTGGCCCTGTCCGACTCGGCCCCGGGGCTTCCCCCGGTCTCCCTGGCGGCCCAGACCGTTCCCGTCCCGGCTGATTACTTCCCGGACCAGGCCATCCTCTCGCACCGGGAGCAGGCGGAGATCGTCCGGGGATGGATCGAGAAGCGGTTCGACACTCTCCTTCCGGAGCTCATGCGGAGGGAGGGGATCGACATGTGGATCATCATCTCCCGGGAGTACAATGATGATCCGGTATTCCGCTCCATGGCGCCCCTGGAGACCTACTCGTCCCGGCGCCGCACCATCCTGGTGTTCAACGACCTGGGGCCCGGCCGTGGCGTGGAGCCCCTTTCCGTGGGCAGGTTCAACTACGACGGCCTCTTCCAGCTGGTCCCCACCCACAACGAAGAGCAGTTCGAAGGGCTCCTGGAAGTGGTCCGGGAGCGGAATCCCGGCACCATCGGGGTGAACATGTCCGGCCGTTGGAACCATGCCGACGGGCTCACCGCCACCCAGCGCGACACCCTCTTTTCCACCCTTTCGGAGTACCAGGACCGGATTCGCTCCGCCGAGATGCTGGCGGTGGGCTGGCTGGAGGTGAAGCTCCCGGAGGAGACGGAGCTCTACCGGCATGTGATGCGGGTGGCCCACTCCATCATCGGCCAGGCCCTCTCCAACCAGGTCATCGTTCCCGGCGTCACCACAGCCAACGACGTCCGGTGGTGGATGCGGCAGAAGGCGGCGGACATGGGGTTGGGCATGTGGTTCCATCCGTCCTTCTCCCTCCAGAGAGAGGGGGTGACGGGCAGTCTCGGCGGTGACACGGTGATTCAGCGGGGGGATCTCCTCTGGATGGACATAGGCATCGTCTACCTGGGGTTCTCCACTGATACCCAGCACAACGCTTACGTCCTCAGGTACGGAGAGACGGACGCGCCGGAAGGGCTGAAGGCCGGCCTCCGGGCCGCCCAGCGCCTCCAGGACATCACCATGGAGGAAGCCAGGATCGGCCGCACCGGGAACGAGGCCCTGGCGGCTTCCCTGGAGCGGGCCCGGGCAGAGGGGCTCCGGGCCTCCGTCTACTGGCATCCGGTGGGATACCACGGCCACGGAGCCGGCGTGCCCATGGGGATGACGGACTACCAGGACGGGGTGCCGGTTCGGGGGGATTACATCTTCAGGCCCAATACCTGGCACTCGGTGGAGCTCAACGTGGCCTACCCGGTACCCGAATGGGGCGGCCAGACCGTTCGCTTCGCCATGGAAGAAGACGCGGTCCTCACGGAGAATGGGTGGGAATGGATCGTGGGACGGCAGGAAGCCTTCTATCTGATTCGCTGAGCTGGGAGGTCGCCCGCACCACGCCCCCCTCCACGTGGAGCACATCCCGGGAGTGCCCCTGGAAGTCCAGGGGCCAACTCCCGGAGAGGCCGTCCTCCAGGCGGACACGCTCCACTGCCTCCATGTCGAGGGGAACGCCAGGCAGGGCATTGGCCCGCTTCGTGGTCCGGTAGATGGAGACCTCCCTGCCGGTGAGGGCCAGGACCTGGAACCGGCCACCCTCGATGACCAGGGCTGCTCGCTCGTCCAGCCCTATCCCGTAGACCGTATCACGGTCCAGGACCTCCTGCATCCGGGCGAGGAAGACCATGAGACGGCCCTCCCGGTCCCGTTGGCGGAAGTGCTGATCCACCAGGTATCCTGCCAGCTCCGGTTGCCCCATGGGGGACCGGCTCACCTGGACCCGGGGACCGAAGGGGTCCAGGAGGGCCTCGGCGGAGGTCACGCTACCGCCGCGGGCGTCGAACGCCATCTCCCCCAGCACGGCGGCTCCCGCGCTGGTTCCCCCGATCCCTCCCCGGCGTCCCACCGCCCGAATGGAGTCCTGGAGGGATTCGGGCCACCTGCCCAGATAATCCCACTGGTTGCCACCGGCGAGCCAGAGGGCATGAGCCTGGGCCACGCGGCAAAGCACTCCGGGTGAGGAGGCGGCAGCGACCTCGTCGATCCTTATGGTACCCACGGAGGCAGGCGCCGGGCGGGGCCCTACCTCTTCCCGGAAATAGTCGTTGTAGCTCGTGACGCTTCCGCTGGCTCGCATCACCAGGACGTCACCGCCTCCGGCGGCCTCCACGAACAATCGTGAAGCGGCATCCACTTCGCTGGATCCGCCCATCAGGACGATCCGGGGAGTCCCGGCCGCGTCCGGGTTCGACCCCGGGCTTCCCGAGGCGGCAAAGGCGGCTCCCGGGGGCAGAGGGGGGCAAGTGGAAGATGGCGGTGGCGGGTCCCCCGGGCCGTTCTCCGGGTCCCCGGGATCGAGGGGGTTCTCTTCCGCACCGCCGCACATGGAAAGAGACAACAGGAGGGGTAGCGCCGCCATGGCTCCCCAGGTCCGTATCCACTTCCGAGAGTTCATTCTTCCATAGTAGATACGTCTTCCTTTCAAGGGCAACGTGCTCCGTGGCATGCCGAGGGGTGAGGCTCGCCGACGCCGAGACTTGACAGAACAGGGCCGAAGCCGAGAATCTCCTGTTCCACCTTGACGGAGGTAAGACCATGAGATGCAGTACCCCGACGAAGAAGACAATGCTGGCGGTCCTGGCCGTGCTCACCCTTTGCCTGGCCATGCCCCTGGCTGCCCAGGAGGTGGGCAACGCCACGGTTGTGCCTATCCAGGTGAATGGCGATTCCGAAATCCGGTTCTCCATGGTGGTCCTGGGCGACGGCTACACCGCAGGTGAGCAGGAGCGATTTCGGGAACACCTGGACAGACACCTGAACGTCCTGTGGAGTATCGAGCCGTTCCGTAGCTATCGCAGTTACATCAACGTCTACGCGGTGGAGATCGTCTCCGGGGAATCCGGCATCCACTGCGATCCGGAGCACCAGGAGGAGCGCAATACGCCTCTGGGCATGAACTTCAGCGGCGGCTGCACGAATCCCAACGCCCGGGGCATCCTGGTGGACCAAGATGCGGCCAGGGAGTACGCGACGCTGGCTACGCCCCATTTCGACCAGATCCTGGTCCTGGCCAACACGGACACCTACGGCGGCATCGGTGGGCGGGTGGCCACCACTTCAGGCGGAAACGCCATCGGGCCCCTCATCACTCCCCATGAGATCGGTCATTCTCTGGGCAGGCTGCAGGACGAGTACACGTACAGCGCCCGGGGCGTGCCCGGTGGCCATTACGATGGGGACGAGCCCGCGTCCACCCAGCTCACGCTGCTCACCGAGGAAGAGATGATCGAGCAGCAGGCCAAGTGGTGGCGCTGGTTGGGGGAGGAGAGTGAGGCCGGCGGGATCATCGGCCGGTACGAAGGAGGCATGAGCAGGGTCACCGGCGTCTGGCGGCCGAGCCGGCACTCCATGATGATCTCCCTGGGCTACTACTTCGACCAGATTTCCTTGGAGCGGATGACGGAGCGGACCTCGGGCCAGGTCGAGCTGATCGCCGCAGCAACGCCCAACGACAGGCCCGTATCCCGGGAGTCGGTGGTCTGGATCGAGACCCCTTACCCTGTCTACCACGAGCTGGACGTTCACTGGAAGTTGAACGGGGTGCTGCTGCGACACACGGACAATAGCCGAAGCGTGGAGCTCGGTCCCCTGGATCTAGGCCTGGGCCACCACGAGCTCACCGTCACGGTGGTTGACCCGACGGACCTCGTCCGGGATCCGGCCATCAGGGCGTCCGATGCCCTCACCGCCACCCGGACCTGGATCATCGACAGCTCCCCTGTGAGGCCAGACCCGGTGCCCGTGGCGTTCACCTCCTGGACCCAGACAGATCGCCCCGTAGGCGGCAAGGACGTGGTCTATGTGGAAACGGCGCACCCTGTGGATCGCGTCCTCACCGTCGCCTGGAGTCTGAACGGTGAGCCGGTGGCGAATCCCGGCAACACCCGGAGCTTCAACCTGGCGGAGCAGAACCTGCCTCCGGGCACCCACAGTCTCAGCGCCTCCGTGACCGATCCGGCGGACCCGGCCGGGGAAGCCCAGACCCTGAGTTGGGTGGTGGACAACACGCCGCCCACAGTGGAGTACTTCCTGCCCGACCCGGTGAGGGTCGAGACGGAGGTGGATGGCCGTCGACACTACCACGTGCAGGACCAGTTCACCATGGAGCTGGTCACCGCCGACGACCAGCCCGGGTACGTGGTGGCGGAGTTCCGTGTAAACGGCGACGGATGGCACCATTACTATGGCTGGCCCGACGCACCCCTGGGCACTCCGTACCTGTTCACGCCCAGTGGAACCAATATCAAGGAACTCATCTACGGCAGCTTGGCCTCCGAGGGCCTCTCGCCACAGCCGTGGGAGCCCCGGGAGCCCGGCTGGGGCACGCACCGTATTGAGTACCGGGCCATCGATGCTGCCGGCAACATCTCCGAGCCCGGGGAGTTCCTGGTCACCATCACTCCGTCTTCCGAGCCCGATACGATGTAGGGGCCGAGGGTGCTCAGGGTGGCCGGGAGGGCCTCGTGGGCCTCAAGCCGAGGGAGGAGCTCCCAGGTCCTGGAGGCCCACGAGCGCCAGCCGGTCTCGTGGGCCTCCAATCACCCGAGGGGGTCCTGCTCTCGGATATTGTCAGGACCTTATCCAGAGGCAGCTCCCGCGTCCAAATTCCCGTGGTGGAGGAGGGCGTTGAAGACCAGACTGTAGGAGCCCAGCGTCCCGCTCCTCCAGAAGGGATTGATGGAGAACATCACCACGTGACCCTGACCCACCCGGACGTCCACCAGGGCGGGCGAGCCGGTGAGCTCGGTTCCGTTCACCAACCCGCCGGAGATGAGGAGGCGGGTCGGGTCCTGGTGGAAACGGAAGATCGTGCGGACGTTGTCCCGGGCGGGGGCGGCTCCCCGAAAGAATCCGGCCCCCGGGGCCTCTTCACCATGCTCCTCACGGAAGGCCTGGACGCCGGCTTGCCCCCAGTCCCGGCCCCTGGCCTGTGGTTGGTCCGCCTCGTCCACCCCACCGCGACCCGACAGGCGGGCCGTGGTGCTTCCGTCGGGGACGGAGGGGGGGCGCACGGTGGGTCGGGGGCGACCGTCGTGGAGGAGGGGGCCGTGGCCGGCGTTGAAGTAGACCCCCAGCTCGTCATCGTAGCCCCAGGAAAGTGGGCTGGCGGCATCGGCTCGGGTCGCACGGTAGACGCCCCCCGGAGCCCAGAGCTCCGAAGAGGTCCGGGTAGAGACCCCCGGCGCGAGACCGAAGTGGATAGGCAGGATGTTGGAATTCCCGATGGTGAGGAGGGTGCCGCCCTGCTCCACGAAGCGCTGCAGGTGAAGCACGCCTGAGAGCTCCAGGCCGCCCCGGATGTCCGGGGAGGAAGCCTGGCGCCCGATGTTGGGGGTGTGCTCCGATGCCTGCCACGGAATGGGCTCATCCCCCTGGACTCCGTGAAGGAGCATCATGGGATCCGCCACGGAGGGTCCCATGAGGATCACATCGTAGAGTGATCTGAGGTTCGGGGTATCCCGGACCGTGTGGACGGAGATGTAGTCGTAAGGCACCCCGTACTCGTCCAGGCCGATCCTCAACCAGCCCTCGTTCTGGGTCGTTAGCCAGGTATGTACCAGGGCGATGCGGGGCACCGCCACGGTGTGGGTGGCCACGGAGGGCATGGAGGCGACAGGAGTTGCGTTGAAGCCGAACTCCTGGCCTGCCGCATCCAGGATCTGGTCCAGGTCCCGGGGGTTGCCGTCCGTGGGGATGATGAAGCTCCCGGCCCCATATTCCTGCCCCCCGGCCTGGAAGCTTGCCCGGGCCGCCTCCATGCGAAGCTCGGGGTGGGCGAACCGGAAGGCCGTAAGATTGTTATCGGCATTGAACCGGACCAGGTAGGCGGAGGTGGAGCCTCCTCCGCTGCCTTCTCGCACCACGCCGCCGGGGGGGTGCACCATTGCTTCCACCAGATCCATGGGGGCCTGGAGGATGGCGGTGTCCACCACCCGCACGGTGCGAGCGTTGTAGAGGGGGCCGAAGGTCCATCCCACGTCGTCGTAGGGCCGGGGGTCGTCCGGACTGTAGTACTGGCGGTCCAGGAGCATGTCCGCTCCCCGGGAGTAGGGTTGGTCCATGCGAACCACGTAACTCCCAGCCGGGAATTGATCTTCGCCCACCTGGACGGGAGCGGAGGTTCGGTGGACCTCCATACCGTGGCGCTGGAGCCCCTGCAACGTCCGGGCCTGCTGGCCGGGGCGCGGATCGTCGGCGGGGAAGACGTAGGCCGCCGGTCCCTCCATCACCGCCTTGGCCACGGAGCGCTGGCTCTTGATCCAGAAATTCCGGAGATATTCCTCCCGGTTCGTGGCCACCTCGTTCAGGGCGATGAGGAGAGCCGACTGCTGGAGGTTCACGTTATTCCGGATGGACCAGACCACCTCCGGCAGAGGAGTGCTGGGGCGATGCCAGGAGCGGTTCACGTTGGTGCGCAGCACGTAGTCCGAGCCGTCCCGGGCCGCCTGTGTCTCGTAGAAGCGGCCGATGGAGTTGTGAATGTGTGCCACCCAGAACATGTAGTTGGGGGTCCACCCGTCGTAGAAATCGTGGGTGTAGATTCCCGGGACCCCGAAGGCCCCCATGTCCCGCACCTCCCGGTGAGACAGCCGGTTCCACTCCGAGATGACCATGGGGTCGAGCCAGGCGTTGTAGGGCCCCCGGCCGGTGGAGGCGTAGAGGTAGGAGGCGGACTCGTGGAGGTCGTGGACCACCAGTGGGTGGTACTCCAGGTACGTCCCGGTGACGGCCCGGGAGAGATTCAGGGAGAGGGACATCCCATCCCGGTTGGAAGAATGGTAGACGTACTTGCCCCAGTAGAGGGTACGGGTGGGGTTGGGGCCGTCCGGGTTCACCCGTGGAGCCATGTGGACGTCGATGACCTTGTCTCGTCCCACGGGGTTGATCACCGGGGTGATCATGACGATCAAGTTGTCCCGGATGGCCCGGATGAACTCACCCTCGTCCACCGCCAGGCGGTAGGTCAGCTCCATGAGCATCTCCGGTGAGCCCGTCTCGGAGGAGTGGATGGCGCCGGTGGCCCAGTACATGGGCTTCACCCGGGAGATGATCTCCGCCGCCTCCTCCTCCGATGTGCCCCGGGGATCGGCCAGGCGCCCCATGAGCTCCTTGTGGGTCTCCAGCTCCCGGATGGTCCCTTCGTCCGAGACCAGGACCAGGAGGATCTCCCCGCCCTCCTCGGTGACGCCCATGGTTTTCACCATGACCCGGGGGGAGGCCTCCGCCACGGCCCTCAGGTAACCGTACATCTCGGTGGTGTAGGTGAGGACGTTCCTGGCCCCGATGATGTAGCCCAGGTAGTCCAGAGGAGTGGGAACGGTCTGGGATGCCGGAAGGTGGTCCACCAGAGGGGTGAGGAAGAAGTCCTCGGTGGTGAATTCCCGGATCTGGGCCGTGTAGGCCTCGTCCAGGGGTTGCACCTGCCCCTGCACCTGAAGGGGCACGGCCAGGGCCAGGAGAAGGAGAGCCATGGGGAGGCGGCGGAATGCTGAGGCGGAATGCATAGAGAAACTCCTTGGGTGGGTCTTCCGACTCCCGGATCGAGGGGGCCCGACCGTCTCGGTCCGGGGCAGGGCGAAGGGTGCGCTACCGGACGACGATCGCCGAGACTGCAAGACGTGAATGTGGCCGCCCCCATGCGGATGGACAAGTGCGGGTGGAGGGCGGCTCCACGGGGTCGGGTGTGCCTGGCCCCCTCTCCACTCGATTTGCGGTCCGAGAGGGCGATTCGGTACACTTCGTCATCGTTTCCATCATCTCAGGGTTGACTTCCATGCTCAGGCTATCCCGTCGAGGATCCGACTCGCTTCGCTGCGGGGCCGGCAACATCCTCCACCCCGTTTGCATGTCTCTCGCCCTCATGGCGCTCGTGGCCATGGGAGCCCTGCTCCCACACCCTATCGTAGCCGAGCCCACGGCCCCGGCCCAGGCGGTGTTCTCTTCCGGGGCAGCCCCATGGGCCCAGTCAGTGCAATGGGCTCAGTCGGCCTCCCCGGACCGGGCGGTGGCATCGGCGCGGGTCCTGCATCTGGACGTCCACGAGCGGGTCCTGGACAACGGCGTGACGGTCCTGGTGTGGCCACGGCCCAGCGCCGGCCGGATCGGAGCCCGGGTCTTCTACCGGGTGGACATCACGGCGGAGCGGCCGGGGACGGTGGGACTCACCCACATGCTGGAGCACTTCCTCTTCATGGGATCCGACCTGGTGGGGACCTCGGACTGGGCAGCGGAGCGCCCATTCGCCGAGGCTGTGGAGCGGATCGAACGGGAGATCACGGACGAGCGGAACCGCAACGCTGATTGCTTCCGGCAGCGGGAGGTGTTCGCAGAGGTGGAGGTGCACTGCTCCACTCCCCGCCTCGATTCCCTGGAGGCGGCCCTCCTGGAAGCCTTCGAGGGGCAGCACCGCTTCGCCAGTGGCACGGATTTCGACTGGATCTATCAACCGGCGGGCGGGACCGGGCTTACGGCCTCCACGGGCCGGGATTGGATGAAGTTCGACATCGACCTTCCCGCCAACCGCCTGGAGCTCTTCATGTGGATGGAGAGAAGCCGGTTGGAACACCCAGTGTTCCGGTTCTTCGAGCCGGAGCGGGAGGTGGTGGTGGACCAGATTCGCCGGTCGGAAAACCGCCCGGACGGTCCCTTCCAGCGGGTGCTGCGGTCCATGACCTACGACGCCCACCCCTACGGATGGGCCCACTGGTTCAGCGACCTGACCCGGGCTACCCGGGAGGACCACTGGGAGATCTTCCACAAGTTCTTCATCCCTCAGAACACCGTCATTGTCATCGTGGGGGAGGTGGAGCCGGAGGAGGTCTTCCGGTTGGCTGAGGCGTATTGGGGCAGCTGGCTCCCGGGGCGTCCGAGCCCCCGGCTGCGGACCGTGGAGCCGGAGCCGGTGGGGCAGAAGCGACTGGAGGTGGAGGCCGGCGCCGGTCCCTCGGTGGTGATTCATGTGCCCATGCCCGCTGTGGGGCACGAGGACGTTCCCGCATTCCAGGTGCTGGCGGAACTCCTGGGGGGAGAGAGGGGCCTCCTGGAGCGGGCCCTGGTGGAGGAGGAGCGGGTGGCCATCTCCGTGAGCGCTTCGGCGTGGCTGGCCAAGTATCCTTCCCACTTTGCGTTGCGGGTTAACACCCGGAGCAATGATCAACTGGATGCGGCGGAAGCGGGGATCCTCCGGGTTCTGGACGAGGTGGGGCAGGGGGGCCTGGACCCCGACTTCCTTCGGGGAGCGGTGGACCGGATGGTCCTGGAAATGGCCAGGGGGCTCGAGCGAATCGGGCCCTCGGCCGTGACCATCGGAGCCATGGAGTCCATCCATGGCTGGCGATATCTGAACGAGCAGCCCGGGCTCTGGGCCCAGGTGACGCAGGAGGATCTCGCCCGTGTGGTGCGGCGGTACTTCCCTCCGGAGATGCGGACCGTGGGAGTTCTGCGCCGGTCCGTCCCCGAGGCCGGTGCCTCGGCCGTAGCCCGCTCCGGGGATGTCAGGTCCATCGAAGTTGGCTACACGGCCGAGGCCCCACCCTCTCCTCCCCTGCCCGGAGGCCCGGTGGAGGAGTGGGCTCCAGGGGAGTCAGGGGATCCATGGGGATGGGCCCGCCCCATGGGGATGGGAAGGTCCCCGAGCCGGATACCTCTGTCCCCCCCCTCCCTGGACGGAGGAGCTCTGGCCGAGCAGCCCTGGTACGCTCCGCCGTGGATGGCCGAGCGCAGGCTCTCCCGCTTTGCCGCCCCCCTTCCGGTGGCGCACTGGAAGGACATCCCGGCGCCCGAGGATCCTCCCCGCCTGCCGAAGCTAAAGGAACACCGTGTGGTCTTCCCGGACGGCACCAGGGGGGTGGTGATGGAGGACCCACTCCTTCCCCTGGTCCAGCTCACGGCTTTGGTGGACGCCCGCACCCTGGATGACCCGGCAGGGAAGGAGGGGTTGGCCTCCCTCACGGCCACCCTTCTTCGTCGGGCAGGCACGGGAGGCCTGTCAGCGGAGGAGCTGGAGGGGCGCCTCCGGGCCCTTGGAGCATCCCTCTCGGTGGAAGTGAATCGGGACAGGACGCGCCTTCACCTCCTTACGGCGCCGGAATCGGCCGAAGGGGCGGCCAGCCTGCTTGTGCAGATCGTGCGTTCCCCTGCCTTCGACGTTACCGTGTTCGAGGAGGAGCGGGAGCGGGCCGCCATTGCGGCAGGACGCAGCCTGGACGATGCGGGGGTCCGCCTCAGCGGGTTGTTCCACGAGGCCGTCTTCGGACCCCATCACCCCCTTTCCCGGCGGTCCACACCCGAGTCGGTCCGGGCCGTCTCGCGAGAAGACGTCATCGCCTTCCATGGGAGCCACTTCAATCCGGAGGGTGTGGTCTTCGCCGTGTCGGGACGGGTGGAGCCGGAGGAGATCCGGAGAGCCCTTGGGGAGGCCCTCGAGCGGGTGCAGGAGACGGAGCCAGCCATGAATGCCGGTAGCGGCAGTGCTCCAGCGTCCGTGCCATACCGGGGCCCGGCACCGCCAATCGGGCCTGCTGCACCTCCACCGGAAGGCATCCGAGTGGTGACGGAATCCATCGACACCCGGCAGGGGCACGTCATGCTCGGCCATCCAGGGCTGGACGGCTTCCCGGAAGACCATGCGGCGGTGGAGGTGATGAACTACATTCTGGCGGGTGGAGCGTTCGTGTCCCGCATGATGGAGCTCCTTCGGACCCAGACGGGCATCACCTCGGCCCTTTACGGCTCCGTGGAGCCGGGGCGGGGGGTGCAGTATCCGTATGTCTGGCGTTTCAGCGGAAACCCGGAAACCCTGGCCCAAGGGGTCCGCCTGGCGGTGGCCGAGCTGGAGCAGATGCGTGAGGACGGGGTGACTCGAGAGGAATTCGAGGGCGCCCGCACCTCGTACATCCAGGGGCTCATTCCCTCGTCGTACGAGACTCCCCATCGGTCGGCGGAACGACTCGCCCAGAAGGAGCTGTTCGGGCGGTACCTCTACCAGTCTCCCGGGTATCTCAACTACTACGCCGGAGACGAGGCCCAGATCGAAGCCCTGGGCGGTCTGACGCTGGAGGAGGTAAACGCGGCGGCCCGGAAGTACCTCCGGCCCCAAGACCTGGTGATCGCGGTGGTGGGTCCCATGGAAGAGATCCGAGCCGGGGCGGGGCCGGAGGATCTCCGCTGGGTCACCGAGACGCGTTGAGGGAGTGGAGGTAAGGAAGGACTTTCCGGGTCGGGTCCGGTAAAGCACCTGCCCACCGGGTCCCGGAGCTCCAAGTGGCCGCATCGACCAGTCCGGGAACTGGTGGCCATGATGAAGATGGTGCGGCGCTGGATGTGGTCACCCTTTGCGAATAGCAGCGGCTCGAGGATCTCATGGACGCCACCGGGTTATCCACAAGGAGTGTTCGCCCCCGTCACCGGGACGGTACGCAGCCGAATGACAGTCACCCGGAAGAGACCGCCCTGAGAGAACCTGCATGGGTATCTTGTTGAACCGTTCGCTCCCCGCTCTCGTCCTGGCGGTCCCCGTGTTCCTGCCGGGGCCTTCCCTGTCTGCCCAGCAACCTGGTCTCGTCCATGAGTTGGCGGTGTTCGCCGTGGCGGCGGGCTCGGATCATCTAGAGCTCCCGAGCCCAAGAGGGTTTGGGGCCGCCAGCCTGTGGGAGCTCGGCGGAGACTGGCTGGCCCGGCTGTCCTTTCAGAGGATGACCGAGGAGACGACAAAGAGGGGCACTGTTTGCGACCTCTATGCTCCCCGCGTCGGGTGCCGAACCGAGATGACGGAGACCTCGGTGACCTTCAGTGGTCTCCGGGGCGGAATCCTCCGGGGCGTGGACCTCGGGCGGGGTGTCCGGATTGCCGCGGGAGCGGGCCTGAGCTTCAACCAAATCAAAGCCCAGAGCCAGGGGCCCCAGGGCGCGCGGGCGGACCTGATGGCACCCAACACCGGGCAGATCGGCTACCTGGGGATCCTTTCCGTGATGGTGGCCCCTCTACGGCGGGTCCCTGCGGGGATCGTGGGGAGCTTCACCGTACACCGGGTAGGCTTCAACTCTTGTTCGGGGGAGGATCCTCCCCAATACGATCCCTTCTGTGGGGCCAGCTCGTTTCGGGAGATCGAGCTGGGACTCACATATTCTTTTTAAAAGGCCGAGCTTCCCGAGTGTTTCTTGGAGGACAGGGAAGTGGGGTCGCAGTCAGGCATGGTCCCGCCGTGAGGCGGGCAAAGAGGCCAGGGTGTCCCGGCACCTTGGGAATTTGAGGCCACCGGATTACAGTCCAATTCAGCCGCCTCTCGAGGCCTGCAGACGAGGAACGATTCCAGGCTCTCCTCCGGGGAGGTATGGAAGCTCGAATCTTCCTTCGGGAAGCGTCCAGGAACTGTGAAGCGGTCAAGGAGGATGGTCATGTTCATTTCCGACCGGCTTGTGGAGATGATTGAGCGCAATGCCGATGAGCTTGCCCGGAGATGGCTGGAGGATGTGAGAAGGCGGCCGGAAACCCCGACCTATCACACCTTTGATCCCGATGAGCTGATCCACAGGGTACATCTGGTATACAGCCAACTCGGACGCTGGATCTCCCGCGAGACCGCCGAAGAGGAGATCGCCGAGTACTACTTGTCCCTGGGAGAGCGGCGGCGCAAGGAGGGATTTGCCGTCTCGGAGGTCATTTGGGCCCTGGTCATAACCAGGCGCCACATCTGGTTCAAGGTTCTCTCAGACGGACTCCTGGACACGGCCCTGGAGCTGAACCAGGCGCTGGAACTGAACAACAGGGTGATTCGGTATTTCGACAGGGCCCTGTATTACCTCTGTGTTGGGTACGAAAGCAGCAAGTGATGGAAGAGGCGTAGGACCCCGGCCAATTCGCCCCGTGGATGGAGCGGCCAGGGGCCCATGCCATCCGTCCAGCACCCGGACCCGGTCGGGCACCAGGAGGCTGTCGGGGGTTGGGAGTCTCAACGGAGCTCCCCCGAGTCGGCCCTCCAACGGGGGTTCGGTTCGTCCCATCGCTCGAACCACTCCAGGATGCGCCGCAGCCGCTCCACCAGGTTCACGGAGGTTCCGGTTCGGGAAAGGCCGTGGCTCTCGCCCCGGAACACCACCATCTCCGTGGGGACGCCCAGGGCCTTGAGGGCGTAGAACCACTCCTCCCCTTGCCCCAGGGGGGTGATCATGTCC
>PXFI01000354.1 GCA_003564295.1 Gemmatimonadota bacterium | reverse complement strand
TGGCCGGATTGTTCATCTCCGACTCGAGGGGCGGGGTGTTGTGCTCGAGGGGACCGCGATCGCTCAGGCCCCATCCCCAGGGCAGCCGGGTCCACCAGGTGCGCCCGTGGCCCCGAAAGGATTCCTCCCACGCACCTTCGTCTTGGAGGCCGAACCGGAGGAGAGGGATGTCTGCTGAGTCCCGGAGCTCCATCCAGTGATAGGAGGAGCCGAAGAGCTCCCAGGCTTGATCCAGGTAGGCCTCGGCAGCTTGTCGGGCGTTCGCCAGCTCCCCTTCGTCTCCCGCAGCGTAAGCGTCGTAGAGGCGCTGGGTCTCGGCATTCTCGGCGACCAGAAGGAGGTCGGAGACCCGCCGGGCATACCCATCGGCCACCTCCGCCGCCGCCCGCTGGCTGATGGCCGCCACCTGGGACGCGATGAGTGTCCGAAGGCTATGGGCGGAATAGTAGTATTCGAACACGCCGATGACGAGGAGAGGCGTCACCGCCAGCCCCACCCACAGAAGAAGGAGCTTGGCCCGGAGCGACATGGTTCGCGTCCCTTATGCACGAGCAGGAGTCTGAAACCACATTACATGTGAGCGCGGTATCTTCGCAAACTCCCTCCGAGATCCGGGGGCCGCAAGGCTGGACGGGGCGGACCTCCGTTCCCACCACCTAGCCTCAGGGTCACAGGGTCATGCGCCCCCCTCCCGGTGCTTGCGGGAAACCTGGCCCGAGAATACCTCCAGGCCAGGATCCTGTTGGCCATGCAGCAGGCCGGAGTCATGATCCCTCTGGTCTTCCAGGGTGGAACGGCCCACCGCTTCCTCTTCAACCTCTCTTGGTACCTGAGCGAGCCCACCTGGCCAGAACCGGACTCCCAACTCCTGAACAACGCCCTTTAGCAGGCCGGTTGGGCGGGCCCGGTGCTCGACCAGGGGAGCTGGAAGCCCGTGATTCGTGAGCCGGTGGCATCCATAGATTGGGGAGCGGCTGAGAGGGACGTCGCACCCTTTCTGGAACCCGGTCCTGCCACAGCGCTCTTCAGTAGGGGGAACCTCCTCGAGCTGTTGGAACGATAAGCCCGCTCTTGGTGCCTCATTCGCCTCATCGAGAGGACCGGGCGAGAGCATCCCCCAGATCGACGAGCCAGAGAGAGCCCCCGCCGAGGACCCTGGGCGCATAGGCGACGTAGTTCCCGTCCGGCGAGAGGACGAAGTCGTATGTGTCCCCGGGTGACCGGTACGGGTTCGGCCATGGGGTCCACAGGGATGTACAGATGTCTCCCTGAGTTCCGGCCGTGAGGAAGCCGCTGCTGTCGGGAAGCCACTGGTGACCCCATCCGGACCTGCTCTCCGGCCGGACCCAGGGCTCTACCGGGCATGGCCCAGCCCCGGCCCGTGGGTCATGTTATCTGCGGAATGGTCTTGCACATGTGCGTCACATGCGATTACCATAGAGGCATGCCGAAGATGATCCAGGTGAGAAACGTGTCGGACGAGCTCCACGCGGAGCTGGTGAAACGGGCCCGAGCCCGAGGGCAGACCCTGACGGACTACCTGCAGGAGCTCCTTGAGCGGGAAGTGGCCCGACCCCTCCCGGAAGAGGTGTTCTGGACGGTGGAGGCGAGGGAGCCGGTGGATCTCCCTGTGGCTGCGGCGGAGCTGATCAGGGAGGAGCGCCGGAGGCGGTGAGCCGGATGGTGGTGGACGCCTCGGCCCTGGTGGAGTATCTCCTGGGAACGGAGGCGGCTGCGGCCATGGCAGCCTTCCTCACGCGGCGGGGCTTGGACCTTCATATCCCTGCCCTTTGTGACATCGAGGTGGTTTCGGCCCTCCGACGGGCCTTGATCCGGGGATGCCTCTCGGAGACCCGGGCCCACGAGGCTCTGCAGGACTTCCTGGCCCTGCCCCTCCTCCGCCACGGCCACCAAGCCCTACTGCCCCGCTGCCTCGCGTTGAAGCACGTCCTCTCCGCCTACGACGCCACCTACGTGGCCCTGGCTGAGCACCTGGAAGCCCCGCTCCTCACTGGCGATCTGCGACTGGCTCGGGCAGCCCGGAGGCTCGGAGTCCGCTGTCTGCCTGAATAGCGCCGACTTCCGCCCCCGGCCGAACGTCGTTCGGTTGGCGAAGGACGGTTGAGCCGGTCCATGTCCCGACGCGCCACCCCAATGATGCCCATCCGCCCGCATACCAGTCCGTAGACGTGGGATGTGTCGCCCGAGGCCGCGTTACCCCACTCCATGGGGTTTCCTTGCGCTTACCGTCTCCGGTTGGGCAGGTTGCAGTTGGGTTGGAGTCCTGGCTTGTGGTTTCAGCATAGCATTGAAGAGGTCAATCAAGCGGTGTCCAGATCCCCTACCATACGAGTGGCTTTCCATCGACGCACGACACGTCGCGCTGTTCGGTTGTGGCTCACCACTATCCTGTTGAGCTGCTTGACCTGGCAGGCCGGCTGTCTCCTTCGGCCTTCCCTTCTCCACGCGAAATGGGCGGCCCCGCTGGATGGTGCATGGCCGACTGTGGAAGGAGAGGCCCGGGAAGAACCCCTCCGGGTCGCCCTCACCGGTAAGTACCCGCCGTTCAGCTTCTACGATTCCGAAGGAGAGCTGGCGGGCTTTGACGTGGATGTCGCCACCGCCATAGGCCATCGGCTCGGCCGCCAGGTGGAGTTCATTGCTACCGAGTGGGACGGGATCCTGGCCGGTCTCCTGAGCGGCCGCTACGACGCCATCATCGGCTCCATGGCCATCACCCCTCGCCGTGCGGCCCAGGTAAGCTTCTCCGATCCATACTACATCTCGGGCCCGCAGATCTTCGTCCACCAGAGCGACGCTGGGGAGATCGGTGGGATCCAGGACATGGCTGGGCGTCGGGTGGGGGTGGGGATCGGGGAGACCTACGAACATTACCTGAGGGAGGAGCGCCCCGAGATCCAGGCGGTCCCCTACAGGAGTACCGTCGACATCTTCCAGGACATGCTCAACCAGCGGCTTGACGGATTTCTCACCGACCGTCTCGTGGGCCTTTACCAGATCGAATCCGGGGGGTTGCCCTTCGTACCCGTGGGCGAGCCCGTGTACCGGGAGGAGATCGGCATTCCGGTGCGCCCGGGGGCCGGCCCCCTCCTCAATGAGATCAATCAAGCCCTCATGGGCATGCGCCAGGAAGGTGAGCTGGAGCGCCTGCGCCAGAAGTGGTTCGGAGCCGAAGCACTTGACTCTCCGGCATCCGACGGCATGACCACCTCCACCATTGCCCGAAAGCTCCTTCGAGGCTTCGGCGTTACCCTGTTCGTGGCCATGGTGGCGGTGGTGGCCGGGGGGCTGTTGGCGATCCCCTTCGGCGTGATCCTGAACCGGCGGGGCACGGTTCTCTACTATCCCCTGAATTGAGCGGTTCCTCGAGATGAGGAGATATTCGGGTGGTCGTGACCCGATATTTCGGCCCGCAGCTCCGGTTTGGATGGGCCCCGGTAGCGAAGGCAGGGTGCGTGAAGGCTGCGG
>PXFI01000052.1 GCA_003564295.1 Gemmatimonadota bacterium | reverse complement strand
CTCCCTCCCAGCATCCCGGCTCCCTCCCCCCCCTGGTCTCTTCTCCCCACAGACGCTCGGGATAGCGTCCCTTCCTCACCAGAGTCGCCAGGCTCTCCACCACCTGGTTCCGGTCTTCGGGGTGGGTGATACCCAGAAACAGCTCTCCGCCGGGGACGGCTCGGACCCGGGCCCCGCCCACCGCCAGGATCCGGTTCATCTCGGAGGGCAGGAGGAACTCGGGCTCGGTTGAAGCACCGGTTTCGGGCTCCTCCTGCACTGAGGCCTCCTCGGACAGGCCTCCCAGCAGCGCTGCCATGAACCGCCGGAAGCCTTCCTCCAGGAGAGGGAAGATCTCCGGCGAGAGGAGCCAGAAGTTCGTGGAGGTGGGCTCCCTGCCGTCCAGCACCACCTCCTCCCCGGAAAGGGCTCTTCCCCGGATCCCGTGGAGGTCCCTTCGGATCTCCACGACCTCCCGGATCTCCTTCAGCCACTCCCGGCCGTCCAGGCGGCAGACTCCCCGGCTGACGCCCCCGTGCCGGGAGAGGGTGTCTCCCAGCGAGTAGGTCAGGAGCCCGAACACGGGCGTCTCCCTCGTGCCCGAGCCCGGACGCCCTCCCAGGTGGGCAGCCGCCCGGCTGAAGGCCGACTCCCCGTAGAAGTCGTCGGCATTGATCACAGCGAAGCCCCCCCCCTGGAGGAGGTCCCGGGCGGTCAGGACGGCGTGGGCCGTGCCCCACGGCTTCCGGCGCCGGGAGATGGCCTTGGCCAGTTGCCGGCCGGACACTCCCGTGACCGGCGACGAGACACCGGGCTCCTTCGAGCAGGGGGGTTGGCCTCCCACCCCCGGCAGGTCCTCCAGCTCCTGGTGATGGAATGCCACCTCCAGCTCCCCGGGCCAGCGTCCCCGGACGTGCCGGCGGAAAGCGTCTTCCAGCTCTCGCCGAATGATGAGAACGACCCGTGAGAACCCGGCCTTCCTTGCGTCGAACACCGAATAGTCCAGAAGAGCCTCGCCGCCCGGGCCCACGGGCTCGAGCTGTTTCAGACGGCCGTATCGGGTGGACATCCCGGCGGCCAGGAGAACCAGGGTGGAAGCCATGGCCACAAAGGGTAGCGTGAAAGACTCGATTGCGCACCATGGCCCGGAGCTTCATCGTGGCGTCCCCTGTCTCCCGCCGGAGAGTCATGCCCGGCCCGGGCACGGCCTCCGGGCCATGCGCAAAAAAGAGCCGGCTCCCGGAATCAGAGCAACCGGATGATGCGCGGCCGTAGCATGCCATCCTCCATCTCGGCCACAGCCACCGTCACCGGCTTATGGGGGCGCCGGGGCCCCGCGCTCCCGGGGTTGATGTAAAGCACGGGGTCGGCCTCCCTGATCTCCGGCACGTGGGTGTGCCCGAAGACCACGGCCTGGAAGCCCGCCGCCGCAGGATTCAGGTCCATGGTCCCCAGGTCGTGGATGAGATAGAGGTACGCCCCCTCAATCTCCACCACCTCCGTCTCCGGAAGGGTGAGACCGAATTCCCCCCGGTCCATGTTCCCGCGCACCGCCGTCACCGGAGCCAGCCTTGCCAGCTCCTCCAGGATCCGTGGCTCTCCCACATCGCCTGCATGAAGAATGTGATCCACACCCCGGAAAGCTTCCACGGCCTCGGGTCGCAGGAGGCCATGGGTGTCGGAGATGATTCCCAGCATGGGCATAGAATCCGCCCCCAGGTTGAAGAGCAAGCGACCCCGCTCAGAGGCTCCAAGAAAGGGAGGGTGCGCCTCCATGGCAAGCCTGTGGGTTGGATTGGGCGCCGGAAACCCGTATCCTGTGTGGTCTCCGGCGGGCGTTGGTGGAGACCAGAGACCGCGGAAGCTGCTGGGTCGAGGCCTTCGGCGAGCACAGGAGGCAAGAATGGACCGCAAGAGCACCTGGGTCTCGGACCAGAACGTCGCTCTGGTCACAGACCTGTACCAGCTTACCATGCTCCAGTCCTACTGGCGGGAGGGAATGGACGGTGAGGCCACCTTCAGCCTTTACTCCCGCAAGCTCCCGGAACACAGGAACTTCATGTTGGCCTGCGGTCTGGACGACGCCCTGCATTACCTGGAGACCGTTCGCTTCTCACGCGAGAGCCTGGAGTACCTCGCCGGCCTGGATTTCTTCTCTTCCGAATTCCTTTCCTGGCTCGGCGGGTTCCGCTTCCGCGGAGAAGTCCGGGCCGTGGCCGAGGGCACACCCGTCTTTCCCCAGGAGCCTCTCCTGGAGGTCACCGCCTCCCTTCCCGAAGCTCAACTGGTGGAGACCTTCGTCATGAACCAGGTCCACTTCCAGACCGTGGCGGCCTCCAAGGCGGCCAGGGTGGTGGAGGCCGCATCCGGGCGAGCCGTGGTGGACTTCGGGCTCCGGCGCATCCACGGCGTGGACGCCGGCCTCAAGGGCGCCCGGGCCTTCTATGTGGGAGGCGTTCTCGCCACCAGCCACGTCCTGGCGGGAGAGATCTACGGAATCCCCGTGACCGGCACCATGGCCCACTCCTACATCCAGGCCCATACCGATGAGGAGACCGCCTTTCGGTCCTTCGCCGCCCTCTATCCTGACTCCACCCTGCTGGTGGACACCTACGACACACTGGAGGGGGTGAGGAAGTTGGTCCGTCTCTCCCGGGAGTTGGGAGACGCCTTCCGGGTCGGAGGGATTCGCCTGGACTCGGGAGACATGGCGTTCCTGGCCAAGGAGGCCCGGGTCATCCTGGACGAGGGGGGCCTGAAGGAGCTGAAGATCTTCGCCAGCGGAGGGCTGGACGAGCTCAGCGTGCAACGGATCGTGAAGTCCGGCGCCCCCGTGGACGGGTTCGGGGTGGGGACCCGCATGAGCGTGTCCGCAGATGCCCCGACCCTGGACATGGCCTACAAGCTCACCAGCTATGCTGGCGAAGGACGCCTGAAGCTGTCCCGGGGCAAGGGTATCTTCCCCGGAAGGAAACAGGTCTTTCGCATGGATCAAGACGGCATCGTCCTCCGGGACGTGGTAGCCCGAGAGGGGGAGACTCATCCGGGGAGGCCTCTCCTGGAGGTGGTGATGAAGGAAGGCCGCCGCCTCCCGGAAGGGCGGGTGCCGCTGGAAACCATTCGGGAACACGCTTCCCGGGAAGTGGCTGCCCTCCCGGGCCGCATTCGGTCCCTGGCCCCTGCCGAACCTCCCTTTCCCGTGGAAATCAGCCGTCAGCTCCTGGACTACCAGAAGGAGGTGGCAGAGCGGTTCGACTGAGGTCGGCCCTTGAGGCGGTACCGACCGCCGCCAGCCAGACGCATTGATGCGGAACGGCTACAGGAATCCTAGATTCTTGTCCGGAAGCACAGGTGGGGAAGCGTACTCGAAGGGTCCCTCAAGATGCCCTACGACGTCATCATCGCCGGTGCAGGCCCCGCAGGCCTTTCGACGGCCCTCTTCCTCCTGAACGCCCGTCCGGACCTGGCAGGCCGGGTGCTGGTCTTGGAGAAGAAGGCCTTTCCGCGGGATAAGACCTGTGCGGGCGCCCTGGGCGGCCGGGGCGATAGCCTCTTGGAGAGCATCGGTGTGCGGGTGGAGGTTCCCTCCATCCCCATCTCGGGCCTCCGGTTCACGGTTCCCCGGGGCTTTTCGGAACGGACGCCGGGCCCCATCGGCCGGACGATCCGACGCCTGGAGTACGACGCCGCCCTGGCGGCCCAGGCCCGGGCTCGAGGGGTCCTTCTCGTGGAGGGGGCCCCTGTCTGTCAGATCCGTGTCTCCCGGAGGGAAGTGGAGGTGACGGCAGGGGAAGAGGTGTACGGCGGAAGAGTCCTGGTGGGCGCCGACGGCCTGGGGAGCTTCGTCCGTCGCTGGCTCGGCCTGTCCTTCGCACCGTTGAAGGCCAGGGTAGTGGAAATGGACACGGAGCGCACGGAAGGAGACCCCCCACCCCACGTGCTCCACTTCGACGTCTCGGACCGTGGACTGAACGGGTACGCCTGGGACTTCCCCACCCCTCTGGACGGTGAGGTGCGCATGTCCCGGGGTGTCTACGGTCTCGTCTTTCCCGGACACGACCCCCCGGACGTGGCACGGCTCCTGGATCGACGCCTGGAAAGCATTGGCCTCGACCCGGGCTCACACCGGAAGAGGCAGATGCTGGAGCGGGGGTTCGAACCCCATCAGCCCTTTGCCCATGGCAGGGTGATCCTGGTGGGGGAGGCGGCGGGGGTGGATCCCATCACGGGAGAGGGCATGGCCGAGGCCATCCAGTACGGGGCCGTGGCCGGAACCTATCTCGCAAAGAAGCTTGTCCTGGGCCACCCGGACTTCGCGGACTGGCGGACGCATCTGCTGCGCTCACCAGTGGGAACGGACCTCTTCCTGAGGCGTTGGGGGGCCTACCTGTGTTTCCGGTATGCCAGAAGGCCGGCGGAGCTCCTCTTTGCCCGGGTACCGGGGGTCTTGGACCAGGCGGCCCGCCTCTTCGCCGGAGGCCGCCCAGGCCGGAAGGAAGACTATGCCTCAGCCCTGGACTGACCCATCCTCTCCCCCCACCAGGATACCTCGCACCATCGGCAGGAGCGAATCCACCCAGAGCTCGTACATGGCCCTGCTCGGATGCAAACCGTCTTGCGCCAGCAGCTCGGGCCGCTCCGCCGCCTCCCTGGACATGCCCGTCACATCCAGGTACCGGGCCCCCACCGCCTCCGTCTCCTGACGCTTCACCTCGTTGAAGGCATCGATCTCCGCCGCGATTCGCTCCCGGTCCCTCCCCTGGGCGAAGGGGGTCACGCCCCAGTCGGGGATGGAGAGGACCAGCACCCTTGCCGGTTCTCCACCGGCGAAGCCCACCGCCCGGTCCAGGAGCTCGGCGAGCTGGGCACGGTACTCCTCCAACTCCCGCCCCCGGTACTGGTTGTTCACGCCGATGAGGAGAGAGACCAGGTCGTAGGTGCCACTCACGTAGGCCTCATCGATCCCGGCAGCCAGCTCCTGGGTCGTCCACCCCGTTCGGGCCACCACCACCGGATCCCGGATCGGGACATGGGAGGCCCGAAGAGCCCTGGCCAAGGCCACGGGCCACCGGGCCGTGGAGTCCACGCCCTCCCCGATGGTATAGGAGTCGCCCAGGGCAAGGAAGGAAAGAACCTCGGTCTCCACAGCTGTCTCCTCCGGAAATCCCTCTCTGCCGCACGCATGTGCTATGGTGAGCACGAATAGAGCAAGGGCGCAGTGCACGCCGTACGACACTCCTCTCAAACCGCTCCTCCCTTCTCGCACCGGGATCTCTCATGAAGCTCCCACCTGCGGGCCATCTTGCCCCCGGACCCTGGATCGAGCTCTCCCCCCTTGACTATACTGGACTTTCGTTCAGACAGCCACGCCGAGGCTTCGTCGACCAGATTCCGTCGTCTGCAACCATCAGGAGAAAGGGTCCACCATGCGCTACAAGCTTCTGGGCCGGAGCGGGCTCCGCGTATCGGAGCTGGGCCTTGGCACCATGACCTTTGGAGAGGAGTGGGGATGGGGCGCATCCAAATCGGAGTCCCGGAGGATCTTCGACGCGTACGCCCAGGCCGGGGGGAATTTCATCGACACCGCAAACCGCTACACCGACGGGACGAGCGAACGCCTGGTGGGCGAGTTCGTGGCCTCGGACCGGGACCATTTCGTGGTGGCCACCAAGTACACCCTCTTCGACCGGGAAGGGGAGCCGAACGGAGCCGGAAACCACAGGAAGAATCTGGTCCGGTCCCTGGAGGGGAGCCTGCGTCGTCTGCGCCTGGACTATGTCGACCTCCTCTGGGTGCACGCCTGGGACTTCCTGACGCCCGTGGATGAGGTCATGAGGGGACTCGACGACCTGGTCCGAGCTGGAAAGGTCCTGTACGTGGGCATCTCTGATACCCCGGCCTGGATCGTGTCCCGGGCGAACACGCTGGCGGACTTCAGGGGGTGGAGTCCCTTCGTGGCTCTCCAGATCGAGTACAGCCTGGTGGAGAGGACCCCCGAGCGGGAGCTCCTGCCCATGGCCAGAGCCCTGGATCTGGCCGTGACACCCTGGGGCATCCTGGGAAGCGGCGTCCTCACCGGTAAGTACAACCTGGAGGACCCTACCCCGGAGGGCCGCGTCAGGGAAAGCAAGGGGCAGGACCCCAGGATGCTCCGGATCGCCCAGGAGGTGGTGGCGGTGGCCCGGGAGGCCCGGTGCACGCCCACCCAGGCGGCCGTGGCCTGGATACGGAGTCGGCCCGGCCTCATGATACCTCTACTGGGCGCCAGGACCCTCCAGCAGTTGGAGGACAATCTGGGGGCCCTCCAGGTGGACCTGGACCGGCAGAACCTGGCCCGCCTGGACGAGGCCAGTGCCATCGACCTCGGCTTCCCCCATGAGTTCCTGGAACGGAAGCACATCCGGAGGCTCATCTACGCAGACACCCGGGACCTCATCGATGATCATCGTCTGCGTTGAGGCGGGCTCGCGGGGTTGGAGGCCTTGGGGGCCACATACGTCCTCCCACTCTCTCAGGGTCGGGAGAGGCGGTCCAGCCGGTCCATCTCCTCTTCGCCCAGGGTGACGCGAAGAGCTCCCAGGTTCTCCTCCACCTGGTCCGGCCTGGAGGCTCCAGGGATGACCAGGACCGTTTCGCCGTGGAAGCCCAGGAGCCAGCTCAGGGCGACCTGGGCCGGTGTGGCCCCGTGGACTCCACCGATCTCCCGGAGGGCCTCCACCAGCGGGCGGCTCCGCTCCAGCCCCCGGGGGCGGAACGCCGGCATTCGCTTCCGAGGGCCGGGGCGGGAACGGATCAACCCGGGATCCTCGTGGTGCCGGCCGGTGAGGATGCCCTGGGCCAGGGGAGAGTAGGCGATGATGGAGACCTGCAGCTCCTTGGCGGCCTGGATCAGCCCACTCCTGTCAGCCTTGCGGTGGAGGAGGGAGTAGTGGACCTGGTTCGAAGCCAGCGGGATGCCTCGTCTGGCCAGGGCCCGGTGGGCCCTCCTCATCATTCCGGTAGAGTAGTTGCTCACCCCCACCGCCCTGATCTTCCCCTCCTCTACCAACTCCGCCATGGCCGCCATCTCCGCCGGGATGCGGGACAGGGAGAAAGGGTTGTGGATCTGGTGCAGGTCGATGGGGCCGCCCCCCAAACGTTCCAGCCGCTCGTCGATGGTTCGGGTGATGCTTCCGGCCGTCCGGAGGACGGGCCACCACTTGGTGGCCACCACCACCTCCCCCGGTTGCTTCCCAAGCGCCCTCAGGGCTGCCGACAGAGACTCCTCCGACACCCCACCACCATAGGCCTCCGCCGTGTCGAACCAGTTCACGCCCCCCGCCAGGGAGGTGGCCACGATCTCCCGGATCCGGTCCCGGGAAAGGGCCTCCCAGTATCCACCGATAAGGCCCCTTCCACCGGAGAATTGCCAGCATCCCAAACCCACGGGGGACACCCTGATCTCTGTCGCGCCCAGACGCCGCAACTCTGCCATGTCCGTCATCTGTTGAAGGGGCCCGAAGCCTCGAGCGCTTCACCGAGACGCCTCAGGCCCTCCACAAGGGTCTTTCCCTCCCCTCCCAGGGCCACCCGGAAGTGTTTCGGCGCCTCGAAGAAGCGGCCGGGCACCACTCCCGTGTCGTAGCGTTCCCTCAGGTGCCTGGCGAAGGACCACGTGTCCTCCAACCCTTGGACCCGCGGGAAGGCCACGGATCCCCCGGAGGGACGCACCCATTCCAGCTCGGGCCTGGTTTCCATGAACTCGCTCAGGACGCGGAAATTCGGCTCCAGGATGCGCCGGGCCCGCTCCCTCAGGGCCGGCAGGTTCTGGAAGGCCAGGAACGCCAGCATCTCCGACGGAAAGGAACCTAACCCATCCACCAGGTCCCGCACGCGGCGCATCCTCTCCGCCAGCTCCGGCTCGGAGAGGGCCCATCCCGCCCGGAGCCCCGCCAGACCGTACGCCTTGGTGAGACTTGAGGTAGTGATGAAGGTGGGAGAAATGGTGGCGGCAGGCAGAAGCTCCGGCCCGGGAACCGATTCCAGGTAGACCTCATCCACCAGGACCCTGGCCCCCACCTGATCCGCCAACTCTCCCACGGCGGTGAGGCTCTCCCTTGACGCCAGGGCCCCCGTGGGGTTGTGGAGGTTCGTGAGCACGATGAGGCGGGTCTTGGGGGTCACGGCCGCCGCCACCCGGTCCGGGTCCACCCGAAAACCCTCCTCCATGACCCGGTCGAAGCGGACAATCTTTGCCCCCAGGAACCGAGGGACCGCCAGGAGGGGATCGTAGACCGGCCGTTCCACCACCACCTCGTCCCCCCTTGCGAGGATAGCCCCACAGGCCAGGAAGTTCGCCCCGGAAGCTCCGTTGGCCACCGACACCTGTGCGGGCGTCACCCCATATCGCCCGGCGATGGCCCCAACCAGGGGCTGGTAGCCTTCCTCGTTGAACCCATCCAACTCCAACTGCTCCCGGGCGCCGGGGAGATCGTCCATCCTGCAATGGAGGAGATTGCTTCCCATGAGGTCGTAGGCGACCTGGGGAGCATGCTTCATCCAGGCCACATAGAGGCTCAGGACATCAGCCAACGGCTGGCCTTTCTTCATGGCGCTTCTTCCAGAAGAGATAGATGGGCATGCCCGAGGCAAGGAGAAGAAACCCCAGGCCCCATGGAACCGGCTTCGTGTGAAGAACGCTCAGGACGATACGGAGGGCACCACCGGCGGCTACCCGCCCGGGTCTGGCGGAACCTGCCGGCCCGCCTCCGGGGAGGGGAGCGGGCGGCCGACCTCCAGGGCCTCCTCTCTCTCCAGTTCGCTCCAGTCCAGCTCACTCCCCCGGACGCTGTGGGGAATGAGGTAGACCACCATCATGACCAGACCCGCCAGCAGGACGGCCCCCCGCCCAACCCAGTCCCTGGGCGCCGGCCGCTTCCATAGGACGAGGACCGCCACGATCCACACGACCCACATGACCAGGGTCTTGTTGTCGGTAAGGTCCGTGCCCAGGGGCCACCCTGTCCAGTACGCCCCGAAGGCGTACTTCTGCACGATGGGCCCCAGAATCATCCCTCCCATGGTCATGAGCCCCAGGGTGACCCAGGCCCACCGCCGGATCCGCACCGGATGGACGAGGGCGCCCAGAGCGACCCGAACCCCCAGGAGCATGGCCAGAAACATGAGGATCACGTGGGGAACCAGGATCGACGAAGGGACGGGATCCTTATAGCGCAGAATGGCCGTCCCCTCAACCGGCACCCGGACGAGGCCCTCCGGAGCCTCCAGGGCCAGGACGTACTCCAGCTTCCCTGCGGCTGGCGCCAGGGGCAGGACCCCCAGAAGCTCGTCCTCCTGCACCTCCAAAGGAGTGGGAGTGAACGGATCCTCGGTCGGGTACCGTTTGACGTAGAGCCTGCCCCCATCCACGTCCGGAGGCCGCGGGACCCTCACCACCGCCGCCTCCGTGGTCTCGTGGGTCCGCACCAACCGGTGGGCGTAGGTCTCACCGGCGACCTCGAACTCCCCCCGGAGGGGGTAGGAAGGACCGGTCCGCCGCTGGTACACGGCAGAGGAAAGCATGAGGACCACCGCCAGGATCCAGAGGGCGGTGGATAGCCATGGCCGTCGGGGCGATTTGTTCAGTTCGTTCATGGCTGGTAGAATGCGCCTTTTCCCGCTCTGCATCAAGTGCCGGGGGAACGAAACCGACGCACCCGAAAACAAGACTCTCGAGGACCCTATGCCTTTGGCCCCCACCGACCAGATCCGCTCCCGCTTTCCGGCCCTCCGCCGCATCCACGGCCGCCATCCCGTGGCCTACTTCGACGGGCCGGGGGGGACCCAGGTACCGGAACAGGTGCCCGCGGCCATGGCCCACTATCTCTTTCACAGCAACGCCAACGCCCACTGGGCCTTCTCCACCTCCGCCGAAACGGAGCGGGTCCGGCAGCAGGCCAGGGAGGCCATGGCGGACCTCCTGTGTGCCCGGGCCGAGGAGATCGTCTTTGGGCCCAACATGACGACCCTCACCTACCAGCTTTCCAGAGCTCTGGGGCGGGAGATGGCCCCCGGTGACCAGATCGTGGTCACCGAGCTCGACCACCACGCCAACGTGGATCCCTGGAAGGCGTTGGAGGAGGAGCGGGGCGTGACGATCCGCACCCTTCCCCTGATCCCCGAAACGGGAACTCTGGACCTGGAACGGTTCCCCGAGCTCCTGGGGCCCCGGACTCGCCTGGTGGCCCTGGGGGCCGCCTCCAACGCCATAGGTACCCTCACGGATGTGGCGCCCCTGGCTCGCATGGCCAGAGAGGCGGGAGCCCGGGTCTTCGTGGACGCCGTCCACCTGGCGCCCCACCGGCGGATCCGGGTGGGGGAGCTCCACTGCGACTTCCTGGCCTGCTCCCCTTACAAGTTCTACGGGCCTCACATGGGCGTCCTATGGCTTCGGGGCGACCTCCTGGAGAATCTGGATGTGCCCAAGGTGGAGTCGGCGCCCAACCAGGGCCCGGAAAGGTTCGAGCTGGGAACGGTGAACGCCGAGGGGATGGCGGGGAGCACGGCGGCGGTGGACTTCCTGGCAGGCTTGGCTGCCGACGGAGGCTCCCTGGGCAGAGAGCCCCATGCCGATCCCTCGGCCCGGAGGGCTCTCCTGGACGCATTCTTCACGGAGTTGGTCCCTCGGGAAGCAGCACTCCTGGAACGGCTGTGGAACGGTCTGGCGGCCATGCCGGGCGTCCGACTCTACGGCCCTCCCCCGGGCCAGGACCGGGCTCCCACCCTATCCTTCACTGTGGACGGGAAGAGCCCACGAGACGTGTCTTCCCGGCTGGCCGAGGAGCAGGGCGCCTTCCTCTCCCACGGCGACTTCTACGCCGCCACCCTGGCCCGGCGGCTGGGGCTCGGTCCCGACGGGATGGTCCGGGCCGGGATCAGCGTGTACACCAACGCCCAGGAGGTGGACCGGGTAGTGGAGGGAGTGGATATCATCTCATCCAGGCGGGCTGGGGTTTCAGGCTAGGGCAGCGCCCGTAAACCAGGTCGTCCATCCACACCGCCATCCGGCGAAAGAGGGCGTTCTTCCGTATCCCCCAGCGAACGAGGTTGTGCAGGAGGGTGTCAGGGTGGGAATACGGGCAGACGGCCATGCACCGGGCGCAGTCGGTCCCCAGCTTGGCCCAGAGGGTGAAGCAACCCTCGGCGTCTACCTTCCACCGCAGCACCCCCTTCTCGTCCTCCTCCGGGTCGCCGAGAGGGATGGCCCGACTCGGGCATGCGTCGGCGCACTTCCGGCATCGGAGGCAGAAGTCGATGACGGTCAGGTCCCGCACCGGCACATCCGGCACCAGGGGCAGGTCCGTGGTCACCACGGCAATCCGGACCCTGGGCCCCAGGCGAGGCGTCATGAGGAGCCCCATGCGCCCGATCTCCCCCAGGCCCGCGTCCTTCGCCACCAGAGGGCAGATGACCCGGTAGCTCCCGTCAATGTGGGCCCGGGCCCGGTAGCCCAGGCGCCGGATGGTGTCGGCCAGTTGCACCGCCATGACCCCGGAGCTGAGGTACTGGCGGGCCGATTCCATGACCGTGGGGCTCCCGGGCGCCCGGTCCACCATCTGCCTGTCCATCTCCACCGTCAGGGCCAGGGCGTGGGTGTGGCCCAGCTCCACTGGCTTCCCGTAATCGGATCCCCGGCCAACGTGGGTGTAGAGATGGTACTCCCGGAGGACCGTCACCCCCACGGAGTGGGCCCCCAACTTCAGGGCCCACGCCTTTAAAAAGGAGGTCACCTCTCCTGGATCCGAAGGCACCCGGGCCCACCCTTCGGGGGCCGCCTCGCCACTCATGCCCGGGGTCGCCTCCCTCAGCAATTCCAAAGGCGCCGCACGGCCTCCGTCCCCCTCGCCCTCCACGAAAGGCCTGAGCTTCTCCACGGCCCAGAAGGCGGCATGGGCGGCGGCGAAGCCCAGGGGGTGGAAGTAGGCAGTTCCCGGAGCCAGGAGCCCCGGCTCCTTCCGGAAGATCTCGTCCTTCTCCCTGCACTGGGGCCGCGCCCGGTAGTATTCCTCGTACCGCTCCGTCCCCGGCACCAGGAGAGCCCTGGAGAACACCATGTCTCGCTCGTCCACCCCGGGGCGAGGGGTACCCAGGTCCCTGAGGCCCCTGCCCGGCTCAGGCATGAGCCGCCAGGGCCTCCACAGCCGTCTCCACCTCCCACAGGGTGTTGTAGACATGGGGAGAAAGGCGGATCCCCTCGAACTCGCCGGTCATGGCCGCGCACCCCACGTGGTGGCTCCTGTACACTCCCCGGTAGGCCGCATCGTGATCCACACCCGGCAGGCCGAAGACCACCACCCCTCCCCGGGACTCCACCGGCCGGGGAGTGTGCATCCGAGCCCGGGGGAACCGGACATCCACGGCTTCCATCACCCTGGAGGCGAGGTAGCGCATCCGACCTTCCACCGCCTCCAACCCCAGTGCTTGGTGGAACGCCACAGCGGTGGCCATGGAGACCACCGCAGCGTCGTCCCGTTGGCCCAGATTGTCGAACTTCTGGGCCCCCCTCTCCAGAGCCCGCTCCCACCCCACACCCACTCCGCTGGGCCAGATCCGGTCCTGGACCTCGGCCCGGACGCACATGATCCCGGCTTCCTTGGGGCCCATGAGCCACTTGTGGGAGCTGGCCGTGAACACGTCGCATCCCAGGTCACGGAGATCCAGCTTGAAGGCCCCGAAAGTCTGGGCCCCGTCCACCAGGGTCAGCACCCCCCGTTCGCGGGCGGCTTGACAGAGCTCCCGGGTCGGCAAGAGGACGCCGGACACGTTGGACAGGTGGCTGAAGGCCAGCACCCGCGTTCGGGGGGTCAGAGCCCTGAGGAACGGCTCCGCCAGCTCCCGGGGGTCACCGGCCCCCGGCGGCGTGGCCACCCTCCTGACCGTGAACCCCCGGCGCCGGGACCTGACGTCCCAGGACACGTTGTTCGTGGGATGGTTCTGGTCCCACAAGACCACCTCGTCTCCCGGCCCCAGGTCCAACCCGTTCACCACCGTGTTGTTGCCCTCAGAGGTGTTCCTGTTGATGGCCATCTCCTCAGGGGGGACACCCACATAGGCCGCAAGATCGGTCCGGGCATCCTCCCTCAGGGCTTCAAACTTCTCCCGGTTCTGGAAGGAGGCATCCCGGTCCACATCCCTGGTGTGGGCGAACACGGCCTCCTGCACCACGTACGGCGACGGGCAGAGGTTGGCGGCGTTCATGAGGATGAGCCCGGGAGCCAGGGGAAAGAGCTCTTTCACCCTGGCCCAGTAGGCCTCGTCGTCAGGTGCACCGCCGGCCGGAAGCTCCGGAAAGGGGCCCGGGCCAATTCCGATACCCGGGACCGCCCGTTGGTCCCGATCCACAACCGAGGTGGCGGCCGAGACCCAGGCGGGAGCCCCCAGGGTCGCAGCTGCGCCCCCCATCAGGCGGAAGAGGAAGTGACGGCGGCTCGACAGTGACATGGCTCCTCCAGGGAGGGGTGGAACCTTCCGCCACAAGGTAGGAGACAGGGCCTGTCAACACCACCGGACTGACTTCAGCGGTCTTTGCGAGCAAGGACGGCCGTTACCGGGTAGTGGTCCGATGGAAAGAGATGGCCGGATCTGGTACGCAGGATTTCGGCTTCCAGCACGACCCACCCCGGGTCCGCCAGGATGGCATCGATCTTCTCCCCTCCGGAGCCGCCCCTGAATCCGTGAAAGGTCCCCACCTCCAGGGCATCCGGATGAAGGACGCGAAAAGTGTCCAGGAGGGCCGGGTCTTCCGCCTCCAGAAGGGCTCGAAAGGCCGGATTGTCCTCGCCGGCGTTGAAGTCCCCCGTCACCAGGATCCCCTCCCCAGGACCCGCCGCGGCGGTTCGCTCCCGGATCCGCTGGAGAAGCAGGACTGCGCCCTCCTCCCGGGAAGACTGGGACCGGTGGTCCCAGTGGAGGTTGAACACGGCGAATGTTCTTCCGTCGGCCCGGTCCCGGAAGCGCCCCCATGTGCAGATGCGTGGCAGTTGATTGCCCCATGTCATGGAGCCCGGAACCTCCGGTGTATCGGAGAACCAGAAGGTGCCCTCCTCCAGGAGCTCCAACCGGGACCTTTTGAAGAAGATTGCCGAGTACTCTCCGGCCCTTCCACCGTCATCCCGGCCCACGCCTATCCAGTCCAGCTCCGGAAAGAACTCGGACATCTCCTCCAGCTGGAAATGAAGGGCCTCCTGGACTCCCATGACGTCCGGACCGAAGTCTCGCACTACTTCCTCCAAGAGTCCTCTCCGTAGAGGCCAGGCGTTCTCGCCATCGGGCGCCGTACCGTAGCGGACGTTGAAGCTCATGACCCGGACCTCCTGGGCCTCCCCGGGATTGAAGGACACCGCCAGGAGGAGAACGAGAACGGAGACCGTGGTGGAGACCCTCATGGATTCATCTCCTGGTCATGGCTCAACGGTGAAACCCCGCCCTGTCGCCACCCAGTGACCGGGCGCTACGGAGAGCGCTCTCGGCACCGCCCATGAGCTCCCCGGACCGAGCCATCTCATCCTGGTACGCAGCTACTCCAAGGCTGAACCGCAGGCCGGTGGCCTCCCGGACGGGATCCAGGAGGAGGTCGAGCCGATCCGCCACCAGGCGCCCCCCCGCCAGGTTGCAGTCAACCAGGATCAGCCCGAACCGGGTGTCACCCAAGCGAGCCGCCAGATCCGACCGGCGAACACAAGAGGAAAGAAGTTCCCCAAGCCAGCGGCAGACCCGCCGGACCTCGGGTGGATCTCTTTCGCTCCTCCATCCCGGAAAGCCCTCTACCTCCAGGAGAATCAAGGTCACCGGAATTCCGCGGGCGCCGAAAGCGAAGAGGAAGTCGAACACGGTACTGAAATGAAGCTTGTTGGGCAGGCCTGTCTCCTCGTCCGTGAGGAGAGGGTGGCCCTCGCTGTCCGGGACATCGGCCATTATGCCGGCCTCCTGGGGAACCGATGGGTGCGAGGGCTTTGGGTGAGAAGCCTCTTCCCATTCTTCTCCCTCGCGTGCCATCCGGGAGCTTCGAAGCTTGTGGGCGAACCGCGCCCGGAACTCTTTCACCTTCGGACGGAT
>PXFI01000074.1 GCA_003564295.1 Gemmatimonadota bacterium | reverse complement strand
TCGTTGATTTCCTGCATACGGTCCCGCTCTTCGTCGCTGATGAAGTCGTATTGGCGCGTAGGCTGTAGCGGGATGCGGGGATCCACGGCCGATGCCACGAGGACGAGCCCCGCCAGGTTCTCCTCGTACTCCGTGGCATAGAGCTGGGCCACGAGCCCGCCATAGGAGAACCCCACCACAACCCATTGCTGGAGTCCAAGGGCCTGACGGAGACGCTCCAGATCCTCCACCGCCTGCCCTATGGTGTATCCCTCGCCGGGCTCCCAGTCCGACAGCCCGCACCCTCGTTGGTCGTAGTATATGACCTGGGAGAACTCGGCGGCCCGGGAGAAGTGGGGGTGGAAGTAGTGGTGGGTCCCCCCCGGCCCACCATGGAGGAGGACCATGGGCATTCCCTGGCCCTCCACCTCCACGTACAGCCCGCAGTCTCCGATATCGACCCGCAACGGCTCAAGTCCAAGCCTTTCGCACCAGCGAGGCACTTCGGGCACGTCGTAGAAGATCTCGTCGTACAGGGTCACGACCCCGTCCAGGACGGTTTCGGGCGGCTCGGGGGTGGGCTGGCATGCGGCGAAGACCGCGAGGGCGCCAATGGCTGAACTGACGATGCGTCTCATGATTTTGTCTCAAACGGCTTGAGGCTCTTGAAGGGACAGCGTTCTTTGCGACGGCCCATTCGTAATGCTCCGGGACTCTTCGGACAAGTCGTCCTCGGCGGCGGATTTCCCCATTCTCGCTTGGGCGGGCCAGGGGGAGGGGTGGCGGGAAGGCCCGGGGATGTGCCTCCTGAGAGCCTGGGACCCTGAGGAGGCTTCCCGAGCGGGGCCATCCCATCCTCCGGACCTGGATCATGCCGAAACAACCGGCCTTGGCTCCGGGGGACGTGGGCAGAACCCTGGGCCCGTTCGTGAGTAAGCGGCTGCCTCAGCCCTCCCCCACCAGCTGCACGTCGATGTCGATCTTGACCTCGTTGGACACCAGGACGCCCCCCGTTTCCAGGGCCTGGTTCCAGGTGAGGCCGAACTCTCGCCGGTCGATCTTCCCGGTTGCGCCGAAGCTCCTGCGGGTACCGCCCCAGGGATCCTTCCCCTCCCCCTCGTAGGTGGCTTCCAGGGTCACGGGCCTGGTGGCACCCCGGATGGTGAGGTCTCCCTGTAGGACAAAGGAATCCCCCGGGCTCGCCGGGTTCCCCTGGATGCCGGTGCTCTGGAATGTGATGATGGGATGGTTCTCCACGTCCAGGAAGTCCGCCGAGCGGAGGTGCTTGTCCCGCTGCTCGTTCCGGGTGTCGATGGAGGAGGGCCGGATGGTCACCTCCGCCGAGGAGCGGGCGGGGTCGCCATCGTCCATGGTCACGGTCCCTTCAAGCTCCCCGAACCTCCCCTTGACCGTGGTGATCATCATGTGCCGGGCTGAGAACCCCAACGTCGTGTGAGCCGGGTCGATATTCCAGGTGGTCATTTGGTGGTCGCCGTTCGTTGTCGTTGTCACAGAGGAGCTTCCGAATCATCCGGACCTCGCTCCCCCCCACCGCTCCTGCGGCGTCTCTCGGGTTCGGCCCTGGCTTTCTGGCTGAGTGGCCCACCGCTCTGCCGGTGACCCGAGACGACGAAACGCGACGGAGCCACGGGGCTAAGCTGTCGCCGGGGAGCTCACCGGTGCACGTCGTAGGTCGCTACGGTGGTCACCTGCCCGCTGCTCTCCGAGGTGGCCCGTAGCCAGACCCTGGCGGACCGGTCGGCGTTCCGGGTGTATCCCACATGGACGGGCACCGGTTGTGAATCGCCGAACGGCAGGGCCGCCAGCGAGTTTGACAGCTGCACCGACCAGCCTTCCCCCTCGACCCAGGCGCTCAGGCGGTAGATGTCGTTGGCAAGGAACGGCGTGGCGTCTTGAGGGTGCAACGCCGGCTCCGTGGGTGCGGCCTGCCCGGTGTTGGTCAGGGTGAAGGTGACCGTACCATCCCTGCCGAGCCGGGCTCCGTCGTCTGCCGGAGGAGCAAGCTCCACCCCGCGCTCATGGGGGCCGGAACCGTCCAGGGAGCGGACCCCCAGGGTGTAGTAGCGCACGCTGTCCGCCGTGAAGTGGAGGTCCACGATGTAGAAGTGGAGCCGGTTATATGGATCCGTCCACTCGTTCTGGCTTCCCGAGTTCTCCCCGGCGTGGAACAGGGCGTTGTTGAGCTGGCGGTAGTCGGCAATCGTACGCATGACAGGTGTGCCGTCGGGGCGGTAGAAGTCCACGACGTTGATGTCTCCCGGGTTGGCGTCGATCACCCAGTTGAACACGGAGAACCCGTTTGGGCCACCCGTGTTGCTCGCCCGGTCCTTGTTCTTGGCGATCAGCACGCCGTTGTCCGGGATGAACGAGTCGTAACCGGTGCGCTGCACCACCTCCAGGGTGTAGTTGTCATAGTCCGGTACACCCGAGGACAGGGGGTTGACGACCGGGTCTTCCGGGGGCGTGCGGTCTCGCGGCTCCTCCCCGTCCAGGCGGACGATGATCCCGCCGAACGTACCCGGCAGCGGCTCGACGTTGCGTGCGCTCACCTGGGCTACTGCCAGGCCGGAACCCGCCAGTCCCTCGCGGTTGAGATCGAGGACGCCGTCGTCATCGATGAATTCGAAGTAGATGCGTTGGCGCAGCATGACCCCGGCGGGCATGGCGCCGCCGGCGATCACCGGGATGATATAGCGCTTGTGGGGTCCCCCCGGACCGTTGAACGAGCCCCGGTCCATGATGTCGAACGGGCCCGATCCCACGCGCCGATACGGCTGGACGTAGGGATTGTTGTTGTTGTCACCGATGCGAAAGGCGGCGTGGGAGATCTCGTGCCGGATCGCACCGGAGCTCTCGGCGGTGGTCATGGCCGAGTTCGCCCAGAGCCAGGTGCCCGCCAGCCAGCTGGTCCAGTCGATGTAGCGCGTCCCTACCCAGCGTGGCTTCTCCGGGTCGGGGTTCCCCCACTCCGGCGTGATGTCGTCCCGGGTCTGGAACATCATCTCGCCGAACTCCTGCCACGTGGTGGTCTCATCGTAGCCCGCGTACATGTGCATGATGAGATTGAAACCCTCTCGGATATCCTCGCCCGCATCCGCCTGCCACTTGGCCACCAGCTCCCGGTTGGCGGGCATGGCGTCCTCCATCTCACGCACGTGCTGGAGGTGGCCAGGAACGTCATCGGTAGACCGGGCGAAGTACTGGTAGTAGTGGTGGTCCATGCGGTATGGACCGAAGGGCACCAGCTCGACTCCGATCCGGCCGCCCGAAGCCTCCATCCAGTACTCGTGCAGTGTGTGACCCCGGTTGTGCTCGTTCGGGGTGTTCCAGAAGTACGCATAGTACTGCGGGATCTCTTCCCGGCTGACAGGGTCGAACTGCGGATTGCCGAAGGGGTCGGAGTGCCGCGGCAGCGTCATCACGAACTCCTGGTTCGGGAAATCCGCCGCGAGCAGGGCAATCCTGATGGTCCTTTCGGAGGCCGTTAGTGAATCCGCCCAGGCCACGCCGGGGATCGGACGGTAGTCCTCCCACGTCAT